>DASQDR010000245.1:0-70765 GCA_035634055.1 Tepidisphaeraceae bacterium | reverse complement strand
GCGCTTCGTCAGCGTCGCCTCGCAGTACGCCACCGTCTGATCCGAGGTTCGCTGCGTAACGCGCGCGACACGCAGCGCGGCGCTACAGCGGCGGCCGCCGCCGCACGGGCGCGAGCGTTCGCCGCGCGAACTCGCGTCACGTACTGACCCGCGATCCCGATGCGAGGCTTCTCGCCGACACCGCGTAGGAGAACACGCTACGCCTGACGCGGCGCTGCGCGGCTCGGGTCCGACGTGATGCTTCGCTTGTAGTCGAACGCGATGCATCCCCGAGTGCGTCCCCGCGCGCGTCACGCGCATCCGTTGCCATCGGTGTGCTGTGCGATGCGTCACGCGCCGCGCCCGCAAACCGCGCGCAGCGCCTCCATAAAAATCCCCGCCCGTTCATTTCCGGCTTGCGTTGGAAGAAAGTAAAAGTACGATCCGCCCCGGCCGTGGGACACGGGCTGGTCCCGCGGCCGATTCGCGCTGCGGCAACGGAATGCCGGGGCGCGGCAGCGGATGTCCGGCACATCGGATCGGGCGCCCGGCTGAAGAGGATGCGGCGCGACGCCGGGCGCGCGCACGTGAAACCGGGCGCGCGGCGCGATCGCGGGGAAAGGCACGGAAGCCATGACCACTGCTGGCGGCGGCGCGTCGCGCCGGCTCACCCACCTTCGGCTCGCTCACGTCTGGCAACTGCCGCTCATGCTGTTGTCGCTCGCCCTCTACGCCGGCGCCGCCTGGCTCTTCCTCGACGCGCGGCCGGCGATCACCTTGAACCAGAAGCTCGCGCCCGCCCGCGAGTACCTCCGCAACGATCGTCCCGACGCCGCCCTCGAGAGCCTGTCGCGCCTCGCCGCCGCCGAGAAGCTGCCGCGCGAGGGGGAGGCGCAGGTCCACCTGCTGATGGGCGAGGCGCTGGAAGCGCAGCAGAAGCAGCGCGGCGACGGCCGCGCCGAGCGCGTCGAGGCGAGCCTGGTCCGGGTCATCGAAGAGACTCAGATCGCGCTGGCGCAGGGCGTCAAGCCGACCGGCGAGATCCACCGCCGGCTCGGCGAGAGCTACGAAGGGTTGGGGAAGCCGGTCGAAGCGGTCAGCCAGTACCGCCAGGCGATCGCGATGGACCCGCCGCGCGCCATGCGGCTCCAACGCAAGGTGATCGACCTCCAACTCGCCACCAGCGACTGGGCGCCGGCCGAGGCGTCGCTCGACGCCTACCTCGCCAGCCCCGGCATCAGCGATTCCGAGCGCGCCTGGGCGCTGGGGGAGAAGGCGATGCTGCTGGTCGATCGCGGCGAGGCGCTGGAGGCCAAGCGGCTGCTGGCCGACGCGCAGCGGCTGGCGCGCGACCCGGTCGCGCAGGCGGAAGCGAAGTGCCGCCTCGGCGTGTGCGCCTTCAAGCTGGGCAGCACCGACGAGGCGGAGAAGCTCCTCAGGGCCGCGCGCTCGGACTTCAAGGGCCAGCACCCGCTCGACGCGGAGGCGGCCTACGTGCTGGGCGTCATCCGCCAGGAGAAGAACGATTTCGTCGCGGCCGTCGCGCTGTTCGACGCCGCCATCGCCGCGCTGGCGGAGAAGCCGGACGCCGAGACGCTGCTGCTGGCGACGCTTCGCCGCGGCGAGTGCCGCGTGCTCAAGGGCGACGCCGACGAGGCGACGATCGCCGACCTCACCCGCGCCGCCGAGCGGGCGTCGTCGCCGCCCGCGCTGAAGGAGCAGGCGCTGGCGACGGTGCGGAAGGCGTCGTCGGTCCTGACCGGCAAGGGGAACCTCGCCGCCGCCATCGAGCTGCTCGACGCCGAGCTGGCGCTGGAGCCGAACCCGCCGGCCGCGTACCACGGCCGGCTCGCGGCGGCGTATGAGAAGCGGGCGGACCAGGTGGAGCAGTCGGTCGCTGACGCCCCGGCCAACGAGCAGGTCCGCCGGCAGCAGCTCGTGCGCGACTTCCGCACCAAGGCCGCCGACGCCCACCTCGCCCACACCCGCGCGCTGGTGAGCAGCGGCGACGGGCAGCACGCCGCGCCGCTGTGGAGGGCCGTCGATCTCTACGATCGCGCCGGCAACCGCGAGAGCATCGCCGCCGCGCTCGAGCTGTTCGTGGGCGAGCGCGATGCCGACCCGCTGGCGGCCGACGCGCTGCTCCGGCTCGGCAGGACTTACGAGGCGATGGGCAACGCCGACAAGGCGATCTTTGCTTACGAGCGGTTGCAGCAGGGCGAGGGGTACCGAAAGTCTCCGGCGGCGGCGAAGGCGGCGCTGCCGCTGGCGTCGCTCTACCTGGGCAAGGGCCCGCAGTTCACGGCGGCGGCGGAGAAGCTGCTCGCCGCGCTGGCCGACGGCGCCGACGCGCCGCACCCCGACCGGGCCGTCGCCGACCCCGCGGTCCCCGACCCGGCCGTCGCCGACGCCGCCGTCGCCGACGCCCGCAAGCTCGCCCTGCTCGAGCTCGCGCGGCTCTACCAGCGGGCGTCCAACTGGCGCGACGCGCTGCCGCGGCTCGAGCGGTTCATCGACCGCCACGGCACCGACGAACGCTGCGGCGAGGCGGTCTACCTCGCGGCCGAGTGCTACGCCCACCTCGCCCGGCAGATCGACGTGCGCGTCGCGTCGGCGACGGCGTCGGTCGAGAACCCCAACCCGGCCGACGAGATGGCGCGGGCGGCGGCGACCAAGAAGCAGTTGCTCGCCAGGGCGGCCGGGCTGTACGACCGCGCCCGCGAGGTCTTCGGCTCGCGCCCGCCAACGCGCGACGCCGACCGGCGGTACCAGCAGCTCAGCCTCCTGCGCCGCGCGGACTGCGCGTACGACCTTGGGAACTACGCCGAGGCCATCGCCCTCTACGAGCGGGCGGCGCGCGAGGCGGACGTGGCGCAGTCGCTGGCGGCCCACGTACAGATCGCCAACGCCCTGCACGAGATGAACCGCCCCGACGACGCCCGCGCCGCCAACGAGCGGGCGAAGTCGCTGCTCCACCAGCTCCCGCAGGCCGCGCTACAGGACGGGACGATCCCCATGCCGCGGGCTTACCTCGAGCAATGGTTGAAGTGGTCGGGGAGCGCGGGGACGTGGTGATGGGACGGACGGAGCGACGAAGCGACGGAGCGACGAAGCGACGAAGCGACGAAGGGGTGGAACGGAACGTTTGACGTGGGACGGGCGGTTGGGCGAGCGACGCGCGGGCGGCGCGGGGACCGGGACGTTGGGGCAACGGGACGGTGGGAGCGTGGGACGATGGCGGTCAAGAGCAACTGGGCGTCGTGGATCTGCGGCGACAACGGCTTCATTCGCGCCCGCGGCACCAGCCGCCGCTGGCGAAGCGGCGCCAAAACGGTAAAACGTCGGCGCCACTACCGCGGCCGGCGCAGCGCCATCGCCCGGCGAGGCTGCCGCGTGCGCTGCGCCGACTACCGCGATGGCGGCAGCGGCGGCCGCCATCGCGCGGGCCGAGCCGATCGCGACGGCAACGGCAACGGCAACGGCGGCGGCAGCCGCACGCCCGCGCGTGGGTAAGCGTCAACCCCGCGGCGAGGCGGGACAGCGAGTTTGCGACGTACGAGAGGGATTTCGTTCTTTTTCACTAGCGCTTGGGAAGGGCCCGACATGGCAAGGATTCGTGTCGCTGAAACCACGGAATGGACCGAAGCACTGACGGCCGTGCTGCACGCGGCCGGGCACGAGGTGACCGACGAGCGGGCGGAGGTCGAGTTCATCGACGCCGTCTCCCCGCTCGGCGGGCGTGAGGAGGTGCTGACGCTCATCGTCGCCGGCATGGACCAGGTCCCGCAGGCGCTGGACCTGTGCAAGCAGGGGGCGTACGCGTTCGTGCGCTACCCGTTCGTGGCCGACGAGGTCACGCTGCTGGTCGAGCGCGCGGTCGATCACCAGGCGCTGGCGCACGAGGCGCACGACCTGCGGCAGCAGTTGAAGGGTCGCCCGCACCGCCTGGCGGAGCAGATCGCCGACGCCGACGCGACCGACGGCGCGGCGACCGACGGCGCGGCCATCCCGGCACACGACCAGCCGTTGTCGCAACCGGCCGCCGGCGCCACGGCCGCCGGCGCCACCGCCACGGCCGCCACCGCGGGCGCTTTTGCCGGGCACGACGGCAACGTGGTCGCCACCGTCGCGCGCAACCTGGCCGGCAAGCCGCTGGCGGACATCGAGAAGCAGGTGATCCTCTCCACGCTCGAACAGTTCAAGGGCCACCGCGTCCGCACGGCGACGGCGCTGGGGATCGGCGTGCGCACCCTGGGGATGAAGCTGAAGCGCTGGCGCGAGGAGGGCGAGCCGATCGTCAGCCGCTCGACCAGCCCGGCCGGCGCGCAGTCGCACCGCCCGGAGCCGGCGAACACCTAGTGCGAGCCGGTCGTAGCGCCCCGGTGCGTGCGCCGAGCCGGCGGAAGGATCCGCCGGCGGGGGCCCCGGGGGCGGCAAGGAGGCAGTCGTGAACAAGCTCAGGACGCAGTGGGGCCGCGCCGGCTCGTCGCTGGCGCGGCTGTCGCCCGTGCAGAGGCTCGCCGCCGGCGGGCTGCTGGCGGTGATCGTCGCCACCGGCGCGTGGACGGCCACCCGCTACGGCGCCGCCGCGGCGATGGTGCCGGTGCTCGACCAGGCGTTCGCCGACGGCGACGTCGTGCAGATCAGCGATCACCTCCGCGCCCGCGGCGTTCCTCACGAGGTGCGCGACGCGCGCGTGCTGGTCCCGTCCGACCGCCGGCTCGACGTCCTCTCTGACCTCATCTACTCCGACGCCCTCACCGCCAACACCGAGAGCGGCTTCGACGCGCTGGTCAAGCACGCCAGCGTCTTCGATAGCCCGAGCAAGACCGACAAGATGTACAACCGCGCCCGCGAGGTCACCCTGCAAGGCGTGATCGGGCGGTTCAAGGGCGTGCGCAAGGCGACCGTCATCATCGACCCGACCAACGAGCGGCACATCGGCGGCTCGATCACGCCGTCGGCGCTGGTGGACATCCAGACGCGCAGCACCGGCGGCGGCACGCCGCGGCAACTCGCCACCGCCGCCGTCAACGCCGTCACCGGCGCGGTCTCCACCATGTCGCGCGAGAAGGTGAAGGTGACGATCGACGGCGCGAGCTACGCCGTCGGCGGCACGCTGGGCGGCGCGGGCGGCGGCGGCGGCGGCGAGATGGTCGGCGCAGTCGAGTCCTCCGCCGGGGCGGCGGGCGACGTGCTGGAGCGGCGGCAGCAGTGCGAGCAGGTCTACGTCGCCAAGGTCCGCCAGCAGCTCAAGTTCATCCCCGACGTGCTCGTCAGCGTCTCGGTCGACCTCAACCTCGAGAGCCGCGAGAGCGAGGAGCGGATCGTCGACCCGGCGAACTACCTCCAGGTCCCCAGCAAGGTCGAAACGCGCAGCGAGCAGGCCGCGCCCGAGCCGGTCGACGCGCAGAACGGCGTGCTGGCCAACGCGGTCCCCACCATCCCCGAGAAGCCGCCCGGCGCGCCCAAGCCGATCTCGAGCAGCGAGGAGAACACGACCGAGTACGCCGTCCACGCCAGCGAGACGGTGCAGAAGACGCGAACGCCCGCGGGGAAGGAGACGGTGGTGTCGGCATCGGTGGCGGTGCCGCGGAGCTACTTCGTGGCCGTCTACCAGCGCAGCTCGCGCAAGCCCGCCGCCGCCGCGACCGCCGACCCGGACGACGCGCTGCTCCAGCCGATCTTCGACGCGCACCTCGGCAAGATCCGCAACCTGGTCCGCACCACGCTGGGCGTGCGGGCGGACGACGTGACGGTGGAGGTCTACGAGGACGCGCCGGTGGCCGCGCCGCCGTCGCCGGCGTCCATCGCGACGACGGCGAAGGAGGCGATGACCCTCCCCGTGCCGCAGATCAGCGCGATCAGGTCAGCCGTCTCGGCGCACTCGCGCACGCTCGGCTACGCGGCGGCCGGCGCAGCGACGCTGCTCATGGCGTCGTGGCTCTTGCGGCGCGGCGGCGGCGGCGCGGCGCTCGCAGCACACGGCGGCACGTCGCCACTGGCGCACCCCGAGCCGATGGGCGGGGCGGCGGCGTCGGCGGCGTCGGCGTCCGCTACGCCGCGCGTGCGCGTTGCGCGGCCGTCGCGGACGGCCGTGGCACCGCAGCCGATGCTGGACGCCGAGGAGGACGTCGACCCCGACCTTCTCCGCCAGGTGCGCGAGCTGGCGGCGCGCCAGCCGGACCACGCCGCCCGCGTGCTGCGCGAGTGGATCTACGAGGGTTAACCGTCCCATGCCCGACCCGACGTCCGACCCCAGGCCTGCGGCGACGACCGGCGCCCGCCGGTCCGCTATCGTCCTGCTGGCGCTGGCGCCGGAGCAGGCCGACCAGATCCTCCGCCTCCTGCCCGCCGACGCCGTCAAGGCGGTCACGCGCGAGATGGCCACCGCCCGCGGCATCGCGCCGAGCGCCCGCGGCGAAGCGCTGGGCGAGTTCATCGAGGCGGCCGGCCCGATCGCGGCGTCTGACGCTTCGCCCGCCGCGCGGCGCCACGCGAGCGACGTCCCGCCGCCGCCGTCGCCGCCATCGCCGCCCGCGTTGCCAAAGGAAAACCCGTTCGCCGCGCTGCACGACGCGGAAACGGCGACGCTGCTCGATTCGATCCGCGACGAGCACCCGCAGACGGTCGCGCTGGTGTTGGCCCACCTCCCGCCGAACAAGGCCGGCGACGTGCTGGCGGGGCTGCCGCCGGCCAAGCAGGTCGAGGTCGTCAAGCGCATCGCCGGCATCGAGCAGATCAGCGCCGACGTGATCGACCAGGTTGAGCGCGGGCTGCGGCAGCGGCTGGGGCACATCATGGGGCGCACCGTCCGCTCCGGCGGGGTCAGCGCCGTCGCCGAGATCCTCAACTCCGCCGATCGTCGCATGGAGCGCGAGATCCTGCACACGTTGCAGGCGGACAACCCGCACCTGGCCGATCAGATCCGCCGGGTGCAGGCGATCTTCGAGGACCTGCTGCACGCCAGCGACGAGGACGTGCGCGCGGTGCTGGACCAGTTGGACGTGGAGACGATCGCGCTGTCGCTGCGAACGGCGCGCGAGCGGCTGAAGCGCAAGGTCCTGCGCAACCTGCCGGCGGACGAGGCGCGCCAGGTGGAGCACGAGACCGAGTCGGTCGAGCCGGTCTCGATCGGGGAGATCGAGGCGGCGCAGCAGCGCGTCGTCGAGGTGGTGAACCGGCTGGAACGCGCGGGCGACATCCACGTGACCGAGCCGCAACCGAGCCGGCGCGGGGGCGTGGTGCGACGGGCGCGATCCGCGCCGGCGGACGTCGGGCCGGCGCCCGCCGATGAGCTGTCGCCGGGCCCAATTCGGGAAGGGATCTAGTCGATGGGTTTGTTGAAGGCCGCCGACGCGCAGCCGCTGGGCGTGGTGCACCTGTCGCTCCGCGACATCGAGGCGGAGGCGCGCGCGCGGCAGGAGCGCGCCGAGCGCGACGCGGAGGCGCTGGTCGCCGGCGCCGAGTCGCGCGCGGCGGAGGTGCGGGACGAGGCGCTGGCGCGCGCGGCCGCCGTGGAGAGCGACGCGGCCGCCCGCGCGGCCGAGGTCGAGTCCGACGCCCGCAGCAGGGGCGCCGCCGCCGGCCATGCCGCCGGGCATGCCGAGGGGTTCGCGCTGGGCTTGGCCGAGGGTCGCCAGCAGGCCGCCGAGCAGCACGCCGAGGAACTCACGGCCGTCGTCGCGGCGCTGTCGCTCGCGATCGAAGAGGTCAGCGCCGCGCGGCAGAAAGTGGAGGCCGACGCGCTGGACGACGTCGTCGAGCTCGCGGTCGCCATCGCCCGCCGCGTCACCAAGCGTCAGGCCGAGATCGACCCGCAGGTGATGGTGGCCAACCTTCGTGCCGCGCTGTCGCTCACCGGCCGCGGTGCCGAGATCCGCGTGGCGATCCACCCGGCGCAGCGCGCGGTGCTGATGAAGGCGCTGCCGCTGCTGAAGATGGAGTGGCCCGCGCTGGTCGATACGCACGTGGTGGACGATGAGAGCCTCACGATCGGCGGGTGCCGCGTCTTTACCGCCCACGGCCGGATCGACGCCGACCTGGCGGCGCAGCTCGACCGCGTGGTGAGCGACCTCCTGCCCGATCGCGCCGCAGGCGCGGCGGCAGCGACCCGCGCCGCGGTGGGCGCGGCCACGGGCGCGGCGGGCGCGGGGTCGTGGCTTTCATGAAGTTCCTCGCCCCCCAGCTCGACACGGTGGAGGCCGCGGTGCCGCTGGGCATCAGCGGCCGCGTGCAGGCGATCAGCGGGCTCACCATCGAGGCGTCCGACCTGCCGCTGCCGCTCGGCTGCCGCTGCCGCATCACCAGCATGAGCGGGCGGAGCTGCCTGGCGGAGGTGATCGGCTTCCAGAGCGACCGCACGCTGCTGATGCCGCTGAGCGCGACCAGCGGCGTGTCGCGCGGCGACCGGATCGAGAACGTCGCCGCCGCGCCGCGCGTCCGCTGCTCCACCCAACTGCTCGGGCGCGTGCTCGACGGCCTGGGGCGGGCGATCGACGGCAAGGGCCCCGTCCCCGCCAGCGAGTCGCGCCGCATCGACGGCGGCAGCGTACCGCCGCTGGCGCGCGAGCCGATCCGCAAGCCGCTGACGACCGGCGTGCGCGCCATCGACGCGCTGCTCACCTGCGGCACCGGGCAGCGAATGGGAATCTTCTCCGGCCCCGGCGTCGGCAAGAGCACGCTGATCTCCACCATCGCCCGCCACACCAGCGCTGACGTCTCGGTCGTCGCGCTGATCGGCGAGCGCGGGCGCGAGGTGCAGGAATTCCTGGAGCACTCGCTGGGCGAGGAGGGGCTGGCCAAGTGCGTCGTGATCGCCAGCACCGGCGACGAGCAGCCGCTGCTGCGCGTGCGCGCGGCGCAGGTGGCGACGACGATCGCCGAGTATTTTCGCGACGCCGGCAACCACGTGCTGCTGGTAATGGACTCGCTGACGCGCATGTGCCACGCCCAGCGGCAGATCGGCCTGGCCGCCAGGGAGCCGCCCGCCACGCGCGGCTACCCGCCGAGCGTTTTTGCGCTCATCCCCGAGATCCTCGAGCGCGCCGGGCAGACGCCGACCGGATCGATCACCGGCTTCTATACGGTGCTGGTGGAGGGCGACGATTTTCATGACCCGATTGCCGACGCCGTGAAGGGAATCACCGACGGCCAGCTCTGGCTCTGCCGGTCGCTGGCCAACAAGGGGCACTTCCCCGCGATCGACGTGTTGCAGAGCATCAGCCGCGTGCGCGAGGAGGTGGCGGACGACGCGCACGTCCGCCGCGCGCGCAAGGTGCTGTCGCTGCTGGCGACGTACAAGGAGATCGAGGACCTGGTGAACGTCGGGGCGTACGTGGCGGGCGTCAACGCGGAGTTCGACGCCGCGGTGCAGTGCCGGCCGAAGATCATCGAGTTCCTCCGGCAACCCGCGCGGGCGGCGGAGCCGTTCGCGGCGACGCAGCGCGCGCTGGCGGAGCTTTCCTGCGTCATCGAGCAGACCGAGCGGCGCGCCGGCGGCGCGCGGTAACACGTCCGCCGAGTCGTTCAGAGGAGCCGGCCGCGGGTGTGCCGCCGCCGGATCGTGCGCGAGCCAGGTCACCATCGATGCCCCAGTTCGAGTTCAAGCTCGACGGCCTTCTCGAGCTGCGCAAGACAGCGGAGCGGCAGCGGCTGCGCGACGTGGCCGAGGCGCAGCGCGACGTCGTTCGGATCGAGCGTGAGCTGCACGACGCCGCCGAGGCAACGGCGGCCGGCTCGATCGAGTTGCGGGGGCGCATCGACCCGCGGTTGCTGCTCGCGCAGGTGCGCTTCGAAGAGGCGATGCGCGCGCGCATGGCGGCACTGCAAGATCAGATGACGGCGGCGACGGCAAAGCTGTCGGCGGCGCAGGCGGCGCTGACCGAGGCGGCGAAGCAGCGCAAGGTGCTGGAGAAGCTCCGGGAAAACCAGGAGTCGGCGTGGGCCCAGCAGCAGCGCCGCCGCGAGGACCGTGCCGGCGACGATGTCGCCCAGCGCGCGGTACACGTTGACCTTGGCGGTGATGACGTCACCCGGCGGGCCGCGGACCCGGGCAGCGAAATGGACGCGGCCGGGGCTTGATTCGCATTGCGGGCGGGGCGATAACACGCGCGCGGGCCGGAGGCGGGGCAATTCCGGTAAGCGCGCCGCCGAGGGTGACGTCGCTGCCGCGCCGCCGCCGCGCCGCCGCCAACCGTGCCGCCGCGGCCGCCGCCGGCGAGGCGATCGCACGTGCCGTTGGTCCCTCGCCGCACGAACCACCACGGAGGGTGGCGCAGATGTCCGACGACCCGCCCCGCGTTTCGTACCCGCCGCCGCACCGCACCGCCACCGCGGTGAACCCCCGCGTCGCCGCCGGCCGGCCCATCTACCGAGAAGTGCAATCGCCAGCGCCATCGACGCAGCCCGCGCCGGCCAAGCCGCGCGAAGCGGTTTGCTATGCATCGCGCGAGCCGCTGGACGACGTCGAGCTGAACGTGGAAATCGAGCTCGGGCGGCTGCGGATGCGGCTGGCCGACGTGCTCAAGCTCGGGCCGGGCGCGGTGCTGGAAACGGACAAGCGCGTCACCGACGCGGTGGACGTGTGGGTGAACCAGACGCTGGTGGCGCGCGGCGAAGTGGTGGTCATGGACGGCCGCTTTGCGGTGCGCGTCACCGAGGTCATCTCCAACCTTCGCGACGAGCGGGTGCGGTGACCGTGGCGGGCCGCCGATCCATCTTCGCCGCGATGCTCGCGCTCGCGCTGCTGAGCGGCACCGCCTCGCGGGCGCAGACGACACCGGTGGACGGCATTGAAATCAGCCGGATGCCTGCGGCGGCGGCGGCGCCGATGCCCGCCCCGGATTCCACTTCGGGTCCCGCATCGGCACCGGCGGCCTCGGACGTGATCCGCCGCAGCAACGCGAACTCACCGGCCGCACCGTCGCCCGCGGCGCCGATGGTGCCGGACACGATTCGCGTGGTGCTGGCGCTGTCGGCGGTGCTGGCGCTGATCCTCATCCTGCGGTGGGGCGGCAAGCGGCTCATGGCGGCGGGCGCGTTCGGGCGAGGGCCGCGCGGCGTGCAGGTGCTGGGGCGAACGCACCTCTCGCCGCGGCAGCAGGTCGTCATCCTCCAGGTCGGCCGCCGGCTGCTCGTCGTCGGCGACAGCGGCGGGCAGCTCAACACGCTGTGCGAGATTTCCGACCCGGACGAGGCGGCGATGCTGATCGCGCAGGTCCGCGGCGAGGCCCGGCCGGAGCCGCCGCCACAAACCGCCTTTTCCACCGTCTTCCGCCGCGCCAGCGCGCGGTTTCGTGGCGGCGAGGAAGAGGCTGGAGCGCCTGCGCACGAGCCGAGCGTCGAAGACGCCGACCCGCAGCTTGCCAGCGCGCGGCAGGAACTGAACGGGCTGGCCGAGCGCGTGCGGAGCGTCGCGCGGCACCTGAGAAAGGCGTAGGAGATTTTCCGTTTGCGCGCGCCAGCCTCGAACGCCCTAGTCAGGGCCGCACGGGCGATCCTCTTGATCGCGCTGCTCGCCTGCGCGTTCCCGGCCCGCCTGAACGCGCAGGAGGACGCGTTACCCGCACCGCAATCCGTCACGCCGTCGCCCGAGCCCGTTCTGCCGGTGCCCGTCCCGCCCGCGCCCGTTTCGCCTGTGCCGGCGCCCGCGCCGGCGTCACGACAACCCACCACCACCCAACCGGCCTCACAGAGCCTTGCGCAATCGTTGCCCGCGCAGGTGCCCGATCTGATCAAGCGCGAGAACCTCGGCGCCACCGTTCAGTGGGTGACGCTGCTCACGGTCCTCTCGCTCGCGCCGGCGATCCTGCTGATGGTGACCAGCTTCGCGCGGATCATCATCGTGCTGACGCTGCTGCGACAGGCGCTGGGGGCGCAGCAATTGCCGCCGAACCAGGTGATGGTCGGGCTGGCGATGTTCATGACGTTTCTCGTGATGACGCCAACTTGGCAGCGCGTGAACTCCGAGGCGCTCCAGCCGTACCTCAACGGACAGCTCGACCAGAAATCGGCCCTCGTCCGCGCGGTCGGGCCGGTGCGGCAGTTCATGTCCAGGCAGATCGAGCGGGCGGGGAACGACGCGGACGTGGACGTCTTCACCGACGCCGCCAGGATCCCGCGCGCGACCAAGTGGGATGACGTGCCGACGACGGCGCTGGTGCCCGCCTTCCTGCTGAGCGAGATGAAGGTCGCCTTCGCGATGGGGTTCAAGATTTTCCTTCCGTTCCTGATCATCGACCTGGTCGTCTCGACGCTGCTGGTCAGCATGGGCATGCTGATGCTGCCGCCGGTCATGGTGTCGCTGCCGTTCAAGCTGCTGCTGTTCGTGCTGGCCGACGGGTGGCGCTTGATTACCGCGGGGCTGATCGGTAGTTTTGTCGCCTGACCGTTCGAAGCCGCCGCCCCCACGGAAGGGGGCCCGGCGCGAGGCGCGGGCAACGCTTCGTTGGCACGACACCTCTCGCCGCTCTCCGCGCGGCGCGGGCACTCACGGAAGGGTGCGGCATGACGCTCGATCAGGCCGTTGAAACGATCCGACACGCGCTGGTGCTGGCGCTGCTGGTGGCGGCGCCGGTGCTGGCGGTGGGGCTGGTCGTCGGGTTGATCGTCTCGCTGCTCCAGGCGGTCACGCAGCTCCAGGAACAGACCCTCAGCTTCATTCCCAAGATCGTGGCGATGGTGGTGTGCGCGGTGCTGCTGCTGCCGTGGATTGGGCAGCAGGTGGTGGAGTACGCGCGGCAGATGTTCGCCAGCGGGATCGTTCGCTGACGGCCGCGGCCGCCGCGATCAAAAGCGCGCGGCGCGCGAGGGACCGGTTGAGCTTCGACGGAACGAACTGAACGGATCGCACGGACGCGATGGATACGACGCTCCTCCCCATCTCGCTGGCAACGCTTCCCGCGCTGGCGCGGGTCGGCGGGATCCTCGCGTGCGCGCCGGTCTTCTCCTCCTCCGCCGTTCCGCCGCAGGTGCGGGTGATGATCGCCGTCGCGCTGACGGTCGGGCTGTCGCCGACGATGCCCGCCGCCCCGGCCGCCGCCCAGCCCCTGGGCGCGTTCGCGCTGGCCGTCGCGGGCGAGGCGCTGGTCGGCATCGCCATCGGCATCGCGATGAACCTCGTCTTCGTCGCCGCACAGTGGGCCGGCGAGCTGATCGCGCAGCAGCTGGGCCTCGGGCTTGCCGAGAGCTACGACCCCGCCGCCAACACCCACGGCACCGTCCTCTCCACCGCATACTCGCTGCTGGCGATCGTGGTCTTCCTCGGCGTCAACGGCCACCACGCGCTGCTCCGCGGCGTGGGGGCGAGCTTCGAGGCGCTGCCCGTCCAATCCGCCGTCAACGGGCAGTCGGTCCTGGACATGCTCGCGCGGCTGCTCACCGGCAGCGCGTCGCTGGCGCTCCAGCTCGCGGCACCGGTGTTCGTGACGCTGCTGGTGACCGACCTGACGATCGGCATGGTCGGTAAGACTGTCCCACAGGTCGGCCTGATGACCGCCGGCATCGCCGCTCGCGCCATCGTCGGGCTTCTGGTCCTCGTCCTGTGCACGGCGCTGACGGCCGCGCTGCTGCAAGGGGCGTCGGCGAACTGGATGCACCTGGTCACTTCGGCGCTGCCGGGATTGGGGACGCGCTGAACCGATGAGCGACGACTACGGCGACAAGACCGAGGCCCCGACGCTGCGGCGCAGGCAGGATGCCCGCGAGCAGGGCAACGTCGCGCGCAGCAACGACCTCGTCGCCGCCGCCGTCCTAGTTTCCGCGCTGGTCCTGCTGCAGGGGACGGGGCCGAGGCTGGTGGACGCGCTGCGGAAGCTCGTGGGGGCGCACCTCGCATCGGCCGCGTCGCCGTCGATTGTCCTGTCCGAGCTGATCGCCCCGGCGCTGGCCGTGGCGCGGGCGGCGCTGCCGCTGCTGGTCGGGCTGGTCGTGGTGGCGATCCTGGCCAACCTGCTCCAGGTCGGCTTCCTCTTCCGCCGCCGCAAGAGCGACGCGCTGAACGTGGCCAAGGGTTGGGCCCGGCTGTTCTCCGGCAAGACGATCGCCCGCCTTGCCGGGCACGTGTTGAAGCTGGCGATCGTGCTGCTGCTGGCCTACACCGTAACGCGCGGCTGGGTGGAGCGGATCGTCTCGCTCCAGCAGTACGAGCCCGAAAGCGCCCTCGCCGCCGGCGGCCGCGTCGTCTTCGGCATCGCGGTGCGCATCGGCATCGTGCTGCTCGTGCTGGGCATCCTCGATTACGCGTACCAGCGCTGGCAGCACGAGCGATCGCTGCGGATGACCCGCCGCGAGGTGACCGACGAACTGCGGCAGATGGAGGGCAGCCCGCTGTTCAAGCATCGCCGGCGCGAGCTTTCCACGACGCTGGCGGCGGCGCGGCTCGAGCGCGACGTCGCGGCGGCGACCGTGGTGGTGTTCGACGAGCCACGCGCGGCGGTCGCCCTGCGATACGAGCCGGCGGCGATGCCGGCGCCGATAATCGTCGTCAAGGCGACCGGCCCGCTGGTCGCTCGGGTCCGCGCGATGGCGGCGAAGCACCACGTTGCAACCGTCGAGCGCGAGCCACTGGCGCGGGCGCTGGCGAAGCTGGCAAACGTCGGGCAGGACGTGCCGCAGCAGTTGTTCGCCGACGTGGCCGAGGTGCTGGCGTACGCCAGCGCGATCCGCCGCGACCGCGACGCCGCCGCCGGCGGCGGGGGGGACGCGTGATGACGATGTCCCACCCCATGATCCGCGCCGCCCACGCGCACCGCGGGATGATCTTCCCGCTGGCGTGCGTGTCGCTGCTGCTGGTGCTGCTGGTCCCGCTCCCGCCGGGCGTGCTCGACCTGCTGCTGATCCTGAACCTCACCCTCAGCATCATCGTGCTGGTGACCACGATCTACGTCCGCAGCCCGCTGGAATTCGCGGTCTTCCCCTCGCTGCTGCTGTCGATCACGCTCTTCCGCCTGGTGCTGAACGTCGCGACCACGCGGCTGATCCTCAGCAACCCGGGTAGCGAGTCGGCGGCGGGGGACGTCGTCCGCGCGTTCAGTCAATTCGTCACCGGCGATCGCGTGGCGATCGGGGCGATCATCTTCCTGATCATCTTCGTGATCCAGTTCGTGGTGATCACCAAGGGCGGCAGCCGCATCTCGGAAGTGGCCGCGCGATTCATGCTCGACGCGATGCCGGGCAAGCAGATGGCGATCGACGCGGACCTGAACCAGGGCGCAATCACCCAGGAGCAGGCCCGGGCGCGGCGCGAGGCGGTGGCGCGCGAGGCTGATTTTTACTCGGGCATGGACGGTGCCGGAAAGTTCGTCCGCGGCGACGCCCTGGCCTCCGTCATCATCGTCGTCGTCAACATCCTCGGCGGGCTGTACGTCGGACTGTTCGAGCACGGCATGCAGCCGCTGGAGTGCGCCCGGCTCTACACCAAGCTCACGATCGGCGACGGGCTCGTCAGCCAGGTCCCGGCGTTCATCGTGTCGTTGGCGGCGGGGCTGATCGTCACGCGCACCGGCGGCAGCTCCAACCTCGGCGAGGACCTCCTCGGCCAGGTGTTCGCCCGCCCCAGGGTGCTGATCGTCGCAATGGTCTTCCTCGCTCTGCTGGGGCTGACCGAGATGCCCAAGCTCCCGCTGGTCATCCTCGGGGCGTGCTGCGGCGGGCTGGCGTTCATCCTGAGCCGCGGCGGCGCCGATGCCGAAGAGCCACCAGCCGACGGCGCCGCCGCCACCGCTTCGGATGATGAGGCGGATCCCGCCGCCGCCGCCACCGCGTCGGCCGATCGCCAGCACGACGTCGGGAAGATGCTCGACCTCGACGCGCTCGGCCTGGAGCTGGGCCACGGACTGGTCCGCTTCGCCGAGGCCAGCCGCGGAGGCGACCTGCTCGACCGGCTGATGGAGGTCCGCCGGCAGATCGCACTGGAGCTGGGGCTGGTCGTCCCGCCGGTCCGCATCAGCGACAACCCGCAGCTCGGGGTCAACGATTACGCGATCAAATTGCGCGGGCAAACCATCGCCCGCGGGCAGACGTACCCGGATCAGTTCCTCGCCATCGACGAGGGGGAAGCCGCCGGCGCGATCATCGGCGGCGAAGAGACCGCCGACCCGGCGACCGGGCGGCTGGCTTATTGGATCACCGACTCGCAGGGTTCCGAGGCGGACAAGCTCTTCTACCGCGTCGTCGACGCGCCCAGCGTGCTGGTGGCCCACCTGGCGGAGGTGATCCGCTCGCACGCCGCCGAGCTTCTCACGCGGCAGGCGGTGGGCGACCTGCTCGACAACCTCCGCCAGCGCGCGGCCGCCGTCGTGGACGAGCTGATCCCGGACCAGGTCCGCCCCGGCGAGTTGCAGAAGGTCCTTCAGAACCTGCTCCGCGAGCGCGTGCCGATCCGCGACCTGGAGACGATCCTGGAAACCGTCGGCGACTACGCGCAGCGCACGCGCGACGCCGACGTGCTCACCGAATATGTCCGGGTGGCGCTGGGACGGACGATCTGCAAGCGGCACGTGGACGAGCACGACCACCTGCCGTGCCTGGCGCTCAGCAGCAGCCTGGAAGAGCTGATCCGCGGGCACATCGAGACCGGCGAGCGCGGCGGCGTGGTCTACACCGTGCCCCCGGCCACCGCGCAGCGCATCGGGCACGACGTCGCCGACGAGGTGCTGCGCCACACGTACGACGGGCGCCGCCCGGTCGTGCTGGTGGGGGCGCCGATCCGGCTGGCGGTCAGGCGGATCATCGAGCCGGTGGCGCCGCACGTTGCGGTGCTGTCGGTGGCGGAAGTGACCAGCGACGTCGCCCCCGACGTCGTCGGAGTGGTCGGCGAAGAGTTCGGCGGCAGTTCGAGCGGGGGCGCGGGAATCCTTTCAGCAACAGGCCGGGCAACCGGGGATTTGACGGTCGAGGACGGGTATGAATCTGCAAACGTTTAGGGCCCCGACAATGGCCGAGTGCCTGTCGGAAGTGAAACGGGTGATGGGCACCGACGCCGTCATCCTGCACACGCGCACGTACGTGATCCGCCAATGGCTGGGGTTCAAGCGGCGCGAGATGGTGGAGATCACCGCCGGCCGCGGCTTGAACAACGGCGCGCGGCAGACGCGGCGGATCTCCGCCGGCGCCGCCCGCTACGGCGACCAGCCGCAGGCGAGCGCGCCGGTGATGCGACAGGCGCAGCCCGCGCTGGTCGGCCCGCCGCAGGACGCGATCGCCAACGGCCAGGCGATCCTCCAGTCGCCCGCCGGCAACAACGCGCTGGTGATGGGGATCTCCAACGACGTCACCAAGCTGACGGCCATGGTGACCGACCTGGTCACGCGCGTCCGGCAGCAGCAGGCGCCGGAGATTCCCGAGGAGCTGTACGAGGAGTACATGCAGCTCGTCGAGAGCCAGGTGGACCGCGACCTGGCGGTGGAGATCGTCAAGAACCTGCACCGCACCATGCGCCCGGACCACCTGGCGCAGAAGCAGTTCGTGCGCGAGAAGATCGCCGACCAGCTCGAGAAGCTGCTGCCGGTCTCCGGCCCGATCGTTCGGACCAAGGTGACCGGACCGCACGTGGTCGCGCTCATCGGACCGACCGGCGTCGGCAAGACCACCACCATCGCCAAGCTGGCCGCCAAGCTGAAGCTCGACGAGAAGCGCAAGGTCGGCCTGATCACGATGGACACGTACCGCATCGCGGCCATCGACCAGCTCAAGAAGTACGCCGACATCATCGGCGCCGGGCTGAAGGTGGTCGGAAGCCCGGAAGATCTTCGCGAGGCGGTCGCGTCGATGAACGACTGTGACTTCGTGCTGATCGACACTGCCGGGCGCGGGCCGAAGGACACCTTGAAGCTCAACGAGCTCAAGACGTTCCTGGACGCCGCCCAGCCCGACGAGGTGCACCTGGTGCTGATGGCGACGCTGAGCCGCGAGGCGGCGGAGCTGGCGATCGAGCGCTGCGGCACCGTGCGGAGCGACGAGCTGATCTTCACCAAGCTGGACGAGGCGCGCTACGTCGGCGCGGTGCTGAGCCTCGTGCGCGGCGTGAACAAGACGCTGTCGTACGTCACCACCGGGCAGGACGTGCCGGCCGACATTGAAGTCGCCCGCGGGCGCAGGATCGCGCAACTGATCCTCGGCAGCGAGCTTTGAGTCATACCGTGGCGCGGGCCTGCAACCCGTGCGGGTGTCCATCACACGTAGAAGACACGGGTTTAACACCCGTGCCACGATATGAGCTTGATGATCGATCAGGCCGCACAACTTCGCTCGCTGGTCCGCGAGCAGCGTCGCCGGGCGTCCGTCATTGCCGTCACCAGCGGCAAGGGGGGCGTCGGCAAGAGCAACGTCGCCGTCAACCTCGCGATCCAGCTTGCCCGCGCGGGCAAGCAGGTGGTGCTGCTGGACGCCGACCTCGGGCTGGCCAACGCCGACCTGCTGTGCGGCGTCGATCTCCCGTCCAACCTCGCCCACGTCATCACGCGCAAAAAGGAGCTGCGCGAGGTGATGGTCGAGGTGCCCGGCGGCTTCAAGCTGATCGGCGGCGCCAGCGGCCTGGCGCGCATGGCGGACCTGAGCGACTTCGACCGCCAGCGTCTGGTCGAGGCGATGGCGGAGCTGGAGCACACCGTTGACGTCATCTTGATCGACACCGGCGCAGGCATCAGCCCCAACGTGCTGAGCTTCACCCGCGCGGCGGACCACGTGCTGATCGTCACCACGCCCGAGCCGACCGCCATCACCGACGCCTACGCGGTGGTGAAGGTGCTGAGCAAGGACGGCGAGGTCGATCGACGCGTCAGCCTGCTGGTCAACCAGGTGCGCAGCGCCAACGAGGCAAAGGTGGTCCACGGGCGCATCGCGCAGGTGGCCAAGCAGTTCCTGGGGGTGAGCGTGCTGGAGGCGGGGTACGTCACCAGCGACGAGGCGGTCCCGCAGGCGGTCCGCCGGCGCACGCCGTTCATCATCGGCAGCCCCAAGTGCTCGGCCAGCCTGTGCATCGCGCAACTGGCGATGCGCCTGGAGCAGGGCGTCGCCGCCGCCACGCTCGACGCCAACGGCGGGGGGTTCTTCTCCAAGATGAGCCGCTGGTTCAAGCGCTGAGCCGGGCCCGCCCGCGCGTGACGCGCCGACGCGCGGCTGCGACCGTGCCTCCCGGCGGGTGCGGCGGCGGGCGGCGCGGTTATCGGACGCGACGGAACGCGTCCGGAAATATTCCCCTCTTTCGCCAAAGCCCGATAAGCGGCCGTGCCGATAAATGACAAGTGGGGGGGATGCTGTAACGGGGAAAAGATGCCTTCTGTTTCCACTTCTCATCGGCGTTCTGCGAGCAAGCCTACAGAGATCGAACTGAAGACCGGGAACACGAAAGTCAAGGATGGTTCGGGAGGTGCTGAAATGACCAAACCCGCGGCGACGCCTGCCAAGCGTGAAGTTCGAGACATCAAGCAAGTTTGGATCGACTACAAGAAGACCAAGGACGAATCGCTGCGGAACATCCTGATGGAGAACTACCTCCACCTGGTCCGCTACAACGCCGAGCGCATCCACGTGAAGCTCCCCGACGAGGTGGAGCTGGACGACCTGATGTCGTCGGGCATCTTCGGGCTGATGGACGCGATCAACGCGTTCGATATGGACCGCGGCGTGAAGTTCGAGACCTACTGCGCCCCGCGCATCCGCGGCGCGATCCTCGACGAGCTGCGCTCGATGGACTGGGTGCCGCGGCTGGTCCGCAGCCGCGCCCACAAGATCGACGGCGCCACCAAGCAGCTCGAGGTCGAGCTCGGCCGCGCGCCGACCAACGACGAGCTGGCCAAGCGGCTGAAGGTGCCGATGGCGGAGTTCGAGAAGATGGCCAAGGATGCCAGCGCCGTCGGCCTGGTCAGCCTGAGCCGCAAGTGGTTCGAGACCGACAGCAACAAGGACGTGCGCGAGATCGACGTGCTGGAGGACAAGCGCGGCGCCGACCCGGTGCGCGAGATCCAGCGCAAGGATCTGAAGGAGCTGATCACCAAGGGCCTCAGCCGCGCCGAGCGGCTGATCATCATCCTCTACTACTTCGAGGAGATGACCATGAAGGAGATCGGCGCCACGCTCGACCTGAGCGAGTCGCGCGTGTCGCAGATGCACTCGTCCATCCTCGCGCGCCTCAAGGCGCAAATGGCGAATCGGAAGAAGGAACTCTCGCAGGCGACCGCAATCTAGCGCCGCGCCCTCTTCGGCGCAGCGCGGCAACCCATTTCTCACACGGTCCACGATACCGCTTGCGGTTTCGCACCGCTCTCAATGGAGACGTGCGAAACCGCGAGCGGTAGTAAGCGACACGGAGATCAGCGGTATCAACCGTTGACGCTCTCGCCGATTTCGGTCACCTTCGGCGCGCATGTCCGAGTCACCCCTGCTCCGCGACTACATCTACCTCGACACCGACCGCGCCCGCTCCATTGCCGCACAGCTCCGCATCGGCGGCGGCGACGGCGGTGGCGGCGCGGACGTCGATGCATCTGACCGGGCCGTCCGCGAGGCGATGGTCTCGCAACTCGAGCCCGCGCTGGTCGCGCGCGGCAACGTGGCGCAGGTCGACGCCTCCTTCGATTTCACCAAGTGGACCCCCGACGGCTTCCGCGACGGGCAGTTCGTCCGCGCCACCGGCGTCGTCCGCCTGATGGACTTCCAGTGGCTCTCCGAGGCGCTCAGCGGGCTGCCCGCGGTGCTGAAGCGCATGAGCAAGCTGGAGATGGAGGCCCTGCGCAACAGCGAGGAGGGGAAGCGCCTGAGCAAGACCGAGCTCCAGCGCCGCAGCCAGGAGAACCAGGTCGCCATCGCGCGGGTCGAAGAGATGAAGGCCGACGAGCTGGGTGACGTGGTGACGAAGCTTTACGGGAACGTCGTCCGCGTGAAGGTCCGCCCCAGCCCGGAGCAGCCCAATGCCGTGCTGGTCGGATCCGCCTACGGCGCGTACTTCTACGATTCGCCGGCAGCGTTGAGCCAAAAGTACGGCATCGAGATCGACGCCGGCTGGACGGTCCTCGGGCAGCTCAACGTCCCCAACCCGGCCGCGCAAGCGCACCCGATCCCGACGGGAAACCGGATGGAAGACAGCTTCGAGCAGATCGCGCTGCTGATGAACAACGCCTTCCGCATGAGCAGCGCTCCGGCCTTCCCGGCGGTGTCGTTCACGCCGATCGCGATCTATCGCACGTCACGGTGAGCAAATGATCACGTGGCAAGGGCGCTTCGCCCATGCAACTTCCGCGGAGCGGTAACCGTTCCACAGGAGCGGCCGGCCGCCGCAAACCTATGGGTGCGGCGCGCGTGCGCCGGAGCGGCTGGCCGCCGCAAATGCAACGGGCGAGGCGCCCGTGCCACGCGTGAAAGCGATCAAGCCGTGACCTGTTTCCTCGGGTCGGTCGCAGCGATGATCTCGCTGACGCCGGTCTGGTTGAAGCCCTTGAACCCTTCGTTGCGCTCGAGGTTCTCCAGGTGCGAGCCGATCGCGCCTTGCTCGCGGAACAGCTTCGCCTGATCCGGCGTGATGTAGCCGTCGTCGAGCGCGCGCTGCAGCCGGCGCTCGGATACCTTCCAACGCTCTCCCTCGGTGAAGGCCTGGCGGAGGTAGGTGAAGTTGGTGAACGGCTTCATCGTCTTCACGCCGTCCTCGCGCTCGAGCTGCTCGCGCAGGTTGTCGAAGTCGAACTGCGCCTCGAGGTGGTGCATGCCCGCCTGCGCGAACGAGTCGCCGTGGAGCGCGCACCACAGGCCGACGGTGCCGAGCTTCTCGCGCGGCGCCAGCCCGTCATGGCTGAAGTCGCCCATCAGCTCGTCCGGCGTCAGGTCGACGTCGTTGAAGGTGATGATCCCGGCGTAAGGCTGCTCCATCACCTGCGCGCCCCAGCCGGCCTCGCGACCGGCGTAGAACCGTTCGCGGCAGTGCAGCCCGAGCTTTTCCCACACCGCCACCAGGTGCTTGAAGTTCTCGCGCGAGCAGCGGTACGTGTGATGATCGTGATTGCCCCACCCGAGCCCCAGCCGGTCCTGCCGCGCCTTCTGCACCTGCGCCGCGCGGTTCCGTCGCTGCCAGTAGCGGCGCTCGGCCTCGAACCAGAGGGCGCAGGTGGCGTCAACCTCCACCGGCGACGCCTCGATCAGCTTCAGCGCGTGCGCGTACGCCTCATCATCGGTGGCTAGATCGCGCGGGCGGGTGATGAAGCTTTCCAGCACGCGCTGTATGGCGACGGCGCGGGCCGCGCCGTCGTCGGGGACGCCGAACCCGACGTGTCCCCATCGCTCCGCCGCCCAGAGCTGCGCGTTGCTCTCGCTCGAAGCCAGCACCCGCCGGTATGCCGCCCCGGGCCCGCCCTCGATCTTCTCCAACCGCCAGACATCGGCGAAGTCGATGACGGACGTCACCTTCAGGTGCACCGCCGTCGCGTTCCCGTCGCTGAAGCCGATGCGCGGGAACATGCCGTGCGGGTTGGCCCAGATGCCCGGCAGCAGCCCGCGGCGGTCGCGCGCCGGTTGGTAGCCGACGGCGCGAAGCTTTTCTTCGGTCGCGGCGGCGGGGGGGACGAAGATGGCCTCCACCCAGTCGTAGAATCGGGTGCCCGTCTCGGCCTGCATCCGCCGCGCCAGCTCTGCGGCAAAACCGTTGCGACCGACAAATTCCGCCACCAGCCCGCGGATGAACTCCTCCGCCGCCGGCTGGCGCTCCCACTGGAAATCCGCCAGCGGATTGGGGGCTTGCATGGTCATCAGTCTCTCTCCGCGTTGCCGATAGAGGATGGGTGCGTGCTGCCGGCGTCGCGTGCGCGTGCGTCCGGCGGGACTGGAAAGTCCCTCGCTCGCTATCGTACCATAAGGTCTACCGACGCCCATCGGCAGCCGCGGGGTCGGTCGACTCATTCAACTTACAATCAGTCGAGCAGGCGCTTCAGTGGGCGCGCGAGCGACGCAAGTTCTGAAAAGGAGCTTCGTTCATGCACCACGTGTTGCTTCTCGGCGCCGGCAAGATCGGTTCGGCCATCGCGCGGCTGCTCGGCAGCACCGGCGACTACGACGTGCTGGTTGGCGACGTCGATCCCGCCGCCCTGGCGCGCGTCGCCAAGGGCGCGGCCGGCGTCACCACCGTCAAGCTCGACGTCTCCAACCCCGCCGACCTTCGCAAGGCGATGGCCGGGCGACAGAGCGTCTTGTCCGCCTGCTCGTTCAACGTCAACCCTGGCATCGCCGACGCCGCGCTGGCGTGCGGCCTGAGCTACTTCGACCTTACCGAGGACGTCGAGACCACCCGCACGATCAAGCGGCTGGCCAAGAGCGCCAAGCCGGGGCAGATCTTCATGCCGCAGTGCGGGCTGGCGCCCGGTTTCGTCTCGATCGCGGCGCACCACCTCACCCACGGCTTCGAGAAGTTGGAGGAGGTGCGGATGCGCGTCGGCGCGCTGCCGCAGTTCCCGACCAACGAGATGAAGTACAACCTCACCTGGTCGACCGACGGGCTGATCAACGAGTATGGCAATCCTTGTGAATGCATTCACGACAGCAAGCTGATCGAGGTGCTGCCGCTGGAAGGGCTCGAGCACTTCAGCCTCGACGGCGTGGACTACGAGGCGTTCAACACCTCCGGCGGGGTCGGCACGCTGTGCGCGTCGCTCAAGGGAAGGGTGCGCACGCTCAACTACAAGACGATCCGCTACCGCGGGCACCGCGACCTGATCGCCTTCCTGATGAACGAGCTGCACCTCAACCGCCGGCGGAGCATGCTCAAGGACATCCTGGAAAGCGCCGTCCCGGTCACGCCTCAGGACGTGGTGCTGATCTTCTGCACCGTCACCGGCTGGAAGGACGGGCGGCTCACGCAGATTACCGATGCGCGCAAGATCTACGCCGCCGACGTGCTCGCCGAGCGATGGAGCGCCATCCAGATCACCACCGCCGCCGGCATCTGCGCCGCCCTCGACCTGCACGCGATGGAGGCAAAGTTCGGGCAAGGCTTCGTGAAGCAGGAGGCGGTCTCGCTGGACGAGTTCATCGCCAACCGCTTCGGCCGGCACTACGCCAGCGCGACGGAGCTGGCATCGGCGGCGCGCGAGGCGGCGGGGCGGAGCGCCGTCACCACCGCACCCGACGCCGGCGCCACCCGCGCCGCCGCCGCCGCCGCCGCCGCCGCCGCGACGATCGTCTAACAACTCGCGCCTGCCACGGGCGAGCGGCTTGAGAGGAACGAGATGGGACACGACGCACCGAGCAACCTCAGGGTGAGCGCATCGCCGGCCGGCTTGATGATTGGCGCGGAGTCCCTTGCGACCGCCGGCGAGCCGATCGTCGTCCGCTCGCCGATCGACGGGCGGACGCTGGCAAGCATCAACGCCGCGTCGCCCGCCGACGTGCATCGCGCCGTCGACGCGGCCGCGACGGCGTTCCTGGCGTGGCGCGAGGTGCCCGCCCCGAAGCGCGGCGAGTTCGTCCGCCGGCTGGGCGAGAAGCTCCGCCAGCGCAAGGCGGAACTGGCCGAGGTCGTCCAGCTCGAGGCGGGAAAGATCACCCAGGAAGCGCTCGGCGAAGTGCAGGAGATGATCGACATCTGCGACTTCGCCGTCGGCCTGTCGCGCCAGCTCTACGGCCTGACCATCGCCAGCGAGCGGCCCGGGCACCGCATGATGGAACAGTGGCTCCCGCTCGGCCCGGTCGGCGTCATCACCGCGTTCAACTTCCCCGTCGCGGTGTGGGCATGGAACGCGGCGCTGGCGCTGGTGTGCGGCGATCCGGTGATCTGGAAGCCGTCGGAGAAGACGCCGCTCACCGCCGTCGCGTGCATGAAGATCGCCGCCGAGGTGCTGAAGGAGATGCCGGAAGTTCCACCGGGCATCCTCAGCGTCGTCATCGGCCGCGCGGACGTCGGGCAGGCGTTGGCGGAATCGCCCAAGGTTCCCCTGATCAGCGCGACCGGCTCGACCCGCATGGGGCGCGCCGTCGCCGAGACGGTGGCGCGCCGCCTTGGCCGCTGCCTGCTCGAGCTGGGCGGGAACAACGCGATGATCGTCACGCCGTCGGCCGACCTGGAGCTGGCGACGCGCGCCATCACCTTCGCCGCCGCCGGCACCGCGGGGCAGCGGTGCACCACGCTGCGCCGGCTCATCGTGCACGAGAGCGTCGCGAGGCCGCTGATCGAGCGGCTGACGAAAATCTTCGACAAGCTGAAGATCGGTGATCCGCGCGGCGAAGGCGTGCTCGTCGGCCCGCTCATCGACGAGCAGGCGGCGCAGCACATGGATGCTGCCCTCGACCAGGCGCGCGGCGCGGGCGGCATTGTGCATGGCGGCGGGCGCGTCAGGCGCGACGTCCCCGGCGGCGGCGTCTACGTCCGACCTGCGTTAATCGAGATCTCGCCCGACGCGCCGATCGTGAAGGAGGAAACGTTTGCCCCGATCCTTTACGTGATGACCTACCGCGACTTCGCCGACGCCGTGCGCATCCAGAACGACGTGCCGCAGGGGCTGTCGTCCGCCGTCTTCACCAGCGACGTGCGCGAGGCCGAGGCGTTCGTCTCGCCCGCCGGGAGCGACTGCGGCATCGCCAACGTCAACATCGGCACCAGCGGCGCCGAGATCGGCGGCGCGTTCGGGGGCGAAAAGCAATCCGGCGGCGGCCGAGAGAGCGGCAGCGACGCCTGGAAGGCGTACATGCGCCGCGCCACCAACACGATCAACTACTCAAGACAGCTCCCGCTGGCGCAGGGGATCTCGTTCGACGTGTGAGGGCTCCGCAAGGGAGAATTTAGCCACCGATGGGGCACCGATGGACACCGATGAAGAAGATTTGGGCGCAGATGAGCACAGATGACTTTGGAGATTGGAGATTGGAACTTGAACGGCGCGGGGCGGGGCGGGTGAACGTTCTTTTCAAGTCTTCAATCCTCAATCCTCATCTTCTCCTCATCGGTGTCCATCGGTGCCCCATCGGTGGCTAACTCTTCATCCCGAGCGCATCGATAAGTTCTCGCACGCGTTCCGGATCCACGGCGTTGCTCGCGTTGCCGTCGTGCTTGAAATACGTGCCGACGATGAAGCCGTCGGCGTGCGGCGCGAGCGAAGGGAGCGTCTGGGGCGTGACGCCTGAGCCGAGGAAGACCGGCGCCTGCCCGGCCGCCTGCTTCACGGCTCGCACCTTCTCGGGGTCGGTGGGCTTGCCGGTGCCGGCGCCCGAGACGATCAGGGCGTCGGCCAGGCCGCGGTGCAGGGTGTCGTCCACCTCGTCGGCAATGGGCCGGGCGGCCAGCGCGGCCGAGTGCTTCACGTCGACGTCGGCGAAGATCTTGATGGCCTCGGCGCGCAGCTCCGCCCGCAGGCGGAGCAGGTCGTGCGCGATCCCCTGGAGCAGCCCCTGGTCAGCCACCCGGGCGCCGCACAGCACGTTGACGCGGACGTAATCCGCGCCCGCCGCGTGCGCGACCGCCAGCGCGCTCAGCCCGTCGTTGCGCAACACGTTGATCCCCAGCGGCAAGTGCGGCACGGCCCGGCGGACGTCCGCGGCGATCGCGGTCATCTGCGCCACCACGTGCGCGGGCACCCGCCCGGGGAAGAAGGGGACGTCGCCGAAGTTCTCGATCATCAGCCCGTGCGCCCCGCCCTCGGCCAACCGTTGCGCGTCGCGCAGCATCGCCTCGCGGATCGCCGCCACGGACCCGCCGTACAGCGGCGACCCGGGCAGCGCCGGCAGGTGCAGCATCCCGATGACGACCTTGGAAACGTTCGCCCACGCGTCGAGCAGTGCCATGCGGTGAACCCTCGCCTTCCCCCGATCGGCATTCGACCGCAAACGTCAGCGCGGGTCAAAGCGTGTTTGCCGCAACTGCGCGGAGGCGGGCGCGCGCGCGCTACACCTGCTCTGCCCGGCTTAGCGGGAGGCGGAGCAACGCGTTCTCAAACCCACGCCACGATCGTGTTGCGGATGGCCACGCGGCGGATGGTTATCAGGGTGCCCTGCGGGTCGGCGTTCTTCTGCTCGACGGTGGTGCCGGCCTCCTGCACGGGGAGCTTGCTGAACGGGGTCCCGGCGTTGATGGTGGGGAACGCCGCCAGGTCGTCCATCACGGCCAAGCCGCTGGCGCCGGTCACCGTGCCGAACTCGCTGTACCCGCCGTTCTGCGAGCCCAGGGTAGATTCGTTGTTGGCGAGGTTGAAGAAGAACCCGTTGGTCCCCTTGTCGTCGGTGGCGGGGTTGTTGTCGTTGGGGCGGACGAAGGAAATCGTGCCGCGGCTGGCGACGGTGGCACCGGCCTCGTTCGCAACTGGCGCGTGGACCGGGACACCGACGACGGCGTTGCCCGCGCTGACGGCGTACGCGCCCGCCTGCCACGCGACGCCCGGCTGCACGTTGTCGAGGAAGGTGTTGTCGTACTGCCCGAGGTTGGCGTAGTCGAGGAAGTTGCTGACGTTCGCCGGCGTCTGCGCGACGTTCAGCCGCACGTCAATGTTGCCGGCGATGGTGGAGAACCGCGCGGTGTGGTTGGTCTTGGCGCGCTTGGAGAGCACGAGCAGGTCGCCGGCCTCGACGCCGTTGCCGCTGATGATTCCGCCGCCGTTGAACTCCCCGTCCAGCTTGTAGCCGTCGATCGATTCGACGCGCTTGGCGTTCACCTTGATGCTGTAGGTGGTGTTTGCCAAGAACGGCACCTTCTCGTCGGGGATGAAGTGCGCCCGCCGGTCGCCGCTGCGCAGCCTGACCCGGCCGTTGATCTTGACGTCGTCGGCGGTGCCGAAGGCGTCGTCCGGCCCGGCGGTGTGCACGAAGATCCCACGCGTGTTGATCGTCGAGCGGTCCATCTCGTGGTTGAAGATGATCTGCACCTCGCCGCGGTTGTCGGCGTAGACGGACACCACCCGCGGCCCTTCGGCGTGCATTAGCACGCGCTTCTCCAGCGGCTCGATGCTGGCGCTGGCCGGAGGCGGCACGCGGCGGGCGGGCGGGAGCTGGGGAAGACGATGCCAACGCGATGACGGGATCGAGCGGATCACGGCGAAAATCTCCCGAAAGTGGATCGGAACAAAGCGTCGGCGGAACCGCCGGTGCGCGAGCAGCCGCGGCCGGTTCGCCGTAGATTAACCGCCCGCGGCGCGATCTTCATCCAGCGGAAGAGGGGGCCGGAATTGCGCGCGACAGCCGCGCCGCCATAGCTGACGCCGTCGCGGCCCCTTGCGTTTCATGCAAGCCGCGACCGCAACCGCCCAGGGGCGCGGGGTGCAGTAGCGACGTTGTCGCTCTCGCCGCGTACCATTCGCGCCCCGGGGGCATCCGCCGGCGGGGCAGGAGTCACGCTGATGGCCTGGGTCTACCTCTTCATCGCCGGGTTGCTCGAGGTCGCGTGGGCGATCGGGCTGAAGTACACCGACGGGTTCCGCCGGCCGGTCGCATCTGTCGTCACCGTCGTGCTGATGATCGGCAGCTTCTACGTGCTGTCGCTGGCGATCCGGACGCTGCCGATCGGCACCGGCTACGCCGTCTGGACCGGCATCGGTGCTCTCGGCACGGCGATCCTGGGGATCGTGCTGTTTCACGAGCCGGTCACGCTGCCGCGCGTCGCCTGCCTGGTCGCCCTCATCGGCAGCATCGTGGGGCTGAAATTCACGTCCGGGCACTGACGGCGCGCGTGACGTGATCGCCGGTTTGCTCCCTCCACCCGCGGCGGATATCCTCGGCCTGCCCGACGCAAAACGAGAAGGACGAGCAACCGATGGCAAAAGCACGTGCGATCGTGAAGCGCCGCAAGGCGGTTCGGAACATCAAGAAGATCACCAAGACGATGCAGATGATCGCCACGGCGAAGTTCCAGAAATCGCTGAAGCGCGCCGTCGGGACCAAGCCTTACACCGTCAAGGTGCGCGAGCTGGTGCGCGAGCTGGCGGCGAGCGTCGGCAACGTCGAGCACCCGCTGCTGCGCACGCCGACCGACGAGACGCGCACCAACCGCATCGCGCTGGTCGTGCTGACCAGCAACCGCGGGCTGGCCGGGGCGTACAACGGCAGCGTGCTGCGCAGCGCGATGGCCTTCATCCGCCAGCAGGAGTCGGCCGGCAAGGCGGTCGACCTTTACGTGGCGGGCAAGAAGGCGTTCAGCTACTTCAACTTCCAGAAGCGCCCGATCGCGCGCCGGCTGGAGGCGCAGGACGTCCCGCGCTACGACGACGTGCAGCGGGTCGGGCAGGCGCTGATGGACGATTTTGTCGACGGGCGCTACGACGCGGTGCACGTCGCGTACATGAACTTCATCAGCACCGGCGTGCAGCGCCCGGACGTGCTGACGCTGCTGCCGCTGGCGGGGGTGGAACACGCGGCCGACCACGTGGCGCAGCAGGTGGCGGAGAAGGAAGCGCAGTCCAAGGCCGGCGCGCTCGACGCCCGCCGCAGCGGCGCGGACGTGCGGGCCGACGTGCACAACCCTTACGAGGTGCGGACCGAGTACGAGTTCAGCCCCGAGCCGCGCGTGCTGCTGGACGAGCTGCTGCCGCTGACGATCAAGACCGCGTTCTTCCAGACCTTCCTCGACGCCACCACGAGCGAGCACGTCGCCCGCATGGTCGCGATGAAGTCCGCCACCGACAACGCGGACAAGATGGCGAAGGCGTTGTCCGTGCAATACAACCGCGCCCGCCAGAGCCAGATCACGACGGAGCTGTCGGAGATCATGGGCGGGGTGGAGGCGATGAAGGGGTGAGCGGGTGACGAAGGCGGGCAGGCTCGCCCTTGTCACCCCGAGACCCTGTCAGCTTGTTCCCTAACGCGTCTCGCGGATCATCGCGGGTTGGGCGAGCTGGTCGATCACGCGCTGCATGTCCGCCAGGGAGGTCGCGAGCTGGACGCTGCCGATGCAGGTGATTCGCTCCTTCGCCTTGCGCAGCTCTCCCTTGTAAGCCCAGATGCCCACGGCCATGTTGGCTTCGGGGAAGCGGACGTGGACGCGCTTGCAGAGGTAGCGCGAGTGGGCGACGGCGGCCGGCGGCAGGGCGCTGACGACCACCACGTCGGCGCGGTGCTCCTCGACCTTTCCGATCATCTCGCTGGCCAGCGCCGCCTGCGAGATCGAGTAGGTGCAGTAGCCGCGCAGCTCGAGCAGTTGGGCGAGCATCAGGTTGCAGATCTCGTCGGCCTCGTCGTGGGCGGGCAGGCAGACGACGCTGACGGTGCACCCCTTGGGAATCATGGCGCGCTCGATGCGGACGTCGGGCTGGCGTGCATCGCTCTCTCCGCTCGCTCCCGGGCCGCTGGTGATGGAACTGAACACGCCGCGCGCGGACTTTCCGTTGCCGCCGCCCCGGCTGCCGTTGCTGGTGCCCTCGCGGGCGCTGCTGGCGGCGGTGCCCGCCTCGCCCGGCGATTTCTCGCCACGGGCGATCTGCTCGACCTCCACCGCCGCCGAGCGCACGCCTCGGATGCGCTCCTGGTCGCCGAGCTCCTCGATCATGTCGCGCATCGCGCCGCGGATGAAACCCTGCCGGCGGTCGTCGAGCAGCCCCTTGTGGCGGTCCTGCTCCGCCATCGCCAGCGCGGGCAGCAGCACGTCGTCGTAGACCGATTCCAGCGTCCCCTCGTGCAGGTACTGCTCGGCCAGCTCCATCGCCTCGTCGGCGTCGAGGGCGAGCATGCGCTGGTAGATGCGCGTCGGCGGGTCGAGCACGGGTTCGTCGCCGAGCAGCACGTCGAGGAACTGCAACTGCGGGACGTACTTGCCGAGCACCACCAGCACGACCGTGAGCGGCGTTGCCAGCAGCAGCCCGATCGGGCCCCACAGCCAGGTCCAGAAGACCGCCGACACCAGGATCGCCACCGTGCTCATGCCGGTGCTGGTGCCGTAAAGCCAGGGCTCCATGAAGTTGTTGCTGGCCAGCTCGATGCCCACGAAGAGCAGCCCGGTGGCGACGAAGACGCCCATTCCCTTGTAGACCGCCAGGGAGATCAGCAGCGGGAAGGCGGCGGCGATCCACGGGCCGATGTAGGGGATGAAGCGCAGGACCGCGCAGAGCAACCCCCAGAGGATGACGTTGGGGAAGGACGCGGTTCCCGCCGGGTCGCTTTGTCCGAGCGTGGCGCCGATGATCCACAGCCCCAGCGCGATGGCGCAGCCGTAGGTGCCGTTGACGATCGCCTGCGCCAGCAGGTAGCGCTGGATGCGCCCCGAGGCGTCGTCGAGCGCGGTGGTGGCGACGGTCAGCCGCGCGCCGCCGATCAGCCGGATCAGCCGGTTGCGCAGGTCCTCGCGCTGGAGCAGCATGAAGATCACGAAGACGATGACGATGCCCAGCGTGCCAAGGGGCCCGAGGGTGAGGCCGAGGTAATGCCCCAGCGTCTGCAAGGGTGACGCCTTGGGCTGCACCATCGCCACCGGCAGGGGGTTTTCCTTGGTCCACTGCGTGGTGGGCGCGCCGTTGCTCGCCTGCTGCGCGGTCGGCTTGGAGCGCTCGGTGACCGTGCGCGGGTCGCCGGTGCGGGTGGAGAGTTCCTGGGCGATCACCTCGGCGGCGCGCTCGCTTGGCTGGCTGGTCTGCGTGGTGGACTGCTGCTGCGGCTGGTCGATCTTCTTCTGGACCTCGGCCGGGATCTCCTGGAGCTTCTCCAGCACGCCGCCCTTGCGCAGGGGCAGGCGTTCGACCTTGGCGGTGATGTTGTCACGGTACTTGTCGATGTTGGCGGCCAGGTCGTAGAGCTGGAGCCCCACGACGTACCCCAGCACCGCGAACGCGGCGAACAGGACCATCACGACGACCAGCACGCTCGGGATGCGACCGAAGCGCCAGCGCTCCAGCCGCCCGGCGATCGGCGCCATCAGGAAGCTGAGCAGCATCGCCAGCGCCAGCGGGATCAACACCTCCTGCGCGAGGTAGAGCGCGGCGATGACCACGCAGATGCTGGCCAGCAGGACGAAGCGGGAAGTTCGAGGGGCGCCAACGTTTCGAGGCATAAGCAACGCGTCGGCCGGCGTGTTCCATCCGCCCGGCCGCTCCGTCGGCGATCGTAGAAGAGTCGCGCGCGTCGCACAGCGGGAGAAAATCTGCCAAAGCGTCCAATAAGATCTTGCGTGGCGCGAGCGCCGGTCGGGGCGCGATTTGGCGGGGGGTGAGAAACGTCACGGGCGCGGGCGTTTCTCGAATCTTCCGGTCCGGCGGACGATAATGAGGATGAATATGCCGTGCCGCAACCAGCTCCGGGGGACGTGCCTGCTCGCCGCGATGGCGGTGTCAGGCGTCACCGCCGCGCAGACCACCCAGCCCGCGCCGACGGCGCCGGGCGCGGGGGCGTCCGCCGCGGCCGCGCCGGTTCACCTGCCGTGGACGACCGAAGCGCGCGCCGCCGAGGCGACCGCCGACGCGTCAGACGCGCACGGCGTTGCCCACGCGGCGCCCGCGCCGTCCGCCGCCGCACTGTCGCCGGCGCCGCCCGTTGCGCCGGTCGCCGGCATGCCCGCCTTGCCTTCATCGCACGCCGCCCCGCGCGGGTGGTCGGAGGCGGTCGCGCACTTCGCGGAGCTCGCGTGCGGCAAGGACCTTCGCGGCCTGGTCGCGAGCCTGAACAACGGGCCGGTCCTACGCACGTTCGCGTCGGACGAGCTCCAGCTTCCCGAGCGGCTGCTGGGGGCGACGACCGGGTCGAAGGTGATCGGGATGCACGTCTACCCGCGCGTCCCCGCGACGCTGGCGACGGACCTGGCTGACACCTTCCGCGCCGCCGCCGCCGCCGACCTGCCGGCGGCCGTCCGCGAGCGAATGATCCCGGTCGACGCCGCCGCCGCCGCCCGCGCCAATCAGACCGCCGCGCAGTGGCTCGTCCAGATGCTCCAGCCGGGCAAGGAACAGCCGGTCGCGGTCGTGGTGCTCTGGCGGCAGGAGACGACTGACACCTACACCGCCAGCGTCTCCCGCCCGGTCTTCCTGCTGATGAAGGGGACCGAGACCGTCACCGGCAAGCACGTCTTCCGCCAGATCATCTTCGGCGATCCCCTCGACGCCCCGCGGTAGGGCGCGGGCGAGGAGTGCTGACTGCTGCGTTCTGGGCGTCGGACGTGGGACGTTGACTCCCTTCGTCGCTTCGTCGCTCCATCGCTTCGTCGCTCCATCGCTCCCCCCTCCGTCCCTTCCCTCATAGTCCTCGCTCGCTTCCCCGCTTATCCTCACCGCATGCGCCGCCCCTCGCTCCCCGCGTTCCTCCTCGCGCTCCTGGCCTTCCCGCTGCTGGCCTTGGGGTGGGGGACGAAGGAGCACATCCAGCTCACCCGCATCGCGGTTGCCCGCCTGATCGCGGACCCGCAGACGCCGCCGGACATGAAGCGGTGGCTGGCCGACGCCACGCCGGGGCTGATGGACATGGCGGCGGAGAAGCAGTGGTTCCTCAACCAGCGGCAGGGGATCGTGCCGCGCGGCGCCGACGGCATCCCGTTCTGGTCGGTCATCCCCGACACCGAAGTGCTGATGGCGGGGCGCGAGGAGAAGAAGCTCGAGCCGTTCGGCGTGCCCGAGCGGCTGCTGCACTTCATCGACCTCGAGCTGTTCGTCACCGGCGAGGAGAAGCGCGCGTACCGCCACGACCTGTCCGGAAAGCCTCGCGCCGCCGATGTGCCGCGCGACATGAAGGACCCGCGCTACGCGCAGGCGGGCATGCTGCCATTCCGCGTCGAGGACTGTTATCGCAAGCTGGTCGAGCAGATCCGCGCCGGCCGGCTCAACGACAAGCACGGGCAGCACCCGCGCGACGAGCATGCCGCGCGGTGGGCCGGCTTCCTCGCCCACTACCTGGCCGACAACACCCAGCCGCACCACGCCACGCTGGACTACAAGAGCGCCGCGTACTTCGCCGAGAAGCGCAAGGCCCCAAACGTCCACGCGCAGATGGAGTACGTGATGGCCGACGACGAGAAGGCCGATTACCTCCCGCTGCGCGAGGCGTTCTGGCCGCTGTTCGAGCGGGCGCTCGACGAGGTGAGCGACCCGGTGCAGACCGACGATCTTTGGCAGGCGACGCTCGAGGTCTCGATGACCAGCTACGACGCGCTGCCGCTGATCGGCGTCGCCGCGATGCGCGCCGCGAAGCAGGGCGGGACGCCGGAGAAACCAGAAGGCCCGGCCGCCGCCGACTTCGACACCGAAACGTTCTTCCGCGCCACCGGCACCTACCAGGGCCGCGAAATGTCGGTCATGGAGATGAAGGCGCGCCAGCAGGCGTGGGCGGTCAAGCGCATCCAGCGCGTGTTCCGCCAAGCCTGGGATGAAGCCCGCGCCCCCGCGTCGAACTTTATCGCGCCCCCAACAACCGCACCGGCAACCACCGCGCCCACCGCGCCCGCCGCGCCGCCGCGCCCGCCGCGGGGTGATGATCCTCCTGCCGCCTAGCGGATCGGGTTCATCACCAGCCCGGTCGCCAGCTTCGGGTAGAAGTAGGTGCTCTTCTGCGGCATCACCTCGCCGTGGCGGCCGAGTTCTTCCAGGGCGGGCAGCGGCGTGGGGCGGAGCATCAGGGCGACCTGGTACTTCTTGCCGTCGACGTCGCGGGCGATGGTGGCGGCGTCGGCGGTGTAGCCGCGGGTGAGTTCCTTGCCCTTGGGGGCGAAGTCCGGCTGGAGCACCTCGTCCAGCAGGTAGCGCTGGAGGATCGCCACGTCCAGCCGCCGCCACGCCTCGCTCCGCCCCGGCTCGTACGCCTTGAGCACGTCGGGGTTCTTCAGCCGCAGCAGGAAGAACTTGCGGGTAACGCCGTCATACAACCCGAATTCGTGCGGTCGCTTGCTCGCGTCGGTCTGCGCCACGTCGTCGAACTGCTCCGGGCGCATCGGGCTCTCGATGACCTCGAAGTGCTCCTTGACGGAGTTGCCCAAGATCTGCATGTCGAACCCCTCGATCCCGCCGATCAGCCGGTGGGTCGGGAGGATCAGCAGCCCGTCGTCCTGCATGCCGACCAGGACGAACATGCAGTAGTTGGCCGGGTGCGTGGGCGGCAGCGGCTTGCCGCCGTTGGCGGCCACCTGCTCCTGCTGGTACCCCAGCGCGGTGGTGTAGCGGTGGTGCCCGTCGGCGATGTAGATCTTGCGCCCGCGCATCAGGTCCACGACCTGGTTCTCGATCTCGGCGTCGATCACGCTCCAGAGGTCGTTCTTCACGCCGTCCAGCGTTCCGGTCTGCTCCGGCTTGCCCGCGTGGCTGTAGAGCAGCGACGTCACCTGCCCGCGCGGGTCGGCGAACAGCCCGAAGATCGGCGACAACTGCATCCCCGTCGCCCGCATGAGCTTCAGCCGGTCCTCGATCGGGCCGGCGTAAGTCTTCTCGTGCGGAATGACGTCCTCGCCAAAGGGCGTCAGCTTGACCAGGCAGATGAACCCGCGGCGGTGGAAGGTCTTGCCGGCGTGCTCGAAGGTCTGGGTGTAGGGGTAAATCGCTCGCCGACGGTCCTCCTGGAGCACCCCGCCCGTCCGCCAGGCGCCCAGCGTGTGGTTCGCCCGCTCGTAGGCGTCGTCCGGGCCGACCGTCTTGGGGGGCATCCAGGGGAGGTCGACGGTGACGATGTTGTTCGGGTGCTTCGCCTGGAGCGCCGCCTTCTGCGCCTCGTCCAGCACGTCGTAGGGCGGGGCGATCAGGCTGGAGACATCCGCGAACTGCTTGCCGTAACGGATGCCGGAAAACGGACGGATCGTGGCCAAGGGTCAACTCCGTGGGAGGTCGTGGGGGTCGCTGGGGCAGAAGATAAGGGTGGTGTCAGTAAAGGCAAGGGCGGGGTTGCCCGGGCGATTCGTGCGCGGATGACCGCTGCAACCTTTTGAGGGATCGGTGCTTAGGAGCGTTTTTTGAACTTTGGGTTCGTTTTGCACATTTCGATGTCGCCAGTAGGCCACTCCCTCTCCCGGTACGCCCGGAGAGGGCGGGGGTGAGGGCCGGCGGCGCGGATCTGACGGGCACCGGTCGCGGGGGGACCGCCTCAGCCAAGTTGCGTTCCATGATCTCCTCACGCCGCTCGCCCCTCACCGCGACCCTCTCCCCGGCCTACCGGGGCGAGGGAGCCGCGGCACGGCACGCGAACGTTGGTCGATATAACGATGTCGCCCCTTGCGGCAGGGCCAAGCCCGCCCGTCCGCCGCCACCGCCTCAGATTATCAACCTGAACCGCCGTTGTCGGCCGAAAACCTTGGTACCGGCCTCGGCCGCGCCGGCCCCGTGGACGCGAGGTTTGCGGCGCCGATACGATGGGGCGAGCAGCATGAAGATCATCCTGGCCAATCCCCGCGGCTTTTGTGCCGGCGTCAACATGGCGATCGACACGGTCGAGCAGGTCCTCCAGGCCAAGGGGCCGCCCGTCTACGTGTTCCACGAGATCGTGCATAACCGGCACGTGGTCGAGGGGTTCCAGGGGCGCGGCGTGACGTTCGTCAACGAGATCGCCGAGGTGCCCGAGGGGGGGATCGTGGTCTACAGCGCCCACGGGATCGCCCCGGAGGTCCGCCGGCAGGCGCAGGCGCGGCGGCTGGTCGAGGTGGACGCCACCTGCCCGCTGGTCACCAAGGTCCACTTCGAGGTCATCCGCTACGCCCGCGACGGGTACACCATCCTGTTCGTCGGGCACCGCAACCACGACGAGGCCGTCGGCACGGTCGGCGAGGCGCCGGACCACGTGGTGATCGTCGAGTCGGCGGACGAGGTCGAGGCCCTGAACTTGCCGAACCCGGACAGGGTCGCCTACGTCACGCAGACGACCCTGAGCGTCTCCGACGCCACCCGGGTGATCTCGGCCATCAAGCGGAAATACCCCGCCGTCCGCTACCCGGCCAAGGACGACATCTGCTACGCCACCACCAATCGCCAGGGGGCCGTCACGCAGCTCGCGGGCGAGGTAGACATCGTGCTGGTGATCGGATCGAAGAACAGCTCCAACTCCAAGCGGCTGGTCGAGCGCGCCAACGAGCGCGGGAAGGCGGCGTACCTGATCGACGACGAGTCGGAGCTTCGCCCGGAGTGGTTCAGCGCGACCAGCACGGTGCTGGTGACGGCCGGCGCGTCGGCGCCCGAGCACCTGGTGCAGAACCTGATCGCCCGCCTGCTGCGCGAGTTCGGCGGGGCGGTGGAGGAGCGCACGCTGGTCGAGGAGGACGTCTTCTTCGACCTGCCCAAGTCCGCCAAAAGCCTGGCCGTGCTGGGATCCGCGTAGGCCGCCAAAGCCTCGAGAACGAAGCCTAGCCAGGCAACGCTTACGTTGCCTTACGGCCACGGTGGCGCGACCCGCCATCGCGCGGCGCATCCCGCCTCACCCAAGTCACCCCCCGATTCATCCGATAAAGCCGACAAGGGCGGTCGGTTTGTCCGCCCCGGGAGGATGAGGAACGGGTGAAGGCGTGCGCGTGGGTGCTCTTTCTCGCCACATCGGCCTGCTTCGCCGGCAGCTTCTACCAGCAGCGGCTGCTCGTGCGGTACGAGGAGACGTACGCGTCGGTCTCGCGGCCGTCCACGATGTGGGCGCGCATGATGGACGAGATCGTCCGCGAGGAAGCCGCCGCCGCCCCCAAGGGGGGCGAGCAGGCGCAGGCGGGGGCGGACGCCGCTGGCGCAAGCGAGTGAGCTTCGACCGCCGATTTCGCGCCGGCCGAGCCAGCGCCGTCGGGTTTACACCTCGCCCCCAGCCGATACCCTAAAGACGACGATGCAGGTGATCGAGACGAACATCCCGGCGGTGAAGATCCTGGTCCCGAAGAAGTTCGGCGACCACCGCGGCTTCTTCTCCGAGACCTTCAGCCGCAAGGGGCTGGCGGCGCTCGGCGTGGACGTGGAGTTCGTACAGGACAACCAGTCGCTCTCGGTTGAGAAGGGCGTCGTCCGCGGCCTGCACTACCAGGTCCAGCCGACGGCGCAGACCAAGCTGGTTCGCGTGACGCGCGGGGCGATCCTGGACGTGGCGGTGGACATCCGCCGCGGCTCGGCGACCTTCGGCAAGCACGTGACGGCCATCATCAGCGCGGAGAACTGGCACCAGATCCTGGTCCCGATCGGCTTCGCCCACGGCTTCGCCACACTGGAGCCGAACACCGAGGTGCTCTACAAGGTCAGCAGCTACTACGCGCCGCAGGACGAGCGCGGGATTCGCTGGAACGACCCGGCCCTGAACATCGACTGGGGCATCGACGCCGAGCGAGCCATCCTCTCGGAAAAGGATCGCAACACGCCGACGCTGGCGGAGGCGAAGGATCTGTTCTGACTGGTCCCCAGTGGCCGTGCCTGTCATGCCGGCCACGCTGCTTCGACCCCGCTAGCCAGCGTTACCGCGTCCCGTTATCGTTTCGCCGCTCAGGAGCGTCGCATGAAGGGCATCATTCTCGCGGGCGGGGCCGGCACCCGGCTTTACCCGCTGACGCGCTGCATCAGCAAGCAGTTGCTGCCGGTCTACGACAAGCCGACGATCTACTACCCGCTGTCGGTGCTGATGCTGGCCGGCATCCGCGAGATCCTGATCATCTCCACCCCGCGCGATTTGCCGATGATCGAGAACCTGCTCGGCGACGGCGCGCAGCTCGGCCTGAAGCTCAGCTACAAGGTGCAGCCCGAGCCCAAGGGAATCGCGCAGGCGTTCACCATCGGCGCAGACTTCGTCGGCGACAGCCCGGTCTGCCTGATCCTCGGCGACAACGTCTTCTACGGTCACGCCCTGACCGACATGCTCGAGGACTCCGCCAGGCTGACGCGTGGCGCGCGCGTGTTTGCCTACCAGGTGAAGGACCCGGAGCGCTACGGCGTGGTGGATTTCGACGCCAACTTCCGCGCCCTCAGCATCGAGGAAAAGCCCAGGCAGCCCAAGAGCAACTGGGCGGTCGTCGGCCTGTATTACTATGACGCGAAGGTGACCGAAGTCGCGCGAAACCTGAAGCCGTCGGCGCGCGGCGAGCTGGAGATCACCGACCTGAACCGCGCGTACCTGGCCGAGGGGACGCTGACCGTGCAGCCGATGGGCCGCGGCATCGCCTGGCTGGATACGGGCACCTACGACTCGCTGCTGAGCAGCTCGCAGTTCGTGCAGACGCTGGAAGAGCGGCAGGGGCTGAAGGTCGCGTGCATCGAGGAGATCGCCTTTGCCAAGGGATACATCGACGCGCCGCAGCTCAAGAAACTGGCGGACCAGGCGGGCAAGTGCGAGTACGGGCAGTACCTGCTGCGCGTGCTGCGCGATGCGGAGGAGATGCGGGGGAAATAAGTGGCCAGTGATCAGTGGTCAGTGGCTAGTGGAGGAAGAAATAAGTGGTCAGTGATCAGTGGTCAGTGGCCAGTGAAGAAGCAAAAAATACGACCTTGCAGCGAATGAACTGACCACTCGCCACTGATCACGAGCCACTTATTCCATGACCATCCTCGGCATCAACCACGTGCAGGTGAACGTCACGCAGGCCGAGCTGCCGGCGGCGCGGGAGTTCTACCTCGGCTTCCTCGGCATGAAGGAGATCGCGCGGCCGGACGTGTTCAAGAGCGCGGGGTTCTGGTTCCACGCCGGCGGGCGCGAGATGCACATCGGCGTGGAGGAAAACGTCGACCGCCGGGCAACGCGGGCGCACGTGGCCTACGAGGTGGAAGATGTCGCCGGCTGGCGCAGGAAAATCGAGCAGGCCGGGCTGCCGATCAAGGACCAGCCGAAGATTCCCGGCTACGAACGGTTCCACTTCCGCGACCCGTTCGGGAACAACGTGGAGCTCATCGGAAGAACGGAGAATTAGCCACCGACGGGGCACCGATGGACAGCGATGATGAGAAGAGGATTTAGCCACAGATCGGGCACAGGCGAGATTGGAGATTGAGGATTGGAACTTGAACGGCCCGGCCCGGGGCGGGCGAACGTTCTTCTCAAGTCTTCGATCCTTAATCCTCAATCCTCATCTTCTCCTCATCGGTGTCCATCGGTGCCCCGTCGGTGGCTAGAAAACATTATGCGAACCATTCTCGTCACCGGCGGGGCCGGGTTTATCGGGTCGAACTACGTGCGCATGCTCATCGAGCGCGGCGAGCGTGCGAAGCTCGTGGTGCTGGACAAGCTCACGTACGCCGGCAACCTCGGCACGCTCCAGGACCTGCTCGCCAGCAGCCCGGACCGGCTCAACTTCGTCAGGGGCGACATCTGCGACCCGGACCTGGTGGCCGCGATGTTTGACGACTTCGGCGTGCGCGAGGTGGTCCACTTCGCCGCCGAGAGCCACGTCGATCGCAGCATCCTCTCCTCCGGCCCGTTCGTGCAGACCAACGTCGTCGGCACGCAGGTGCTGCTGGACGTCGCCAAGGCCAAGGGCGTCGATCGCTTCGTGCACGTCAGCACCGACGAAGTCTACGGCTCGCTGCCGGAGGACCGCCCGGAGATCAAGTTCACCGAGGAGACGACGCTCGCCCCGAACTCCCCCTACAGCGCGAGCAAGGCCGGCAGCGACTGCCTCGCCCGTGCCTATTTCCACACGCACCACCTGCCGGTGATGATCACGCGTTGCAGCAACAACTACGGCCCGTACCAGTTCCCCGAGAAAGCGCTGCCGCTGTTCATCACGAATTTGATGCAGGGGATGAAGATCCCGCTGTACGGCGACGGGATGAACGTGCGCGACTGGCTCTACGTCGAGGACCACTGCGACGCGATCCACACGGTTCTGGAGAAGGGGACGCCGGGCGAGGTGTACAACATCGGCGGGAACAACGAGATGACCAACCGGCAGATCGTTGAAACCATCCTGCGCGAGATGGGCCGGACCTGGGACGATGGCGTGCAGTACGTGAAGGACCGCCCCGGCCACGACCGCCGGTACGCCATTGACGCCACCAAGATCAAGCGCGAGCTCGGCTGGGAGCCCAGGCACCGCTGGCCCGAGGCGATCAAGCGCACCATCCAGTGGTTCCGCGACAACGAAGCCTGGTGGCGCGCGATCAAGAACGGCGAGTACCTCAAGTACTACGAAACCCAGTACGCCGGGCGGTAGTGAATCCAAGGATGAAGGCGGAAGGATGAAGGATGAAGAAGGCTGGCCTTCCTGCCTCCGCCTGCTTCATCCTTCATCCTTCTGCCTTCACCGTTATTTATCATGCTGTACGACCGAACGATCATCACCGGCGGCGGGGGGATGCTGGCATACGCGCTTCCGGCGGCGCGGGCGCGGCGGGAGGTTCGGCCGACTGTGCTGGACCGCGCGGGGCTGGACGTGACCGATCCGCAGGCGATCCGCGACGCCTTCCAGCAGGCCCGGCCGACGCTCGTGCTCAACTGCGCCGCGTACACCAAGGTGGACCTGGCGGAGAAGGAAGGTGCGCGGGCGACCGCCGTTAACGGCGACGGGCCAGGGCACCTGGCGGAGGCGTGTCGCGAGGCGGGGGCCAAGCTCGTTCACTACAGCACTGATTACGTCTTCGACGGCACGCTGACCCGCCCGCTCCGACCTGACGATCCCGTCGGCCCGCAGAGCGCGTACGGGCGATCCAAGCTGCTCGGCGAGCAGGCGATCCGGCGCGCGGGCGGGCTGGACTTCCTCATCCTGCGCACCGCGTGGCTGTACGGCGCGAACGGGCCAAACTTCGTGCAGACGATGGTCAAGGTGGCCCAGGCGGGCAAGCCGCTGCGCGTGGTGAACGATCAGGTTGGCACGCCAACCTATACCGGGGATCTGGCCGCGGCAACGCTCGACCTGCTCGACCACGGCGCCGCCGGCGTGTGGCACGTGACGAATTCCGGCCAGACCACGTGGTTCGACTTCGCCCGCGCGATCTTCGACGAGTGGAAGCTCTCGCCGCAACTGGATTCGACGACCTCCGCGGATTGGAAATCGACCCGCCCCGACAGCGCGATCCGCCCGGCGTACAGCGTGCTCGACGTCGAGCCCATCGAGAAGCTGACAGGAAAGCCGATGCGGCCCTGGCGCGAGGCACTGGCAGCGTACGCGCGCGAGGTCGAGCAGCGCGGCGCGTTCTAGCGCGACGTCATCTGCATCCATGTGGCATGGGCGGCCCCGCCCATGCATCCGCCGCGGCCAGCGGCTCCGTCGCCGTCACACCCTACAGACAAGAGCGGCTGGCCGCCGCGAATTTCACGGGCGAGGCCGCCCATGCCACGCCGATGCCGCGCCCATGCCACGGGGGAGATCAGGCGGGGCCCGGGTCCGCCGCGCGCCGGGATGACATCTCGCCCGCGGTCATCCATAATCCGCCGCCATGCAACTCACCCGAGAGCAGATTTGCGAACTGACCGGACGGAAGCTGCGCGCGGCGCTGCCACAGCTCCAGAAGCTGAAGGCGACCGTCGGCCTGGACGGGTTCGTTGACGAGATCATCGCCGTGGTCGACAAGCGTCGCGGGCACGATCGGTACGAGCCGATCCGCACCATCGACGCCCTCGGGCAGAAGATCTGCGACGCCGCCGGTGAAAGCTCGAACTACGAGCTGGTCGTCAAGCAGATGAAGATCGGGGGCAACGGCCCGATCATGGCCAACGCGCTGGTCAACCTCGGCCTGCCGGTGACCTACGTCGGCAACCTCGGCTACCCGACCATCCACCCGGTCTTCGCGGAATTCGCCCGCAAGGCGACCGTCCACTCCATCGGCGAGCCGGCCCACACCGACGCGCTGGAGTTCGAGGACGGCAAGCTGATGCTCGGCAAGCTCGAGCCGCTCAACGACGCCAACTGGGACAACCTCATGGGCCGGCTCGGCAAGGAGAAGCTGACCGAGCTGCTCTCCGGCTCGCACCTGATCGCGATGGTCAACTGGACGATGCTCCCGCACATGACGCGCGTGTGGGCCAAGCTGCTGGACGAGATCGTGCCGAACATCGAGCGGCACAGCCGCAAGCTGTTCATCGATCTGTGCGACCCGGAGAAGCGCACCGCCGAGGACATCGTCGAAGCGATGCGGCTGCTGTCGCGCTTTCAGGACCAGGTGGACGTGGTGCTCGGGCTGAATCTGAAGGAATCGGTCGAGGTGGCGGACGTGCTCGGCCTGCCCGGGCGCAGCAACGCCGAAGAGGCGATCGAGGAGCACGCGCGGGCGATCCGCGGCGAGTTGAACCTCGATTGCGTGGTGATCCACCCGCGCCGCGGCGCCGCCGCCGCCACCGAGCGCGAGTCCGCGACTTTCGCCGGGCCGTTCGTGCAGCAGCCGAAGATCAGCACCGGCGCGGGCGACCACTTCAACGCCGGCTTCATGCTCGGCCGCGTGCTCGGCTTCTCGCTGGCCGAAAGCCTCTGCACCGGCGTCGGCACCAGCGGCTACTACGTCCGCACCGCCCAGAGCCCGACGGCGGAGCAACTCGCGGACTTCGTCGAGACTTTGCCCGCGCCGCAGGGGTGACCGGCTGCTGGCCCGTCAACGCGCGTGCCCGCGACGATGGGGGCGCCGACATACGCCAGGACTGTTGAGCGGCAAACCTGCCCTGTCATCCCGAAGCGTACCCGCGAGGGATCTCGGGCTGGCAATCGGTGCTCGTGAACCCGAGATCCCTCTCGAGTATGCTTCGGGATGACACCGCACCGCGACATTCTGAGACGAGGCTTGCCGCGGACGGAGTGCGGAAATGCGCACGCGCTAGACGCGCATCCCCGCGTACAAATCCGCGTTGCTCTTGGTCTTGGCCAGGGCGTCGAGCAGGTTCTTCATCGCCTGCGGCGGGGGCATGTTCATGAGGTGGCGGCGGATCTGCCGCGCGGCGGCCAGCTCCTTCTCGCTCATCAGCTTCTCCTCCTTGCGGGTGCCGGAAGAGGCGATGTTCAGCGCCGGGAAGATGCGCAGGTTGGACAGGTTTCGGTCCAGCGTCATCTCCATGTTGCCGGTCCCCTTGAACTCCTCGAAGATGATCTGGTCCATCCGCGAGCCGGTTTCGATCAGGCAGGTGGCCAGGATCGTTAGGGAGCCGCCCTCCTCGAGCTTGCGGGCGGCGCCGAACAGGCGCTTGGGGATCTCGAGCGCGCGGTTGTCGAGCCCGCCCGACATCGTCCGCCCGCCGCTCGGCCCGCCGACGTTGAAGCTGCGCCCGAGGCGCGTGAGCGAGTCGAGCAGCACGACCACGTCCTTGCCGAACTCCACCTTTCGCTTGCAGCGCTCGATGATGAGCTGCGAGAGGTCCAGGTGCTTTTCCACCGTGTTGTCGTTGGAGCTGGCGTAAACGGTGCCGGGCACGTTGCGCTTCATGTCCGTCACCTCCTCCGGCCGCTCGTCGACCAGCAGGAGCATCAGCTCCACGTGCGGGTAGTTGGCGTGGATGCCGCGGGCGATGTTCTGGAGCAGGATGGTCTTGCCCGTGCGCGGCGGGGCAACGATCAGCCCGCGCTGGCCGAACCCCACCGGCGCGAGGATGTCCATGATGCGGGTGGTGGGCTCCTTGGGGTCGTGCTCCAGCTTGAGCATCGGCGCCGGGTCGAGCGCGGTCCCCTCGTAAAGGTGGATCTTCGAGCCGTACTCGTCGGGGTGGAGCCCCTCGATGGTGTCGATGCGGTCGAGGTTCCGCCCGCGCGGCGTGCCGGTGAGCATCAGCCCCGGCCGCAGGCGGAGGTTGCGGATCACCTGGCGGGGGACGATCACGTTGCCGCGCACGGGGCGGAGGGGGTGCTGCGGGTCGCGGAGGTGCCCGTCCTGGCGCTCGTCCGCGACTTGTAGAATTCCTTCGACGCTGTTGCCGGGCTGCATCACCTGTCCGTTGTCGGGGGTCGTGGTCTGTCGGTGGTCGTGGTCTGGTCGCGGCGTCAGTTGCTCATGTGACGTGATCGAGGTGTCCCAAAATCACCCGCGCCGCGCCGCCCGCAGGACCGGCGGCGCGGACGGACGACGGGCAACGAACCACGGCGACGCGCGCAAGCGACGGGAAAAGCCCCTCCCCAAGGGTTATAACATAAGGGCACCAACGCATACAAAGGAAGCGGCACAATGGACCTGCAAGCGCGGCTGAGCGAGGACATGAAGGCGGCACTGAAGGGCGGGCAGAAGGAGCGGCTGGGGGTGATCCGCATGCTCCTCAGCGACGTGAAGAACATCGACCTGATGCCCAACAAGCCGACCGCCGAGCAGGTGGTTGACGCCTACGCCCGCAAGCTCCGCAAGGGCGTCGAAGAGTACGAGAAGCTGGGCAAGCCGGCCGAGGCGAACCAGCTCAAGAGCGAGATCGCCATCGTCGAGGAATACCTGCCCAGGAAGGCGTCGGCCGGCGACACCGAGAAGCTGGTGGAGGACTTCCTGGCGAAGAACAGCTTCGGAGAGAAGGATTTCGGCCGCGCGATGGGCGCGTTCATGAAGGCGCACGGGGCGGGCGTCGATGCGGCGCAGGCGAACCAGCTACTGAAGCAGAAGCTGGCGGGAAAGTAAGCCGGGCGGCGTTCCGGCGCGGGCGAAGCGTCACGCACAGCAGAAAAACGGTCGGCCACCGGCCGCCCCTGAAGGACAAATCATCTTGGCAAACGAGACACTCCAGCCGGGCGCGAAGGCGCCGACGTTCAAGCTCCCCTCCAGCACCGGCCAAGCCATCGACCTGGCGGACTACCGCGGCAAGCGGGTGGTGCTCTACTTTTACCCGCGCGCCGACACGCCCGGCTGCACCAAGGAGGCGTGCGGCTTCCGCGACGCCATCGCCGGGTACCAGCAGCTCGGCGTCCCCGTGTTCGGCGTGAGCCCGGACCCGGTGGCGGACGTGACGAAGTTCGCCGAGAAGTTCGACCTGAACTTCCCGCTGCTGGCCGACGCCGATCACGCGGTGACCGAGCAGTATGGCGCGTGGCAGGAAAGGAGCATGTACGGCAAGAAGTACTGGGGCGCCGCGCGCACGACCTTCATCATCGGCAAGGACGGCACGATCGAGCACGTCTTCGAAAAGGTGAAGCCGGAGGGCCACGATAAGGAAGTGCTGGGGTACCTCCAGCGCGCCGATGGATGAACCGCCGCCGGCCCCCCGACGCCTGGCGACGCTTGCGAAACGACTATTGTGTGCGCGCGCGCGATCTCGGAGAACGGACCAGGGGCTTCCGCCGGCGTGCCAAGACGAAGAGGGAGCGCCACGAGTGACCGCGGCGCCGGCATGAGGAGCGGCAGATGCGACGCGGAGTGACAAGTAGCGAGTAACAGGCAACAATCCCCCGCGTGTTCGACCTCATCCAGATCATCTACTGGCTCGCCCTCTCGACCTGGTTCGGCGGCGTGCTGTTCGTGGCGATCGCGGCGCCGCTGATCATGCGGGCCACGCGCGACAGCCACCTCGTGCTCACCAACGTCCTCAGCGTGAACCTCGAAGGGCAGCACGGCACGCTGCTGGGCGGAGCGATCGTCGGGCGGATCATGAGCGTCGTGCACCGCGTCGAGCTCGCGTGCGCGGCCGCCCTGCTGGTCGCGACCATCGGGCAGTGGATCGTTCTCCGTCCCGGCGGCGCGCTGCTGATGCCGCCCATCGCCCGCGCGGGGCTTTACCTTGGGGCGGTCGCGCTGCTGGTCTACGAGTGGCGCGTCGCCTGGCCGCGGATGTGGCGGAACCGCCAGGAGTACGTTGACCACGCCGACGAGCCGGACGTTGCCAACCCCGCGCTGGACCGGCTGAACGTGGATCAGTCGGAGACGGCGATGGTGCTTGCCTTCCGCGTCGCGCTGCTGCTGGGGATGATCCTGTTCAGCGCCGGCATTCGACAGACGAATACCATCCTGATCCCCGCCTGATCGCTGCGCGCGCGCGCGAGATCGCGCGAGCAGGCCGGGCCGGATATCGCGAGGAACCCATCCGCATGCCCACGCCCGCCAAGTCCAGCAAGAGCAGCAAGACGACCGCGGCCCGCCGGCAGCGCGTGGCGGCGATCCTGCCGATTCTGAAGCAGACGTACCCCGACGCGCGGTGCAGCCTCGATTACACCAACCCGCTCGAACTGCTGGTGGCCACGATCCTTTCCGCGCAGTGCACCGATGAGCGCGTGAACCTGGTGACGCCGTCGCTGTTCAAGAAGTACCCCAGCGCGAAGGACTACGCGGCGGTCGAGCCGGAGGAACTGGAGAAGGACATCCAGTCGACCGGCTTTTACCGCAATAAGACCAAGAGCCTGCGCGGCATGGGGGCGGCGCTGGTGGAGCGGCACGCGGGGAAGGTGCCGGCGACGATGGAAGAGCTGGTTCACCTGCCCGGCGTCGGCCGCAAGACCGCCAACGTCGTGCTGGGCAACGCGTTCGACATCAACGTCGGCGTGGTGGTGGACACGCACGTCACGCGCGTCAGCAACCGGCTCGGGCTGACGAGCCACGCGGTGGACGCGGTGAAGATCGAGCAGGACTTGGTGCAGATCGTCCCGCGCGACCAGTGGACGCTCTGGTCGCACCTCCTGATCCACCACGGTCGGCAGATCTGCCAGGCGCGCAAGCCGCGCTGCCCGGAGTGCCCGCTCCTCCCGCACTGCCCGGCGGGGCCGAAGTTCATCAAGGCGGAGGAGGTGAAGGCGAAGAAGATGCGGTGACGCGCGGTTGGGGGGCGATGAAGACCGAACAGCGAAACCCACTTCGCCAAACCCCAATGACGAAATAAGAATGACGAATCAATGACGAAACCCGAATCACGAATGCGGAAAAGCCACTTCTGCTTCGCGCTTCGTCATTCGGATTTGACTGTCATCCTGATTTCGTCATTCGTCATTCCCGCGGCGCGGGTCACAGCGTACCCAAGATCTGCCGGCCGACGTGGGAGTCGATCAGCCAGTAGTCGTCGCCGTTGATCTTGCCATTGAAGTCGAAGTCGCCCAGGGCCCAGGTGCGGGCGTTGGGTTGGGCGACGTTGGAGTCGATGGCGAAGTAGTCGTCGCCGTTGATCCGCCCGTTGAGGTCCGCGTCGCCGATGTAGGTGTACTTGACGAGAATGGCCGAGCCGTTGACGGTCTCGCCGCCCCAGGTGGCGGTGGCAGAGGGGGCGATCTGAAGCGCCTGCTGCGCCGTCGCCACGCCGAGCGTTGTGAGCGGCGATGCACCGGCGGCGTCGCCCTGGGTGGTGAGGATGCCGCTGGTCCCGTTCCACGCGCCGCCCGCGCGGCCGGACTGCACCTGTCCGAGCACGCCGCCGGTGTACCCGTTGACACTGTCCCACGTCCCGAGGTTCCCAAGGCGGACGATCAGGTCGTTGTTGGTCAAATCGAGCGTGCCGGTCGCGCCGAAGGCGAGCGTGTCGGTGACGAGCACGCGCGAGCCGCCGGCCGCGACGCGGGCGAAGCCGCTGTTGACCGCGAGCGACTTGACGTGCTGGCTCGCGTTGAACGTCACGCCATTGCCGGCCGACGCGTTGACGTTGAGCACGAGGTTGGCCGTGCCCAGCTTGGCATCGGCGTCGAAGGTGAAGCTGCCGGCGTTGAGGTTGAGGGTGTCGGTGTCGGCGGCGTTGCTGCCGCCGTTGAACGTGACCGCCGACGACGCCGCTCCGTTGATGGTGAGCGCGTCGTTCCCGCCGCCGCCGTTAATGGTGACCGGCGTCGTCGCGGCGGTGCCGGTCAGGGTGATGTCGTTGTTGCCGCCCTGCGCGTTGAGCACGAGCGCCTCGGCGGCGGCGTAGTTCAGGATCGAGAAGAACGGCCGATCGACGGTGGTGGCGGTGACGGTGTACGGCTCGCCGCTGACGAAACCGGCGTCGTTGACGTTGACCGTGTCGGCGTCGCTCCCGCCATTGACGGTAACCGCGCCGAGCAGGCTGTCGAGGCTTCCGGTGCCGATGTTGAAGGCGTCGTTGCCGTCGCCGCCGGCCAGGGTGACCGGCGCGCTGGCGGCGGTGGCGCTGACGGTGAAGGTGTCGGCGCCGCCGAGGCCATTGACGAGGACCGCTTCGATCCCGGCGTAAGCCGCCGACCGCGCGACGCCGGTGGCGGCGGCGGTGACGGACGAGCCGCCAACGGCAATCGTGTCGTCGCCGGCGGTGCCGTTGAAGTTCAGCGTGTCGGCGCCCGCGCCGCCGGAAAGCGTGACCGACGGCGAGCCGCCGCTGATGTTCAGGGTGTCGTCGTTGTTCTCCCCGTTGAAGGAGACGGGGGTGGCGAGCTGCGCGCCGTTGATGACCGTGACGGTGTCGTTGCCGTCGCCGCCGTTGAGGGTGGTGGCGGCGGCGCCGGCGGCGTGGTCGACGGTGACGGCGTCGTTGCCGCCGGCGAGGTTGGCGACCAGGTTCTCGACGGTGGCATACGCGTGGGTGACCGCGCCGGCGGCGACGGAGCCGGCGGTCAGCGTCAGCGCGTCGGCGCCCGCGCCGCCGGTGTAGATCAGCGCGTCGGCGGTGCCGCCCTGGCCGTTGAAGGTGACGGGCATGAGCAGCCCACGGCCGATGGTGAGGGTGTCGCTGCCGTTGCCGCCATTGACGGTCGCGCGCTCGATCGACCCGTCGCCGATGCCCACGCTGCCGCCGGTGGGATCCAGGGCCGGATCCACCAGCGTCACGCTGTCGTTGGCGCCGGCGCCGGCGACCAGCAGCACGTCTCCCGCGGCCCCATGGTCGCCGCCGTTATAGAGCACGCCGTTCGCGGCGGGCATCGGATTGCCGTAGGTGTAGTCGATGGTCAGGGCGTCGTCGCCGCCGAGGGTGTTGAACGTCAGCCGCGCGACGTAGCCGAAGTTGGCGTCGTAGACGTAGCCGGTGCTGGCTTCGAGGATCTGGTAGCGGGTGGAATCGTGAGGCGCGACGCGAAGGGTGAACTGGTCGGCGGCGCCGGTGCCGGTGTAGACGAGCGGGAAGCTGCCGAAGTCCTTGCCGACGTGCGCGTCGCCGCCGCTGACGGTGACGGTGTATCCCATGCTGTTGACGTAGCCGGCGGGGGCGAGGCCGATGACGACGTAGGTGCCGTCGGACAGGCCGGAGAAGCTGTAGGCGCCATCAACGGCGCTGGAAGTGGTCGCGATGTCGGTGCCGTCGAGGACGTTGTTGCCGTTGAAGTCGAGGAAGACGGTGGCGGCCAGCGGGGTCTCGCCCGTGCCCGGCTCGTAGACGTTGTTGAGGGTGAAGTCGCGGAACGTTCGGCCGGTGATTGAGCCGGTGCCGCCGGCGGTGCTGGAGGGTGCGATGTTGAGCTGGTACTGCCCCATGTCGCCGGGCGTTCCGTGCCCCTTGATCTCGACGTAGTACGTGCCCGGCGACGGCAGGGCGAAGCCGAAGGCGGCGCTGAGGTCCGTCCCATCGTTGCTGGCCAGCAGGTCGCCGGAGGCGTTGTACAGCTTGATGACGGCATCGAGGTTGCCGACGCTCTCGCGCACGCCGACGCTGAACAGCGTCGAGCCGCCGCCGGTGAAGCGATAGAAGTCGCTGTCGCCGACGGTTCCGATGATGCCGCTGGCGGCGTAGCTGCTGCCGGAGGCGGCCAGGACGGTGGCGGCGGCGCGGGTGTCGCCGGCGTCGTCGGCGCGGTAGCCGAAGGTGTTGGTGAGCGAGCTGATGACGGCCGCGTCATCCTGCTGCACGGCCGCCGGCTCGCCGGACAGGTTGCTGGTGGTGCCGGTCTGCCAGCGTTCGCGGTTCAGGCCAAAGTCCGGCGAGTGCATGATGCCGTTGAGCTTCGCGTTGGACCCGCCGTAGTGCAGCAGCCCCAGCGTGTGGGCGATCTCGTGCGAACTGGTGTTGCCCATCTCGATCGCGCGGGCGACGGCGCGGTCGGAATTGAGGTAGCCCGCCGGCGCGCCGGCGGATTCCGACTGCTGCGCCGGGAAGCTGCTGGCGAAGGTGAAGGCGGTGTTCACCTTGGTGTTGCTGTACCCGTAGGGGTAGGCGACGCCCAGCGAGCCGCCGTAGCCGACCTGGGAGCCGGTGCTGTTGCCGATCACCTGCCGGTGCCCCACCCCGTTGTCGAACGGGCCGGAGTAGGTGGTCGAGATGTTGATGTTGAACGGCGCGTAGTCCTCGGCCACGATGTCGAACATCCGCTGGATCGCGTAGCGCTCCAGCGGGGTCCACTCCGCCGGGTTGCCGTTGAGGTCGTACGCGGGGATCGTGTAGGTGCCCCAACTGTCGGTGGCGGCGTGCCCGTCGAAGTCCAGCAGGACCGTGTCGGTGGCGCCGGGGTTGCTGTTCAGCGGCTGGACCGTGGAGGTGTAGCTGCTGTCGGCGGACATCTCCAACTGGTACGCGCCCATCGGAGTGGAGCCCGCGCTGGTCACCTCGACGTAATACGTGCCGGCGGCCAGGTCGAGGTAAAGCGCTGAGTCGCTCGAGGCGGGGGTGGTGGCGGTGTCGAAGAGGATGAAGTCGTCCCAGTCGCGGCCCTCGTCGTTGCCGCCAATGACTGCGCCGGCGGCGTTGTACACGGTGATCGTCGAGTCGATCGTGCTGAGCCCCGCCTCGACGGCGTCAATGTCGAAGAAGACGCCGGACCGCGCCGCCAGGGAGAAGCTGTAGTAGTCGACGTCGAACCCGCCGGCCCCAATTGAGGCCGAGACCGTGTTGGGGGTGGACGAGATGGCGAACGGGGTCGCCAGCGCGCGGGTATCGTTGGGCTCGGTCTCGGCGAAGTCCGCCATCGGCTGGCCGCTCGCGTCACTCATCGGGGCGGCGGCGGGGGCAGTGTAGACGGGATAGGCGTCGGCGATCCGCTTGTCGGCGTTCAGCTCGACCTGGATCTGCTTGGCAGACTTGCCCTTGGGGAAGGTCCAGAGGTTGGTATTGCCGTGCTCCACGTAGCTGCGAGCGTGCGCGGCGCGGTGGGCCTTTGCGGTGGCCTTGGATCCCGCGCCGTCGGCGAGGGTGACGACGAACTGCCCGGTGAAGACCGACCTGGCGGTGGGGGCGCTCCGCTTGTAAGGAGCGAGCTCGACCGTTTCGCCGTGCGCCTCGTGTTCCAACGCGTGCGCGTGAACGCCGCCACTGAGGAACAGCCGTCGCTCCAGCGCCTCGGTGCCGAACGAACGCGGGCCGACCACGCCGGCGCTGGCTCGCGCTACGGCGGAACGCGCGCCCCCGCGCGCGGCGACAATGCCTCCGTTCGACCCGTTCGTCTTCCTCACGATCACCCTCCGGGAACTCAGATCTGATGCAAACGTGTGCGGCGCGCGGCCTGAACCACGGCAACTACGCCGGGGATGAGACCGTCGTTCGGTAAATGCCGCAGCCCCGCGCGACGAAGGCGGTGGCCGAACGCGCCCACTCGCGCCGCGTCTCACCGGCCGGTTCACTCTGGCCCGAAATGCCCTTTGGTGCCCGCGGGCCGGGCAGTTTCGAGGCGAGGGCCGCGGAATTCAACTATAAACCGGGTCTCGGGCTCCGGTCGGGCGTTAAGCGGTTGGCAGGGCAGGCAATTCGGGCTGGCCGGCGCGCACCGCCGCCGGCGACGCCGTCAGCGTCGCTGCGACCGTTACAGGCGGAACGATGGCAGCGGGTCGGCTCTCACGCCGCCGCGAGCGACCGCCGGGCCTCACGCCGCCGCGGGCGACCGCCGGCCGCGGCGCAGCAGCCCGAGGGCAGCGAGGCCCAGCAGGGCTGACGCGGCGGGTTCGGGGGTGGCGACGGCGTTGGGATTTTCCGACGCGCCGATGTCCCAGCCCGACCCCGCCTTGGGGACGCCGTAGAAGTCGAACGCGCCCATGTCGATGCCGTACAGCGCCGCCAGGTCCAACCCCTTGTCGATCAGCGGGGAGCCGTCCTGGAGGAGGTAAGCGGCCAGGTCGTGCAGGTCGCCGTCGGGCCCCAGCTCGCCGCCCTGGCCGGCGGCCTTGAGCTTCGGGTTGACCTTGTACGCTTTGCCGTCGGAGCCGATGCCGATGAAGGAGTTGCTGTCGAAGTCCCAGTAGGCGTTGTTCAGGAACGAGAAGCCGTCGGCCCCGCCGAGGTTGCCGAGCCAGACCGGCTCGAACTCGGTGGCGGCCTCGTTGCTCTTGAGCATGAACAAATTGTTGAAGAAGCCGATCTCCTTGTCCTGGCTCCCGCGCAGGCGCACCGCCGCCGAGGGTTCGTTACGGCTGGTCGGGTGCGGGCTGGCGTTCAGCTCGTCTGAGGTCGGCTTGGCGGCGGGGGACATGAAGATGGTGTTGTTGTAGACCTTGGTGTCGCGGATGCGCCCGAAGGCGTGGATCCCGCCGTAGCCGTTCTTGCGCCCGTCGTCCTCGCTGATGTTGAAGCGGACGGTGTTGCCCGAGAAGTGCTTGCCGGCGTCCTCGGCCTCGTTGAACTGCGCCAGCAGGAACCCCGCGCCGGTGTTGTCGTGGGAGTAGTTGTACTGCATGACCGAGTTGGTCACGCCGCCGTCCAGGTCGAAGCCGCCGCCGTCGTGGGTGCCGGCGGTGCCGTTCTCGTAGGACTCGTTGTACTGGATCTTGACGTCGTTGGAGTCCCAGGCCCAGATGCCGACGCCGCCGCCCTTGGTGCTGGCGCAGTTGGTGCCGTTCTGCCACGCCAGCGAGTTTTGGATCCGCCCGCCGTTCACCTGGCCGATGACGATGCCGCTGCCGGTGTTGCCCTGCTCGGGCTCGTTGGCGCGGCCGCGGTTTCGGAACGCCTGCACGCGGTCGATGGTGACGTTGGTGAAGTTGCTCTTGCCGCCGTTGTTGTAGTCCCCCTCGAAGGAGACGCCGGCAACCTGGTTGTCGAAGACGACGGCGTTGGAGATGTTGACGTTGTTGAAGCCGGTGGTGCCGTCGCCGCTCTCGAAGCGGATGCCGCGCTTGCCGAAGCCGCCGACCTGCACGTTGCTGATGGTGACGTCCTGCTTGCGCCCGACGCCGTTGACGAAGCGGATGCCGTCGCCGGTGTTGGTGAACTGCGTGCCGCCAAGCGGGTCGACCGGCCCGGAGCCGAAGACGTTGAGGTTCGACAGGGTCACGCCGCCGACGTTGGTCGCGGTGATCCCCGAGGCGTCGCCGGCGTTAATGGTGGCGCGGGCGCCGTTGCCCTGGATGGTGACGCCGGCGTGGCCCGCCCCCAGCGAGATGCTGCCGCTGAACGACCCGGTGAGCAACAGCTTGTCGCCGGGCTGGAACGAGCCGTTGTTCAAGAAGCTCAAGCTTCCCCACGGGCTGCCCTGCGTGCCGTTGCCGCCGCTGGCGCCGGCGCTGAAGTAATAGTTGGCGGCATGAACGGTCGGACACGCCGAGGCGACGGTCAGGGCGACGGCGGCACGGGAAAACAACCGCTTCATCGTGAACACCTTCTGGTCTGGACGACACGGGCGGACGCCGCCGGCGCACCGGCGGCGGCGCGAGAATCTTCGCGGGCAAACGGGTTGGTGATCCGCTGGCGGCGGGGCGGCCGCAACGGCTCCGCGCGTCTCTCCGCAAACCCTCGGACACACGGCAGAGAGACCAAAACCCACTTCGGCGGGCGCGGGCAGGCATTGGCCGACCGCGCCCCTCTTGGATGCTGGGGTCGAGCCTAACAACCGGGCGAAAGACCCGTCAACGCCAAACGCAAAAAGTGCCGGCCGCCACGACAGGTCTCGGTGCCGCCCGTGCAGAGGGTAACGGATGAGTCGGCTAGCGATAGTGCATGAACAGGAACTCCTGCGAGCAACTGATCGCCAGCACCAGCAGGACGACCCAAAGAATCATGCGCCGCTGGTCCGATTCGACCGACCGGCGGGCCAGCTCGTGCCCGGCCGCAAGCGCCAGGGCGGGGGTCAGGAAGATCCAGATCCGCTCCGTTTCCACGTAAAACAGCCCGGAGAACCCAGCCAGAACGATCGTTACCACCAGCGCCACGAACAGTGACCGCGCCATCCCCGCATCGTCCCGCAGCCGGCGGGCGTTGCGCGCGAAGGCGGCGATTGCCAGCACGCAGAGCGGCACGGTGCTGATCAGGTACGCCAGGACGTTGCCGGTCGAACGCAGCAGCCAGCGCCGTGCGTCGTCGAACCCGCCGTTGCCCTGCTGGTCCTGGTGGCCTCGGACGGCGGTCACGAAGCACTCGATCAAGTTGAAGCTCGTCGCGATGTTGAGCAGCGCGACGCACCCGACCAGCACCGCCAGCGACGCCACCGCCGTCGCGACGATGTTGCGAAAGCGGGTGACGCCCGCCCACCAGGCGAGCAGCGTGGTCAGCGCCATGAGCACGCCGACGATCGACGCGCTGAAGGAGAAGAAGAGGTAGACGAAGAAGCTGAACCCCAGCCACGCCGCCGCCTCGATCGAGCCGGTGCGCAGCGCGCGGGCGAGGGTCCAGAGGCAGAGGGTCGCCGGGAACAGCAGCAGCGACGTGGTGTTGATCGTGCAGAGAACCAGCACGCTCGTGGACATGGCGAACATGGCCGCGGCGGCGGAGGTCGCCGGCGCGTCCAGCCGCAGCTCCTCCGCCAGTTTCACCAGCGGCACGACCGACAGCGCCGTCAGCAGCGCGACCAGGCCCTTGGCCAGCCCGGGCAGGCGGATCGCCTTCTCGATCTCCAGCAGGATCAAGTTTCCCGGCGGGTAGTGCTGCCCGTACCACTCCAGCGTCGGCATCCGCGAAACGTAGTTTCGCATCGTGTCGGCGATGCCGGCGAAGGCGGGAATGTCCTTCTTGAACTCGTTGTACCCGGAGATCTTCAGCGACAGCCGGTCCGGCCAGGGCTCGCACAGCGCGAACGCGACGATCAGGGCGAGGGTGAAGCCGGCCAACAGCGCCAGGTCCTTCGCGTCCCACCGTTTGTCCAGCGGACGGCGGCGGAACCAAGCGTACGCGGCGCCGGCGAGGGCGAGCGACAGCCAGACGAACGGCAGCGTGGCGTACCCGTATCGGCCGGTGCCGGGGTCGAAGCGGGCAATGGCGTTGTCGTACCGCCCGTAGACCGGCGAGTGAAAGCTGGTCCGCATGGCGTTGCGGAAGACCTCACGCCGGTACTCCGGGTGCGCGCTGCCGTACGCGCGGAACGCCTTGTTCCACCCGACGTTGGCCAGCACGAGAACCGCGGTGCCCAAGAGGATCAGCGGCAGGGGCGATTTGCGCTGCGGGAACAGGCGGGTAGGGACGAGGTACGCCGCCAGCGCCAGCGCCGCCACGACGCCGGCCGCGCCGGCGATCCAATCCTGCTTGTGAACCGCCCATTTCCCCCGCGTCGGCGGCAGGGGAAGGGCGAGCAAAAGCAGGGGGACCAGCAGCAGGACGATCGCCAGCCCGACCCGGGGCCATCGCGGCGAAACCGCAAGCGGGGGCCGGGCGGACGCCGAGCGCGGCGCGGGGGGTGAAGTCACGGCAAGGTCGATCATGTCGTGATTCCGAGCCGCCGGCGGCGCGGGCGCGCCGGCAACAAGAAGCGCCACGGCGACGGGCGCCGCCGCAACGGAGGGCGCCTTCCACGTACACCCGCTGGTGGCGCCGACCGCGACCGCGACCGCCCGCGCGCGGGCCGGCGTTAGCGCAGGTCGTTGAGGTAGTTGATGAGCTGTCGCAGCCGCCCATGCTCGCGACGGTTGAACGTGAAGACCAGGCGGTGCAAGTTCGCCAGCGCCGGCTCGTTGCGCTCCACCGGCAGCGGCTCGCTCAGGCGGAACTCCCCCTTGACCTTGATGTCCGAGAACCGCGTGTTCAGCTCCTCCATCTGCGCCGCCGTCGGCTTGCGGTGCAGGCGGAAGACGATGTCGTCCTTGGCGTAGCGGATGCTGTGGTAGTTCTCGTAGAAGTGCCGCACCTCGTGAACGGCCTCGGCGACGTCGTCGGTGATCTTGTACAGGCTCAGGTCGTGCTCGCCGATCAGCCCGCCCTTGAGCAGGTGCTCGTCGACGTAGCGCTGCCACTCGCTCCAGAACTGCGACCCCTTGTGGTTCAGCAGCACGATGGGCATGGGGACGGCCTTGCCGGTCTGGATCAGCGTTAGCGCCTCGAACGCCTCGTCCATCGTCCCGAACCCGCCCGGGCAGACCACGATCGCGTGGCTGGAGCGGAGGAACATCAGCTTGCGGGTGAAGAAGTACTTGAAGTTGATGAGCTTGGGGTCGTTGGCGATGAAGGTGTTGGTCTTCTGCTCGAAGGGCAGGCGGATCGCCAGGCCGAAGGAGGGATCCGCGCCCGCGCCGCCGTGCCCCGCCGCCATGATGCCGCCGCCGGCGCCGGTGATGACCATCCACCCCTGGGCGGCGAGCTGCTTGCCGAACTCGGCGGCGGTGAGGTAATCCTCGTGACTCTCCGGGGTGCGGGCCGAGCCGAAGATGCTTGCCTTGCGCGTGTCGCGGTAGGGGGCGAAGATCTTCAGCGCGTAGCGCAGCTCCTTGTAGGACTTGTTGATCAGCTTGATGTCGCCGCGGTTGGTCTGGTCGCGCAGGAGCTTCAGGGCGTTGGCGACGATCTCGCCGACCAGGTCGCCGTCGGGGACGGTGCGCAGCTCTTCGATGAGCTGCGACGCCACCCGGTGGACGCCGTCCAGCTCCGCCCGGCTGGAGACGTGCGGGGCGGAGAGGGTTTCCTGGGACTGCTCTTCGACCTCGGTTTCCGGGGAGGTGTCTGCTTCTTTCATGGCGTTGCGGTGCCTTCTGCTCTGCGCGAAAAACCCGGCTTTTCTATCGCGCGGGCGCGTTTGGGTCAATTTTGGCGGGGCGATGGGTTACAATGGCCGGCCGACGCACAAGCACGAGGGTCTCACCGCATGGCCAAGCCGCCGCCGTCCTATCCGCCGCCGTCCCGCCAGCCCCCGTCGTACCCGCCGGCCGGTCGCCCGCCGACGCCGCCGGTTGCCGCCAAGCCACCGCCGCCGCGCCCGCCCGCCGACCCCGGCGCCGCGGCGAGGCGCGACCGGTTGTTCCGCATCCTGTGGGTGGTCGCCTCGGCGGGGATCGCGCACGTGGTGGCCAGCTACGTCTGCCTGATGTTCACGCTGCACCACATGAACAACGTGATGTCGCAGCACCCGACCAAGCAGATGTTCGTGCCGCGCTCGTACCAGCTCTTCGCGCCGGCGCGGATCTTCCGGATCATCTCCGGGTGGAGGGAGAGCGGGCACGACACGTCCGGCGGGATCACTTACCTGTGGCTGTGCTACGCCGTGCCGCTGGTGCTGGCGTTCATCGGGATGCTGGTGCTGCCGCGGTTCCTGTTCATCGACGACGAGGACCGCGCCGCCGCCGCCGCCGGCGGCGCCGCCCGACGGTAACGCGCTTGAACCGCCCGCCGCGCATCAAGGCGCGCCCGCCGCTGCGGGACGCGGCACGCACCTCTCGCGCGCAACCGCGTTTGACAACCGCCCGCCCGCTCCCATTCTTCTACGGCAAGGCTCGACGGAGATCGCATGGATCAGGTTCGCATCGGCGTCATCGGCACCGGGAACATGGGGCTGTACCACTGCAATTACCTCGAGTCGATCGAGGGCGCGCGCCTGGCGGCCATCTGCGACAGCGACCGCGCGAAGCTCGACGCCGCCGCCGCCAAGTACGCCGGTGCCCACCGCTTCGAGAACTACCGCGACCTGATCGCCTCGGGCGCGGTCGACGCCGTCATTGTCGCCACGCCGCACTACTCGCACCCCGAGATGACCATCGCGTCGCTCGAGCGCGACCTGCACGTGCTGTGCGAGAAGCCCGAGGCCGTCACCGTCCGCGAGGCCCGGCGGATGAACGAGGCCGCCCGCCGCCACCCGCACCTGAAGTTCGGCATCAACTTCCAGATGCGCACCAACCCGGTGCTGCGCAAGCTGCGCGAGCTGATCCACGGGGGGGACCTCGGCGAAATCATGCGCGTCACCTGGATCGCCACGAGCTGGTTCCGCACCTGGGCGTACTACGCCTCGGGCGGGTGGCGCGCGACCTGGGCGGGCGAGGGGGGCGGGGTGCTGATCAACCAGTGCCCGCACAACCTCGACCAACTCTACTGGCTCACCGGCATGAACCCGTCGCGCGTGACGGCCGTCGCGCACGTCGGTAAGACCCACCCGATCGAGGTCGAGGACGAGGTCAGCGCCATCCTCGAGTACGACAACGGCGCCACCGGCCACTTCATCACCGGCACCGGCGAGGCCCCCGGGACCGATCGCCTGGAGATCGCCGGCGACCGCGGGAAGATCGTTGCCGAGGGCGGCAAGCTCCTGTTCCGCATGAACCGCCAAGGCGTGCGCGAGTTCCGCGAGAACGACCCGGGCTCCTTCACCTCGCCCGAGGCGTGGGACGTCGAGGTCCCGGCCGCCAAGACCGGCGCGGACACGAAGCTGATGGGGCAGAACTTCGTCAACGCCATCCGCAAGGACGAGCCGCTGATCGCGCCCGGGCACGAGGGTGTTCACGGGCTGGAACTGGGCAACGCGATGCTGATGTCGGGGCTGACCCGCCGCCCGGTCGACCTCCCGCTCGACGCCGACGCGTTCGACGCGTTCCTCGCCGATGTGACGCAGAAGTACGGCGGCCGAAAGACCCTCGAGTCCCGCGCCGACGCCGTGCCGGTAGGCGATATGTCCTCATCCTTCGGCCGGCGAACCTGAACCGCGGCCGCGGGGGTTCGGCGACAGCCGCCTCGCCAGCGCTTGCGGTTTCGCCGCCCGCAGGCGCGACGGTCACCGTTTCCAGCTCTCCCGCTCGCCGCACGTCCGCCGTCGGTTAGCATGGCGCGGCGATGAGACCTCACGGACCTCACGGCAAGTTCGTCCGCATCGCGCTGGTGCTTCCGACCGAGTTCGCCTACGCGCGCGACGTGTTGCACGGCGTGGTGGCGGCGACGCGCGAGCGGAACCTCTACGGCCGCAGCAAGGCCGCCGCCGCCGCCGACCCGAAAGCCGCCGCGGCGCGCGAGCGCGGGGATCACGGCTCGTGGCAGTTCCGCGTCTTCCGCGGCATCTATACGTCCAGCACCTTCCTCGGGCGGTGGTTCAAGGACTGGGAGCCGGACGGGATCATCTGCCAGATCCAGGAAGACCAGATGGCCGACTTCTTCCGCGGCACCGGCAAGCCGGTCGTGGAGGTCTTCGAGCGCAACGGCGCCGCGCAGTTCCCCCGCATCCTGCCGGACGACCACGCGACCGGCCGCATGGCCGCCGAGCACTTCCTCCGCCGCGGGTTCCGCCACTTCGGCTACTTCGGCGACGGTTCGATGGCGTGGGTGAGCGAGCGCGAGGCCGGCTTCCGCGAAGAGATCGAGCGGGCGTTCACATCGCATGCCGACGCCGACGCTGACGACGACGGCAGCGGCAACGGCAGCGGCAGCGGCAGCGGCAGTGGCAACGGCAACCGCGACGCCGGGCGCGGCTTCTCGCTGTGCAGCTTCGAGAACACCAACCCGTCGGTCGCCGCCGCCCTGGGCGGGCGGTCTCACCGCCGGCAGTCGGCGGCGATGGGCGAGTGGCTCGCGTCGCTCCCCCGCCCGGTGGCGGTGCTGGCGGCCAACGACTTGTGGGGCTTCGAGCTGGTGCAGGCGGCGCGCGAGGCGGGGCTGCACGTGCCGGATGACGTCGCCATCCTCGGCGTCGACAACGACGAATTGCTCTGCGAGATCTCGCACCCGCCGCTGTCCAGCATCCGCATCGGCGGCGAGCAGATGGGGCAGGCGGCGGTGGCGGCGATGGAGCGGCTGCTGGCGGGCAGGCCGGTCGCCGCCGAGCAGCCGCGCGTCCCGCCGCTGGGGGTGGTCACGCGGCAGTCCAGCGACGTGCTGGCGGTGGACGACCCGGAGGTGGCGGCGGCACTGCGGCACATCCGCGGGCACGCCTTCGAAGGGCTCAGCGTCAAGCAGTTGCTCGACGCGGTGGCGGTGAACCGGCGGACGCTGGAGCGGCGGTTCGTGAAGGTGCTGGGTCACACCCCGCTGGAGGAGATCCGCCGCGTCCGCCTCGAGCGCGTCAAGGCGCTGTTGCAGACCGACCTGCCGATCCACGAGGTGGCGGCGCGGGCGGGCTTCGCGTCGCCGGAATACCTGGCCACGAGCTTCCTGCAATCCACCGGGATGACCCCGTCGGACTACCGGCGGAAGTTTGCCCCGCGCGGTCGATGGCACCACCTTCCGCCGTGACTTTTCCCCCGCCCGTCGGGCCTGTCGCAACATCGAAGAAGACATTCGCAGGAATGAAGGATCCCGGGCCGGCGGCCGGCGTAAATTTAATCGGCCGGTTAACCGTCTTCACCCCGCCCCGGCCGCCCGCGCGCCGCCTGCTCGCCACATCCGGCTTGCGGCAGCCGCGACGGCTGACACAACCGGCGGGAACCGAGGTCATCATGAAGCTGCACCACGCGAAACGAACTTTGGGTTTCACCCTTGTCGAGCTGCTGGTCGTCATCGGCATCATTGCCGTCCTCGTCGGCATCCTCCTGCCGTCGCTGTCCAAGGCGCGGGCGTCGGCGCAGAGCCTGGCGTGCAAGTCCAACCTGCGCCAACTCGTCCTGGCGACGCACCTGTTCGCCAACGAGCACGGCGGGCACCTCCCGCACGCCAGCAACAACGGCAGCAACCGCATGAAGGGGTGGAACACCCGCCTGGGCAAGAGCTGGGAGTTCTCCGAGCCCATGTGGGGCTGGGAGCAGGCGACGATGAAGTACATGAACAAGAACAAGGGCGTCTTCCTCTGCCCCGGCGACACCTCCGACATCGTCCGCTACACCTGGAACGACACGATGCCCAACCTCCCGGACAAGCCCGACAGCGACAACGTCGCCGCCAGCTACCGGATGAACTTCAGCAACGCCTCCTACGAGGGGAACACCGGCGACTACAACACCACCGAGTTCATCACCCCCAAGCTCACCCAGATCCGCACGCAGGACCAGGCCATCGTGTTCATGGACGGGCTCGGGTCGCACTTCGACCAGATCGGCACGCCCAACAACGAGAACCACGTCAACACCAAGACGTGGGACGGCCGGCTGAACATCATGCCCGCCAACCCGTGGAACGTCGCCTACCGCCGCCACTCGCGCAGCCTCAAGCCGACGTACAACGACCCGTACGCGATGAAGTCCGCGCTGGCCAACTACGCGTTCCTCGACGGGCACGTGGAAACGCTGACCTATACCGAAACCTGGGCGCCCATCGGCCCCAACCCGCTCAACCCGGCCACCGGCAAGAACCCCAAGACCCGCTGGCAAGTCACCGGCTGGACCAAGGGCCTGCCGCAGCAGGACTAAATCGCCGCGCGGGCGGCGGGGGGGCCGCCCTCGCGTCACGTGATTGGCCCGTCAATTCGTGGTGGCGGCCCCGGGCGTTCACGGGCACTCACGGAGTCCCGGGCGGGCGGGTACAGTTCCGCCCATGCCTCGCCGGTTCGCACGTGGATCACTGCTCGTACTGGGGCTGTTCGCCGTCGGCGGGGCGATGCTGTGGGGGTTGTTCCTCGCGCCGCGGCCAAGCTCGCCGGCGGCGCCGGCGGGGGTGGGATGGGGCGTGCCGGGGCGGACGCTCCGGTTCGTTTCGTACAACGTCCTGCACAACCAGCGCGGAATCGAGAACGTGGTCGCGGCCATTAAGCCGCTCGACGCGGACTTCGTCCTGCTCCAAGAGGCCGAGTCGCGCCACGCCACCGACCTGGCCCGCGCGCTGGGGATGACCCAGACGTATCACCCGCGGCTGTACGAGCGCTCGGCCAACCTCGCGGGGCCGCGGGCGACGTGGGGGAACCTGATCCTCTCCCGGCACCCGATGTACGATGCGGGGCCGATCCCCAACCCCGGCGGCGGCAGCTTCGGCGTTTGGGCGGTCGCGGTCATCGAGGACAAGAAGTTCCTCTTGGCTAACGTCCACCTCTCGGCCACGTGGAACGCCAACCCAAAGCACCTCAAGGAGTCCGGCGTCAACCGCCACAAGGAGTTGACCGCCCTTCGCGACGCCTGGCGCGCCCGCGGCTCGCCGCCGGCCGTCATCGGCGGTGACTTCAACCAGATCCCCATGGGCAACAACTACGCCCTAATGACCGAGCGCTGGACCGACGCCCTCGGCGCCCTCGGCCAGACCGGCAGCACCTTCGGCGAAGGGTTGCTGCGCACGCGCATCGACTATTTCCTGATCACCGACGCGTGGAAGCCGCTCGGCGGCGGGATCATCGCCGCCGATGCCTCCGACCATCGCCCGATCTGGGTCGATCTATCGCCCGCGGCGCCTCCGACGGCCGCGGCGCCGCCTGCGCCTGTCACGACCTCTCCCGCCCGCTGAGCCGCGCGTCGCCCCGGCTCGCCGGCGTGCTTGACAGCACTATTTCGCCGCCGTAACACTGTCACATGGAACACTCCAAGATCGTGCACGACGGGATCACGTTCGATGACGTGTTGCTGATCCCGTCGCGATCCGATTTCGTCCCCTCCGACGCCGACACCCACACCCGGCTCACCCGCGGCATCGAGCTCAACATCCCGCTGATCAGCGCGCCCATGGACACCGTCACCGAGGCGGCCCTGGCGATCGCGCTGGCGCAGGAGGGCGGGATCGGCGTCGTTCACAAGAATCTTTCGGTCGAGAACCAGGCGCGCGAGGTGGAGAAGGTGAAGCGGTCGGAGAACGGCGTGATCGTCGACCCGATCACGCTTCCGCCCACCGCCACCATCGGAACCGCCCGGCAAGTGATGCGCGAGTACAACGTCAGCGGCATCCCCATCGTCGAGGGGGGCAGCGAGCTTGGCGGTCGCGGCAAGGCGCACGGCAGCAGCAATGGCGTCGGGGGCAACGGCCAGCCGCAGCGCCTTGTCGGCATCATGACCCGCCGCGACCTGAAGTTTCAGGAGGACGACAACCGCCACATCGGCGAGGTGATGACCAAGGACGGCCTGGTCACCGCCCCCGAGCAGACCACGCTGGACGAGGCCGAGCGCATCCTCTTCAAGGCCAAGGTGGAAAAGCTCCTGCTGGTCGACCGCGAAGGGCGGCTGGCCGGGCTGATCACGATGCGCGACATCGACAAGATGCACCAGTACCCCAATTCGTGCAAGGACAAGCGCGGGCGGCTCCGCGTCGGGGCGGCCACGGGGGTGAAGGACTTCCGGCGGGTCGAGGCGCTGATCCGGGCGGACGTGGACGTGGTGGTGGTGGATACCGCCCACGGGCACTCGAAGAACGTCATCGAGACGGTGCGCGAGATCAAGAAGAACTGGGACATCCAGGTGATTGCCGGCAACATCGCCACCGCCGAGGGCGCGCGCGACCTGATCGAAGCGGGCGCCGACGGGGTGAAGGTCGGCATCGGCCCCGGCGCTATCTGCACGACGCGCATCGTCAGCGGCGTCGGCGTGCCGCAGATCACGGCGATCTTCCAGGCGTGCAGCGTCGCGGAGCCGGCGGGCGTGCCGGTCATCGCCGACGGCGGCATCCGCCACAGCGGCGACATCACCAAGGCCATCGCCGCCGGCGCGAGTTGCGCCATGATGGGATCGCTCTTCGCCGGGCTGGACGAGTCGCCGGGGGAGCTGATCATCCACCAGGGGCGCCGCTACAAATCGTATCGCGGCATGGGTAGCATGGGCGCGATGATCGCCGGCTCCGGCGACCGCTACGGGCAGGGCGGCGTGCGCGAGCGCGGCAAGCTGGTGCCCGAGGGGGTCGAGGGGCGCGTGCCCTACCGCGGGCCGCTCGGGGACTTCGTCTACCAGCTCGTCGGCGGGCTGCGGGCGGGCATGGGCTACTGCGGGACCAAGAACATCGACGCCCTGCGGACCAACGCCCGGTTCTGCCGCGTCAGCGCCGCCAGCATGGCCGAGAGCCACCCGCACGACATCACCATCACCAAGGAATCGCCCAACTACATGGTCGAGGCGAGCGAGGGCGGAAGATGAGGATGGATCAAGTGAGAAGGAAACAGGCAAGCCGGGCGGTCGCGGCGCGCGCTGGGGGTTCTGTCCTTTTCCTTTGCACGTTTGCCTTCGTCTTCCTCGCCGGTTGCTCCCCGCGCAAAGCGCCCACCACGCGCCCGGCTGGCACGTACGACCGGCAGGAGGCGGCGCTGAAGGACCCGTTCGGTTATTCTCCCGACATCAACGCCGACCGCCCGGACATCAGCGGCGGCAAGCTCTCGGAGTTCGATCGCAAGGCGATGAGGAAGGATCTCGATCATGTGCTCAACCCGTAACAAGCTGGCGAGGGGCCTTCTGCTGCTGCTCGGCACGATCGCGGGCGGCGCGGCGGCGACCGGCGGCTGCCAGCGCACCATCCCACCGATGCAAGAGCGGCTGAACAACACGCCGCTGGTCGTGGACGAGGCGATGCAGCGCCGCGACTGGGAGCCGTCGGTCTCCTACTACGCCAACGGCGACACGCGGGCGGGCGGCACCGGGTACATGTTCAACGTCCACGAAACGATGCCCGCCTGGACCCGCCGCGCCGCCGACCCGCTGGTGGCGGTGGGGAACATGCTGGCCCTGCCGGTCGGCGTGTTCGTCAACTCGCCGGCGAAGGAAATGTCTTATCAGGGCTCGATCATCCCGCCCACGCACACGGCCCAGCCGCCGCTGCCGCAGTAGCGGGCCGGGCGGGTTGGAACACGCGTTTGCGCTGGGCTTTGGCAACCGAACGGCTGTCAGCGGCAACCCGCGCCTGTGATACCGAAGGGTAGCCGCGAGGGATCTCGGGCCGGAGAGTGGCTTCCCGTTCCGAGATCCCTCGCGGGTGCGCTTTGGGATGACGGTCCGCCGGACCAGGCACCGCATGCGCTCGCCGCCGAGGAGACCGGCGGCTGCCGCCCGCGGCTATGAGACCTTTTGCGCAGGACCACAGGTCGAGCAAGCTCGACCGTGGAAAACGCGCGCAAAAAAAAGCCGACCCGGGCAAGGTCGGCTTCGAATGGGGCTGGTGAAGGATTGTTCGGGTTGTGGGAGGGAACAACCCTTCACATCGGGGGGAAGAATGGGCTAGGTTGATAAAGATCCCGGCACCAGCGATCTACAACTTCACTGTGCCGACGGGATGAGTAGAACAACCCCCGTGCCAACCCGCTCAAAATTTCACCAGTCCAATAATCCGCCGGCAGAAGATGCTGGTAATTAAGGGGTTAGCATCGGCATCCGGGAAGGTAGGCGCTCTCGGCGTCCCGCACCACCACTTATTGGGTAAGTCATTCTGGCCCGCTTGTCATGGTAGACCCTGACATTGGTCGGTTTCTGTCGCAGTTCTTCCCATTCTGTCAATCGCTTCGCCGCCGCCTCCGTTGCCGGCAGGGTCCCCCGGCTTGATTTGATGCGGCGTTCGGCGATGTTACCCGCCTCGCTTTCGCCAACGCCTTTGCTGCGGGAGTCTCGGTCATGCGCGTCCTCGTCACCGGCGGTGCCGGGTTCATCGGGTCCAACGTTGCCAAGGGTCTCGCCGCCGAGGGCCACTCCGTCGTTGCCGCTGACAGCTTCCTCTCCGCCGCCTGGCAGAATTTGATCGACTTCCCGGGCGACGTGCTGACCTTGGCGGACCACGACGACGTGAACTCGCTGAAGCGGCTCGGTCGCTTCGACGCCATCTTCCACCAGGCAAGCATCACCGGCGTGATCGCGGCCGACGGGTCGGCCACGTCCGACCCGCACCGCATGATGCGCAATAATGTCGAGACCTTCCGCGCCTTGCTCGAGTGGGCGGCCGAGACGCAGGCGCGGGTGGTCTGGGCGAGCAGTTGCAGCATCTATGGGCGCGGCGCGGTGCCGATGAAGGAATCGCAGCCGCCGGACCCGCTCAACGTCTACGCCTTCAGCAAGCTGTGCATGGAGCGCCTGGCGGCGCAGTACGCGACGAAGCTGATGCACCCGATCGTCGGCCTGCGCTACAGCAACGTCTACGGCCCCGGCGAGGAGCACAAGGGGAAGCTCGCCAGCATGATCCACCAGCTGGCGGCGCAGATGCGCGCCGGCCGGCGGCCGCGCATCTTCCGCACCGGGCAGCAGAAGCGCGACTTCGTCTACATCGCCGACGTCGTCCGCAGCAACCTCGCGGCGGTGCGCGCCAAGGAGCCGGGCGTGTTCAACGCTGGCGCGGGGCGGAGCTGGAGCTTCAACGAGGTGGTCGCGGAGCTCAACCGCGTGCTCAAGACCGACCTCCCGCCGGACTACTTCGACAACCCCTACGGCTTCACGCAGGACTGGACCGAGACGGACCAGTCGCTCGCGCGGCAGAAGCTCGGTTACGAGCCGGAGTACGACTTGGCCGCCGGCATCGACGCCTACCACGCCTCCGGGAAGCTCGGAACCGCGGGTTGAATTTCTGCCAAACCTTTCAATTCTTCTGAAGTTCGTTCGGCCTACGTTCGGCTATGATCCCGCGCCGCCGCAACAGGGAAGCCGGGCGCGATGGACTTCGGACGCAAGCTCTCCATCCTCGCCGACGCCGCCAAGTACGACGCTTCCTGCGCGTCCAGCGGGTCGCGCCGCGCGGGCAACGGGAAGGGCATCGGCTCCACCGAGTCCGTCGGCATCTGCCACAGCTACACGCCCGACGGGCGGTGCGTCTCTCTGCTGAAGATCCTGCTGACCAACTACTGCATTTACGACTGCCAGTACTGCGTGAACCGCATTAGCAGCGATACGCCGCGGGCGCGGTTCGCCCCCGCCGAGGTCGTGCAGCTCACGCTCGACTTTTACCGGCGGAACTACATCGAAGGGCTCTTCCTCAGCTCCGGCGTCATCCAGGGACCGGACTACACGATGGACCAGCTCATCGCTGTGGCGCGCGAGCTGCGCGAGGTGCACTTCTACAACGGCTACCTGCACCTCAAGGCCGTGCCCGGCGCCAGCGAGGAGGCGATGGCGCTGGCGGGGCGCTACGCCGACCGCCTGAGCGCCAACATCGAGCTGCCGTCGGCCGACGACCTGCAACGGCTCGCGCCGGAGAAGACGCGGGCGCAGATCGAAACGACCATGACGCAGATCGGCGCCCGCATCGCGCAATCGAAACTGGAGCGGTCGGAATCCGAAAAGGCGCCTGCGTACGCGCCGGCGGGGCAGAGCACGCAGATGATCGTGGGCGCTACGCCCAGCAGCGACGCGACGATCATCTCCACCGCGTCGCACCTGTACCGCGCGCACAAGCTTCGGCGGGTGTACTACTCGGCGTTCAGCCCGATCCCCCACGCCGACGGGCGGCTGCCCGGGCAGCCGCCGCCGCTGGTCCGCGAGCACCGGCTATACCAGGCGGACTGGCTGATGCGCTTCTACGGCTTCGGCGCCGCCGAGCTGACGACGCCGGACGCGCCGAACCTAGATTTGAACGTTGACCCGAAGCTGGCCTGGGCGTTGCGCAACCGCGCGTTCTTCCCAGTGGACCTGAACCGCGCATCCCGGGCGGCGCTGCTCCGCGTGCCCGGGCTGGGCGTGCGGAACGTCAAGCGCATCCTGTCGGTCCGCCAATTTCACAAGCTGCGGCTGGAGGATTTGGTGAAGCTGCGCGTCAGCCTGACCAAGTGCCGGCCGTTCGTGCTGGTGGCGGACCATAACCCGGACGCGCTGCGGGTGGATCGCGACGACCTGCGCGAGCGTGTCGCGCCGAAGAACCAGCAGTTGGAGCTGTTCTCGGCCGCGACGTCCGCGGCGACGGGCGAAGTGTGATCGGTCAGTGGTGGAAGACTTTGACGTGGCTCCGGCGTCTCGCCCGACGCTCGCCGCGCGGCGGCTCATGAAGAAAGAGGGGCTGGCCGCCGCAAATGCTTGGGCGAGACGCCCAAGCCACGAGCCGTTCAAGCCAGGAACTGAGCAGCGGAACCACGTGCGACAGGTACGCTTAGAACCCGATTTCGCGAGCTGGCGTGACGCCGCCCGCGAGCTGCTGTGCGCGGATATTCCGCCCGACCGGGTCGTCTTTGTCCCGCACGGCCTGGAGCACGCACTGCTGCCGAATTTTCTGGAGTCGATCGACGTCCAGCCGCGATCGACGCCGCTGCGCGTCCCGCGCGAGTTCGTGAAGGTCGCGGAGGCAGTCGCCTGCCACACCGATGAGGGAAATTGGGCGACGATGTACCGCGTCCTCTGGCGGCTGACGCACGGCGAGCCGCACCTGCTCCGCGTCACCATCGACGACGACGTGCGCGCCCTGCTGGCGATGGAGAAGCAGGTGCGCTTCGACGCGCACAAGATGAAGGCGTTCGTCCGCTTCCGCCTGGCGCGCGGGGGTGGGCCTGCGCCGGGCGAGGAGCGCGCCGCCGGCGAGCACTACATCGCCTACCACCGCAGCGAACACCGCGTGCTCAAGATGACCGCCCCGTTCTTCGTCCGCCGCTTCGGCGTGATGCGCTGGTCGATCCTGACGCCGTTCGATTCCGCTTTCTGGGATGGCGAGAAGCTGACCTTCGGCCCCGGCGTCTCGCGCGACGCCGCGCCCAAGGATGACGAGCTCGAAGCGCTCTGGCGGACCTACTACGCGAGCATCTTCAACCCGGCCCGCGTGAAGCTGAAGGCGATGCACAAGGAGATGCCCCGCCGGTACTGGTCCACCATGCCCGAGACGCAGCTCATCCCCGAACTGCTGCTGCAAGCGCCCAGGCGCGCCCGGGAGATGGTGGCGGCCCACACCGATCGCGTCGCGGGCGCCCGCGCGTTCTTCCCCGCGACGATTACGCTGCCGCAGCTTCGCGAGGCGGCCATGAGCTGCCGCGGTTGCGACCTGTACTGCAACGCGACGCAGACGGTCTTCGGCGAGGGGCCGGCCGACGCGCACGCCGCGCTGGTCGCCGAGCAGCCTGGCGACAACGAGGACCTCGCCGGCCGGCCGTTCGTCGGGCCGGCGGGGGAGGTGCTGAACGCGGCGCTGCGCGAGGTTGGCCTGGACCGCTCGCAGCTCTACATCAGCGGCGCGGTCAAGCACTTCAAGTTCGAGCAGCGCGGCACCCGCCGGATCCACGCCAAGCCCAATGCGCGCCAGGTGCAGGCGTGCCGCCCGTGGATCGAGGCGGAGCTGCGCCTGGTCAGGCCGCGGGTGCTGGTGCTGCTGGGGGCGACGGCCGCGCAGTCGCTCATCGGTCGGCACTTCAAGCTCACCCGCGACCGCGGGCAACCGTTCGAGAGCGAGTGGTCGCCGTGGACGATCGCCACGTTCCACCCGTCGGCCCTGCTGCGCATTCCCGACCCGGCCCTGCGCGCCCGGGCGCAATCCCAGTTCGTCTCCGACCTCCGCCAAGCCGCCGATCGCCTCGCTCTCGCGCAGTGACAAAACCCGTGCTCCCTCTCCTCGCACTCGGCCAGGGGGCCGCGGAGAGGGGCCTGCCGCGGCAGCGCGACTCATCGTTCCATGGGAAATCCTCCCTCCGCGCGGCGACCGGCGGATGTCATCATCCAGGCCAGCCCATCACGGAGGACCGCCATGCCCGCGCGCGGAGAGGAATTCCCGACGGCCGAAGCGTTCATGCCCGCGACGATCTCGCTGCCGACGCTCCGCGAGGCGGCGTGCGGGTGCAAGGGGTGCGACCTGTACAGGATCGGCACGCAGACGGTCTTCGGCGAGGGACCCAAGGAAGCGCGGGTGATGTTCGTCGGCGAGCAGCCGGGCGATCAGGAAGACCTCGCCGGCAAGCCGTTCGTCGGGCCGAGCGGGGCGATGCTCGACTCGATCCTCGAGAAGGTCGGCATCGATCGCGGCGTGGTCTACGTCACCAACGCCGTCAAGCACTTCAAGTTCGAGCCGCGCGGCAAGCGGCGGATCCACGCCAAGCCGAGCGCGCGGCAGGTGGCGGCGTGCAAGCCGTGGCTGAAGGCGGAGGTGGAGGCGGTCCGCCCGGACGTGATCGTGGCGCTGGGGGCGACGGCGGCGCAGTCGATGCTCGGCAACGCGTTCCGCGTCACCCAGCAGCGCGGCCAGCCGCTGCGCGATACGACGTGGGCCCCGTGCGTCATTGCGACCGTCCACCCGTCGTCGCTGCTGCGGGCGCCCGATGAGGAGGCGCGCCGTGCGGCGATCGCGGCGTTCGAGGCGGACCTGCGCGCGGTGAAGCGGGAGATGGACCAACTGACCGGCCGGGGCCGGACCGCGCCGCAGGCCGCCCGCGGCGCCACCAAGCACCCCGGCGCCGCCGCCCGCGAGCCCGCCGGCAAGTCGGCGGGCGACGGAGCCGCTCCCGCCG
>DASQDR010000244.1:0-20251 GCA_035634055.1 Tepidisphaeraceae bacterium | reverse complement strand
ACGCCCCCCTCGACAGGCGGCAATTGCGAGTCGTCGGTGACTTCCTCCTCCGCGAGCGCGATGTCGCTCACGCAGCCGTCGACGTCCTGCTCGGTCTCGCTGTCCGGTTCCGCCTCGCCCGAGGCGGCGGCCGCGGCCGCGGCCGGCGGCGGCAACGGCGGGCCGGCGGGCGCGTCGCGCGTGCAGGTGTTGTGGGGCACGGCGTGGCACGAGATGGCGGACCTGCCGCGGTGGGACACCGTCGTCGCGATCAACTGCACCGGCGTGACCACGCGGCGGCTTGAGACCAGCGGCTTCGCCTACGCCCGCCGGTACGCCGTGCTGCCGAGCCTGGAGAAGGCGCGCTGGTTCATCAACCTCGACACCGGCGCCGTCGCCGCCGCGTCGTTCAGCGTCTACACGCCCGCGCGGCGCTCGGCGCACCTGAAGAAGGCGGTGGCCAAGCTGCTGGCGGGCGCCCGCGTGCCGGGATGGTACAAGGACCAGGTGGTGATCGCGTCGCGCCGCGTCCCGCCGCTGGAACGCAAGCTGGCCGAGCTGTTCCCAGGTCAGAGCGTGCGCGTGGGGCTGAGCGCGGGCGCGCCCGAGCCGGCGCTGAACCGCAAGGCGTCGGGCGCGGTGATGGCCGCGCACGGCGAGATCCTCGCGTTCGTGAAGATCGCCGGATCGCCGCTCTCCCGCCGCATCATGGAGCACGAGGCGGAGATGCTCCCCGCGCTGGCGGAGCGGGCGCGGACCGAAGCGGCCACGCCCCGCCTGCTCTTCGCCGGGGAGATCGACGGGCGCTACGTCACGGTCCAGTCGCCACTGCCGGGCAAGCCCGCGCCGACGGCGCTGACGCCCGCGCACGAGCGTTACCTCGGCACGCTCCGCAGCGGACAGGTGAAGCCGGCGGCGGCGACGCAGATGGTGGCCGAGCTGCCGGGGCGCATCGCCGCCGTCGGGTCGTCGTCACCGTCGGCGTCCGCGCTCGACCTTGGGGGCATCCTTGATGAAGTGATGCCGGTGCTCGAGCGGCTCGACGTTCCTTCCACGATCGTCCACGGCGACTTCGCCCCGTGGAACCTCCGCCTGCACGGCGGAAAGGTGAGCGCGTTCGACTGGGAATACGGCCAGCTCGACGGGCTGCCGCTGATCGACGAAACGCACTTCCGCGTGCAGCTCGGCTTCCAGCTCCAGGGGTGGAACACCGATCAGTTCCGCGCGTGCCTGGCGCAGATCGCCGACGCCCGCCCGCTGTGGATGACGCCGGAGCAGGTGCGGGCGATCCACGTGGTCTACCTGCTGGACAACATCGTCCGCCTGCTCGGCGAAGGGTACCCGGCCGACGACGAGATGGTCGCGTGGTACGCGAGGCTGATGGGAACGCTGGTGACGGGTCAGCGGGAGGCGACAGCGGCGCCGGCCGCGGCGCCCGCACCCGCGCCCGAGGCGGTGCCGGCATGAGCGCCGTCGCGACGCCAACTTCGAGCGCGCCTGCCGCCGTCGCCGCCTCGGCTGATCGCACCGATCGCGCGCCGCGCAAGGTGTCGCGCGTGATCATCGCCTCGATCAACCGCGCCGAGGGCGACACCGGCGTTCACACGCACGCGCGGATGCTCCGCACCGGGCTGGCCGACGCGGGCGTCACCTGCGACTGCGTGGGGCCGTTCGACGGCAGCCGGAAGTGGCTGCCGGTCTTCGCCTTCCGCCCGCTGGTGCTGCACCGGCTGAACAAGACGTGGTCCACGCTCTGGCACCGCCGCTGGCACATGGCCGCCGTGCGCGAGAACCTGGTGCGGCGGCTGTCGCGCATGCCCGCCGACGTCGTGCTGGCGCAGTGCCCGGTCAGCGCCCGCGCGGCGCTGGACGCGCGCGACGCGCTGCGCGGCAACTGGCCGGTCGTGCTGGTCTGCCACTTCAACCACAGCGAGGCCAGCGAGTACCGCGACAAGGGCGAGCTGTCCGACTCGCGCCGTTACCACGCGATGCTCGACTTCGAGGCCAAGGTGCTCGAAGGGGTCGATCGCGTGATCTACGTCTCGAACTGGGCGCGCGATAACGTCGAGGCGGTGCGCGGGCTGCGCACGCGATCGTCGGCCGTCGTCTGGAACGGCGTGAGCGAGAACGATGGGACGATCGGCGCGACGAGCGGCCCGGCGCCGCTGACGCGGGCCGCGCTCGGCCTGGCCGCCGACGCCATCGTGCTGGTCAACGTCGGCTCGATCGAGCCGCGCAAGAACCAGCTCGGGCTGATCGATTTGTTCGCCGCTGTCGCCGCGCGGTTCGAGAAGGCGAAGCTGGTGCTGGTCGGCGACGGGCCGCAGCGCGGCGAGGTGGAGGAGAAGGTCGCCGAGCGCCGGCTCAAGGGATCGGTGCTGTTCCTGGGGCACCGCCGCGACGTCCCGGCGATCCTGCCGGCGGCGGATTTGTACGTACACTACTCGATGCTGGAAAACTGCCCGCTGGCGCTGCTCGAGGCGGCGCGGGCGGGGCTGCCGGTGGCGGCCGTGCCGGCGGGCGGCGTGCCGGAGCTGCAGGCGGCGCTGGACTGCAAGCTCGATATCGACCCGGCAGACGTCCGCGGAACGCTCGGGCGCCTGCAACCGATCCTGGAAGACGTTGCCCTGCGACGCGAGGCAGGCGAGCGGGCGCGCAAGGCGTTTGAAAAGACGTTCACGCGCGAATCGATGACGCAGGCGTACCTGCGGGCGCTGACGTTCTAAGCGATGCTGCAACAGGCGGCCGTTGTCACATGGCTCGGGCATCTTGCCCGAGCCCTAGCCGCGATAGCGGAAGGCGAACAGGAGCGGCTGGCCGCCGCGGAGCTTGGGCGAGGCGCCCAAGCCACGGGAAGAGAAGAACGGCTGACGACCGCGGGTGCTTGGGCGGGGCGCCCAAGCCACGTGAGTAGCATAAGGGTGGGTTGGCGCGGCGGTGCCGCGATATGGCGGCCGGAGCGATGAGGTGACGCCACGGTGGCCGCGGGTCAGGTGAAGTGAGATATGCGAGTGGCGCTACAGACCAGTCTTGACCCCGCGCGGCGCCGGATTGGCGATCGGTGGTTGCTCGCGCTGGGGGTGTGCCTGCTCGGGTACGCGCTGGCGGGGCGCGGGTTCGCTTACGTCGGGGTGTCGCCGCTGTTCGTCGGCGAGCTGTGCCTGGCGGGCGGGCTGCTCACGTTCCTGCTCACGCGCGGATGGTCGCGCGTGCTGCACGTGGGGGCGGCCATCGCGGTGGTGCCGCTGGCGGCGTGGGGCTTCGTGCGCCTGGCGCAAGGGTTCCCGCAATACAAGATCGACGCGGTGCGCGACGCCGTCGTCTGGGGGTACGCCGCGTTCGGGCTGGTCGTCGCCGGGCTGATCGTGGCCGAGCCGCGCCGGCTGCCGCGGCTGCTGCGGTACTACTCGGTCTTCACCCGCGCGTTCCTCATCGGCATCCCGATCGCCTTCTTCACCTACCGCTACGGCCGCTGGGTGATCCCCGCCTGGCCCGGGTCGGAAGTGCCTATCGTGCAGGTGAAGGAGGGCGACGCCCTCGTCCACCTCTCGGGCATCCTGGCGTTCTGGATGGCCGACCCGAAGCGCAACGTGCGCTGGATCTGGGCGACGCTGCTGACGCTGGACATGGCGCTGATGGGCGTGATCGACCGCGCCGGGCTGGTCTCGTTCGGGGCGGTGATGATCATCTGCCTGATCGCCAAGCCGCTGCACGGGGCCGCGTGGCGCACGATCGCCATGCTCGCGCTGGGCGCGGTGCTGCTCTGGGCGGCGCGGGTCGACATCGAGGTGCCCGGCGGCAAGGGACGCAATATTTCGTGGGAGCAGTTCGTCGAGAGCGGCAAGTCGATCTTCGGCGAGGGGTCTTCCAGCGCGGCGGAATCGAACAAGCAGTGGCGGCTGGACTGGTGGAAGTCGATCGTCGATTACACCGTGCACGGCCCGTACTTCTGGACCGGCAAGGGGTTCGGCATCAATCTGGCGGACGACGACGGGTTCCAGGTCAGCTCCGAGGGATCGCTGCGCAGCCCGCACAGCGTTCACATGACCGTGCTGGCGCGGATGGGCGTGCCGGGGCTGGTGCTGTGGATCACGATGATCGGCGTCTGGGTGTTCAGCATGTTCGACGCCTACCTGCGCTGCCGCCGCCGCGGGCAGCAGCGCTGGGCGGGCGCGTTCTTGTTCCTGCTGGCGTACTACCTGGCGTTCGTGATCAACGGATCGTTCGACGTGTTCATCGAGGGCCCGATGGGCGGCATCTGGTTCTGGTCGCTCTACGGCGCCGGCGTCGGCGCGCTCTGGGCTTGGAGGCGCGCGCCGCACGTGCTGGCGGACGACGCCGATGCCGATAACGATGACGGCGGCAGCGCGTCGGCGGGAGGAATGAAGGCGGTTCATGAAGGTCCTGGTCGCGCACAACTTCTACCAGCAGCCGGGGGGCGAGGACGTCGTCTTCCGGTCGGAGCTGGCGCTGCTCGCATCGCGGGGCCTTGAGCCCGTCGCGTTCGAGATGCACAACGACGACGTCCGCGGGATGGGACGGCTGCGCCTGCTCGGCGCGACCGTCTGGAACCGCGCGGCGTCGAAGCGGCTGCGCGCGGCCATCCGTGACAACAAGGTGGACCTGGTCCACTTCCACAACACGTTCCCGCTGATGTCGCCGGCCGTCTACCACGCGGCGCGCGCCGAGGGGGCGGCGGTGGTGCAGACGCTGCACAACTTCCGCCTGCTCTGCCCCGGCGCCAACTTCTACCGCGACGGCGAGGTGTGCGAGAAGTGCCTCGGCAAGGCGCTGCCGCTGGCGGCGATCCGGCACAAGTGTTACCGCGGTTCCACCGCTGCCAGCGCCGCCACCGCCGCCATGCTCTCGCTGCACCGCGCGATCGGCACGTTCGCGGGCGCGGTCGACGCCTTCATCACGCCAACGCACTTCGCCCGGCGTAAGTTCATCGACGGCGGGCTGCCGGCGGAGAAGATCGTGGTGAAGCCCAACTTCCTCGAGCCCGATCCCGGCCCCGGCACCGGCGGCGGGGGGTACGCGATCTTCGTCGGGCGGCTCTCGCACGAGAAGGGGCTCGACACGCTGCTCGAAGCGTGGGAGCTTTGCGGCGACGCGGCGCGGCTGAAGATCGTCGGCGACGGCCCGCTCGCGCCGCAGGTGAAGGCGGCGGCGGAGCGAAACAAGTCGATCGAGTGGCTCGGCCGGCGCGAGGGCGACGCGCTGATGGACCTGATCGGGCGCGCCGACGCGCTGATCTTCCCGTCCAACTGCTACGAGACGTTCGGCCGGGTCGCCGCGGAGGCGTTTGCCAGCGGCACGCCGGTGATCGCCTCCGGCCACGGCGCGCCCGCCGACATCGTCGACGACGGGCGCACCGGCTTCCTCTTCAAGCCGGGCGATGGCGCGGACCTAGCGGCGAAGGTGCGGCAGGTGATGCCGGACCGCGCGATGCTGTCGCGCATGCGCGACGAGGTGCGGCGCGAGTACCTGCGGAAGTACACGGGCGCGCGCAACTTCGAGATGATGATGGCGATCTACCAGAAGGCGCGCGCCGGGCACCCGTGCCACGCCGCCGCCGACGCCACGCCGCCGGTAAACGTGCCGTCCCCCGCGGCCGCCGCCGCCGCGCCCGCGCCGGACGAAGCCGCGGCGTCGCCGGTCTCGGCAGCGGTCGCGCCGCCCCCGAGCGCATGATCCGAACCGCGCCCTCACCCTTGCTCCCCATGCCACCGCTTCTCATCACCACGAGCTGGGACGACGGCCACCCGGCCGACCTGCGGATCGCCGAGCTGCTCGACCGCCACCGCCTGACCGGGACTTTCTATATTCCCCGGTCGATCGAATCCGGCGTGATGCCGGTCACACGGGTCCGCGAGCTGGCGGGGCGGTTCGAGGTCGGGGCGCACACGCTGAACCACGTCTTCCTGGCCGATACCGACCTCCAGACCGCGAAAAGCGAGATCGAAGGGTCGAAAAACTGGGTTGAGGACGTGACCGGCCACCCCTGCCCGATGTTTTGCCCGCCGGCAGGCCGTTATTGCCGGGACCACTTGCCCATTTTCGAAAGCGCGGGATACTTGGCGATTCGTTCGGTCGAGTTCATGTCGCTCGACCGCCCGCGACGTCGCGGCGGCGGGCTGCTGGAGATGCCCACGACGTTGCAGGCGTTCGACCAGCCGCCCAAGGCGTTCGTGAAGAACGCCCTCAAGCGGCGCTCGCCCGGCAACTTGTGGCGCTACGTCGCCCACGGCCGGGCGGCGGGGGACTGGACCGTGCTGGCGAAGCGACTGCTGGCGCGGGCGCGGTCGATCGGCGGCGTGTTCCACCTCTGGGGTCACTCCTGGGAAGTGGAGCAGACCGGCGGGTGGGGCCGGCTCGAACAAGTGCTCAAGCTCCTCGGCGAGGTGTCGGCGGCGGCAAACGCGCCGTGCCTGACCAACGGGGAACTCTGCCGCCGCGCCCGTCAGGGCGGCGACGGCGACATCATTGGCAACGGCGACGTGGGTCGCCATCCGGAAAGGGTGGTGAGGTCGCCGTCGTAACAGATCGACGGTTCACGGGCGCGCTTTTCCCGGGCGCGGCGCGGCAAGCGTAGTGGGTACGCGTTGGTAGCCGCCGTCGCAGCGGGGACAGAGGGCGCCGAAGAGGAGGAAGAGATGCCGACTCGCGCATCGCGCCGCGGGCGGCCCGTGGTTGTCCATCCGGTTCGCTCTGCCTCGGCGCAATCGCGCGGCCCCGTCGCCGCAGCCATCGCCGCCGAGCGCCTGGAGTGCCGGCGCTTCCTGGCCGCACACATCGTTGGCAGCCCGACCGTCTACGCGACCATCCAGGCCGCCGTGGACGCCGCCGCGCCCGGCGCGACGATCACGGTTGATCCCGGCGTCTACTCCGAGCTGGTCGCGGTCTTCAAGACGCTGACGATCAAGGGCCCGCAGGCCGGCGTGGACGCGCGCTCCAACACCCGCACCAACCGCGCCGCCGAGGCCGTCGTCAACGGCGCGCTGACGATGAGCGGCACGCGCACCACCTCCTTCCGCCTTGCCGCCGACAACATCGTGCTCGACGGGTTCACGGTCGAAGGGCAGAACGACACCGTCAGCTACCACGCCGGCATCCACATGAACCCCGGGCGCTCCGGGATCCAGGTGCTGAACAACATCGTCCAGAACAACGCCACGGGGCTGAACTTCACCAACGGCAGCGCGACCATCCCGGCGATCATCCGCCGAAACCTCTTCCGCGAGAACAACAACAACGGCCCGCACACCGGCCGGGCGATCTACACCGACGGCTCGATCAGCGGCGGCACGCTGACCAACGTCACCATCGACCAGAACGCGTTCGTGCGCAACCTCGGCCAGCCCGGCTTCCGCGTGCAGCCGGCGATCGGCATCGAGGCGCTGACGTCGGCGTCCACGCAGACGAACATCCGCATCACCAACAACACGTTCGACCGCAACGGCAAGCACCTGCTGGCGTTCAACGCCAGCGGGCTGACGATCACCGGCAACTTCTTCCAGGAAGCCAACGACACCACCAGCGCCGGGCTGCGCTTCGAGGGCGGGATCAGCAACGTCACGATCCAGAACAACAACGTCTACGGCACCGGCGCCCGCGCCATCCGCATCGACAAGAAGGCGTTCAACGGCCCCAACACCAACTTCACGATTACCAACAACAACTTCTGGCGCACCGGGCTGGACGTCGACGCGCAGCGGGCGGCGCTTTACGTCAATGCCGGCATGCTGGACGGGCCGGTCAACGCCAGCAACAACTACTGGGGCGCGGCCTCGGGCCCGAGCGGGGATTGGTCGGCCAGCGCCGGCACCGGCGACGCCGTGCTGATCTTCGGCAACCCCGGCGTCACCGTCACCCCGTTCGCCACCGCGCCGCTGGCGGCGGTCAACCAGCAGGGTGCGTACTGGGGCGCGCCGCAGCAGGTCACCTCGACGATCCAGTTTGAGGACTTCGACCACGGCGGGCAGGGCGTCGCCTACAGCGACACCACCGGCGACAACATCGACGACGACTACCACGCCTACGAGGCCGTTGACATCAACCAGATCACCTCCGCCGGCCCGGCGGAGTATTACCTCAGCAACGTTCGCGCCAACGAGTGGCTGGAGTACACCGTCAACGTGCCGCTGCCCGGCACCTTCACGATGCAGACGCGGCTCGCCAACGCCGCCGCCGGCGGGGCGTTCCGCGTGGAAATCGACGGCGCCAACGTCTCAGGGACCGTCGCCGTCCCCAGCACCGGCGGGCTGACCACCTTCACCACGATCTCGACGCCCAACATCACGCTGCCGGCCGGCGTGCACGTGATGCGCGTCTTCTTCCAGACCAACGCGTCGGGCAACACCGACGTCGGCAGCTTTGACTGGATCCGCTTCACCCAGACCGCCGTCACCTCGCCCGCCGCGCCGACCAACCTCGCGGCCGCGGCGGTGGTGGGGGCGTCGCAGGTGAACCTGACCTGGCAGGACAACGCCAACAACGAGACCGGCTTCATCATCGAGCGCTCGAGCAACGGCCTGAGTGACTGGACCGCGGTCGCCACCCGCCCGGCCGACACGGTCGCTTACGCCGACTCCGCCATGCTCGCGCCGGGGGTGAGGTTCCACTACCGCGTGCGCAGCACCGCCGGCGCGGGGCTGGATTCCGCCAACTCCAACCTCGCCAGCGCAATCGTGTGGTCGCCCGCCTTGTCGGCGCCCAGCGCGGCCAAGGCGGTCGCGGTTTCCGCGACGCAGGTGAACGTGACGTGGATCGACACGGTCACGAACGAACAGGGGTTCAAGGTCGAGCGCTCGACCGACGGCGTCAACTTCGCGCAAGTGGGCGCCGTCACCGCCGCCAACGCGACGGGCTTCACCGACAGCAGCGCGTCGGCGGGCGTGCAGTACTGGTACCGCGTGTGCGCGTTCAACGCGTCGGGCAGCTCGTTCTACAGCGGCCCATCGACCGTGACCACGCCGGGCGCGACAACGCTGCCGGCGCCGTGGCAGAGCGGCGACATCGGCGCCGTCGCCGCTCCCGGCTCGGCCACGCACTCCGGTGGCACCTACACCGTAAAGGGCTCCGGCGCCGACATCTGGACCACGGCCGACGAGTTCCACTTCGCCTACCGCACCTGGAGCGGCAACGGCACCCTTGTGGCCCGCGTCGCCTCGATGCAGAACACGAACGCCAACGCCAAGGCCGGCATCATGTGGCGCGAGAGCCTCGCGGCTGGGTCAACGCACGGCTCGATGTTCGCGACGCCGGGCGCGGGCGTGGTGCTGGTCACGCGCTCTGCCGCCGGCGGCGTCAGCGACGCCTTCTTCACCACCGGCGCCGCGCCGATCTGGCTGAAGCTGACGCGCAACGGCACGACGCTGACCGCCGCCATCTCCGCCAACGGCATCACCTGGACCTCGCTGGGAAGCACGACGCTGGCGATGGCGACGAACCTTTACGTGGGGCTGGCGGTGTCGTCGAAGAACGACGGCGCGCTGAACACCGCTACATTCGACAACGTCAGCGTAAGTTCCGCGCTGACCGACACCGCCCAGACCGCCGATGGCACCACGGCGGACGCCAGCAGCGGCGGGCTCAATGACGCTGCGGAGCCCGCCCCGCCGATCAAAAAGAAGCCTCGCCCCGCCAGGCGGCAGTTGGCCGAGCTGGAATAAGTTCGCCCGCGCCCGCTCTTTATCTGCGTGGACGCTCCCCGGCGGCGCCAGTAGAATCGCCGCCCTACGCGCGTCCGTGGGTGTGCCGTGCCGTTCCGCACTAGGACCGGCGGGCACGGGACGCGTCAGCTTCGTCGAAACTCGTCCGTGCTGCTGCTGAACCCGACATGGCGGGTGGCGGCGCGCGGTTGAAGTGCCTTCTCCGCCGCGCCGCTGCGCTCGCGCAGTCTCGCCTGGGCGGACGAGGCGGTCGCCGTCGTTGTTTCGTCGTCGGTCGGCGGTCGTGAATGTCGGATGGGCGGGCGCCGGCTCAAGTGAGGTTGTGATGGGAAGTGCAGGTCGTCGCCGCGGTCCGTCTGAGTCCCGTCGAATTCACGGCGGCGGCGGCGCCGGTCCCGCCTTTGCGCTGGAATCGCTCGAGCAGCGCGCGTTGCTGACCACGTTCGCGGTCATCGGCGACATGGCCGAGACCAGCGGCTTCGACTCCGTCGCCGCCATGATCAAGTCGTGGAACCCCGCGCACATCATCAGCGCGGGCGACAACAACAACAACGATGACGCCGACCTCGAAGGGACCGTCGGCCGGCAGTTCCACAGCTACATCTCTCCGTACCTCGGCGACGAGGGCCCCGGCTCGACCACCGGCAACCGCTTTTGGCCGGTGCTGGGCAACCACGACTGGGACGGCGGCGTCAGCAACTACACCAGCTACTTCACGCTCCCCGGCAACGAGCGCTACTACAACGTGCGGCTCGGCGAGGTCGAGTTCTTCATGCTCGATTCCGACCCGCGCGAGCCGAGCGGAACCTCGCCCACCTCCACGCAGGGGACGTGGCTGCGCAACTCGCTGGCGGCGTCGACCGCGGCGTGGCAGGTGGTGGTCTTCCACCACGCCGCCTACTCGTCGGCCGACGCGCCGGACAACACCTGGATGCGCTGGCCGTTCAAGGAGTGGGGGGCGGACGTCGCCTTCTCCGGGCACGATCACCTCTACGAGCGGCTGAACGTCAACGGGATGCCGTTCTTCACCAACGGCGTCGGCGGGGCGAACATCGTCTCGTTCGGCACGACCGATCCGAACAGCCAGTTTCGCTATAACGCCACCCACGGCGCGATTCGCATGGAAGCGAGCGACGCGCAGCTCGTGTTCCAGTTGTTCAACAAGAACGGCACGCTGATCGACAGCTACACGCTCAACGGCACCTCGCAGCCGCCGCCGACGATTCCCGTCGCGCCGTCGGGCCTCGCCGCCGCCGCCGTTTCCGCGACGCAGGTGGCGCTGACGTGGCAGGACAATTCCAGCAACGAGAGCGGCTTCCGGGTCGAGCGCTCGCTCAACGGCAGCAGCGGCTGGACCGAGATCGGCACCGCCGCCTCCGCCGGCGGCAGCGGTTCATACACCGATTCCGGCCGCACCGCCGGCACCACTTACTTCTACCGCGTGCGGGCGTACAACGCCGCCGGCAACAGCGGCTACACCAACACCGCCAACGCCACGCCCAGCGCGCCCGTCGTGCTGGTGCCGACCGGCAGCACGTGGAAGTACCTCGACAACGGCTCCAACCAGGGGACCGCCTGGCGCAGCCCCGTCTTCGCCGACACCAGTTGGAGCAGCGGCGCGGCGCAGCTCGGCTACGGCGACGGCGATGAGTCAACGGTCGTCTCCTATGGCACCAGCTCCACCAACAAGCACGTCACGACCTACTTCCGCAAAGGCTTCAACGTCTCCAACCCTTCGGCCGTCACCGCGCTGAATTTGCGGCTGCTGCGCGACGACGGGGCGGTGGTCTACCTCAACGGCACGGAGGTGTTTCGCAGCAACATGCCGACCGGCACGATCGGCTACACGACCTTCGCGTCGGCCGCGATCGAGCCCGACGGCTACGTCACGGCATCGATCAACCCGGCGCTGCTGGTCAGTGGCAACAACGTGATCGCGGTGGAGATCCACCAGTCCGACCGGAGCAGCAGCGACGTGAGCTTCGACCTGGCGCTGGAAGCGATCAGCAGCGCGCCGCCGCCCGCCGCCCCGTCGGCGCCAACCGGCCTGGGCGCGACCGCCGCCGGGCACGCGCGGGTGGACCTGAGCTGGGGTGACGCCTCGGGCAACGAGACGGGCTTCCGCATCGAGCGCTCGACCGGGGGCGGGGCGTTCGTCGAGGTCGCCACCGTGGCCGCGGGCGTCACCGCCTACGCCGACACCGCCGTCACCCCGTCCACCGCTTACGCCTACCGCGTGCGCGCGTACAACGACGGCGGCAACTCCGGCTACAGCAACACCGCCAGCGCCACCACCGCCGCCGCACCGCCCGGCTCGCCGTCGGCGCCGTCGGCGCTGGGGGCGACCGCCTCCGGCCCGAACAGGATCGACCTGTCGTGGATCGACACCGTCAGCAACGAGCAGGGATTCAACGTCTACCGATCGACCAACGGCGGCACGACGTGGTCGGCTATCGGGACGGCGCCGGCCAACGCCAGCGGCTACGCCGACACCACCGTCGCCGCCGTCACGCAGTACTGGTACCGCGTGCGCGCGTTCAACGACGTGGGCGAATCGATGGATTCCTCGACCGCCACCGCCACCACCCCGGCGGTCAACGCGCTGCCCGCCCCGTGGTCCAACGCGGACGTGGGCGGCGTTGGCGTCGCCGGCTCGGCCACCCATTCCAACGGCACCTTCACCGTGAAGGGCGCGGGCCGCGACATCTGGGGCGCGGCCGACGGGTTCAACTTCGTCTTCCAGACCCTCAGCGGCGACGGCAGCATCGTCGCCCGCGTCACCGGCGTGGAGAACGTCAACAGCGGCGCCCACGCCGGCGTGATGATCCGCGATTCGCTCTCGTCCGACGCCAGGCACGCGTCGATGGTCCTGACGGCGACCGGCGGCATCGGCTTCGTCCGCCGCACCGGCACCGGCAGCACCAGCGCCGTCACCACTGCCGCCGGCGCGATCCCGTACTGGCTCAAGCTCACGCGCGCGGGCAACACGCTCACCGGCTTCCGCTCGACCGACGGCGTCAATTGGACCCAGATGGGCGCGGCCGTCACCATCACGATGAACCCAAGCGTCTACATCGGCCTGGTGGTCTGCTCGAAGAACACCGCGGTGCTGAACACGTCGACGTTCACCAACGTGAGCGTGATCACGTCCGCCACCGCCGCCGCCCGCGACACCGCGCAGCCGATGACGCTGGCGCCGAAAAATTCCACCTTCACCACGACGGCGACCACGACAGCAAAGCGCGACCTGCTCGACCTCCTGGCGTAGCCCGCTCCCTCTCCGCGTACGCCTGGAGAGGGCCGGGGAGTGGGCCGAGGAGAGGATCGTGAAAAGGGGCCCGCACCGCAGGGCAGCCGCACAGAGGTAGGCTATCGCGCTGCCGCGGCCGGCCTCGCTCCCCGGCGCTTCCCCGAGGACGAACCGAGCGAACAAGGCGCGGGCACCTTCTCACATCTTGCGCCCCTTCCGGCTATACTCCCGCCCGCGCCTTTTCGGGCAGAGGAGCGCATCCCGTTGCCGATGTCACACCGGAATCACCCCATCGCGACGGGGCCGTCGCGCCCGTCGCCGTCGCGCCCGTCGGCGTCTCGTCGGCCGCCGCTGGCGCCGCGCGCGACGATCGGACTGGAACGCCTCGAGCCGCGCCGCCTCCTGACGCGCTTCGCCGTCGTCGGGGATTTCTCCTCCGTCGAGCAGGTCGAGCCGACGCGCGACGTTGCCGCGCTGGTTGCCTCGTGGTCGCCGGAATTCGTCGTCACCGTCGGCGACAACAACTATCCCGCCGGCGAGGCCGGCACCATCGACGCCAACATCGGACAGTGGTACCGCGCGTTCATCTCCCCCTACTCCGGCGCGTTCGGCCCCGGCGCGGCCGACGGGCAGAACCGCTTTTGGCCCGCGCTGGGCAACCACGACTGGGATTCCCCGACCGGCGCCGCGCCCTACACGAGCTATTTCGCGCTGCCGACCGACACCAGCGGCAACGAGCGCTACTACACCGTTGGCCGCGGCAACGTGCAGCTCTTCGTCCTCGACACCGACCCGCGCGAGCCCGACGGCGTCTCGGCCACCTCGGTGCAGGCGATGTGGCTCAAGGCGCAGCTCGCGGCCTCCGACGCGCCGTGGAAGCTCGTGATCTCCCACCACGCCCCGTTCAGCTCCGGCGCCGGCCACGGCAGCCACCCTTCGATGGACTGGCCCTTCCGACAGTGGGGCGCCACCGCGCTGATCTCCGGCCACGACCACAACTACGAGCGCGTCACCCGCGACAGCTTCACCTATTTCGTCAACGGCCTGGGCGGGCGCAGCCTGTACGGCTTCGGCTCGCCCGTCGCCGGCAGCCAGGTGCGCTACGCCGACGACTACGGCGCCATGCTAATCGACGCCGGCGATGCTTCGATCAACTTCAAGTTCATCAATCGCGCCGGCCAGACCATCGACAATCTCACGCTGGCCGCGCCGCCCGCGCCGGTGACTACGCTGGTCCCGCCGCAGGCGACGTGGAAGTTCCTCGACGACGGCACCAGCCCCGCCGCCCCCTGGCGCGGCGCCGCTTTCAACGACGCGGCGTGGAAGACCGGCGCGGGACAACTCGGCTATGGCGACGATGATGAGTCCACCACCGTCTCCTTCGGCCCGAGCGCCGCCAGCAAGTTCGTCACCACGTATTTCCGCAGGCAATTCACGGTATCCAACCCGGTGGACCTGTCGTCGCTGGACCTCAGCCTGCTGGCCGACGACGGCGCGGTGGTCTACCTGAACGGCACCGAGGTGTACCGCCTGAACATGCCCGCCGGCGCGCCGGCATCGACCACGCTCGCCGCGTCGGCCGCCAACGACGACGCCGAGCGCGCCTGGCACACGATCGGCATCGCCCCGGCGTCGTTGGTCGCCGGCGACAACGTCGTCGCGGTGGAGGTGCACCAGTCGTCGGCCGGCAGCGATGACCTGAGCTTCGACTTCGCGCTGACCGCCGGCCTATCCGCCGCCACCGGCGTTCCGGCCGCGCCGGACACGCTGGTCGCGTCGCCGGCCGCGACCGGCGACCGCATCGAACTCGCCTGGCGCGACAACGCCAGCAACGAGGTGGGCACGAGGATCGAGCGCTCCACCGGCGGCGGGGCGTTCCTAGAAATCGCCACCGTCACCTCGGCCGCGCAGAGCTATGTGGATCGATCGGTGTCGCCGGGCGCGTCGTACGCGTACCGCGCGTGGGCGTACAACGCGGCGGGGGCGTCGGTTCAATCCAACGTTGCCGCCGCGACCGCGGCGCTGCCGGCGGCCAGTGTTGCGTTGATCCCCGCCGGGGCGACGTGGCGGTACCTCGACGACGGCACCAACCAGGGCACCGCCTGGCGCGGCTCCGCCTTCGCCGACGCCGCCTGGCCCGCCGGGCCGGCGCAGCTCGGGTTTGGCGACGGCGATGAGGCGACGCTCGTCTACGGCGGGCCGACCAACAGCCGCTTCATCACTACCTATTTCCGCAAGACCTTCACCGTCGCCAATCCCGCGGCCATCGGCGGCCTGACCCTGTCACTGCTGCGCGACGACGGCGCGGTGGTCTACTTGAACGGCACGGAAATTTACCGCAGCAACATGCCCACCGGCGCGATCACGTCGGCCACGCTGGCGACGGCGAACGTCGGCGGCGCCGAAGAGTCGCAGTGGTTCACCGCCGCCGTCAGCCCGGCGCTGCTCGCCCCCGGCGATAACGTGATCGCGGTCGAGGTCCATCAGTCGGTGGCCACCAGCAGCGATTTGAGTTTCGACCTGGCGCTGGCCGCGCTGCTGCCCGCGACCGGCCCGGCCGCGCCGCTGCCACCGATCGACCTGGCCAGCAGCGTGCGCTCGCAGCGCGCGGTGCGGCTCACGTGGCGGGATCGCTCGAGCAACGAGCGCGGCTTCCGCATCGAGCGCCGCACCGGCGACGCCGGCGCGTGGGCGCAGGTGGCGGCGGTCGGCGCGGGCGTCACCGCGTACGACGATGTCGGCCTGACGCCGGGCGAGCGCTACTACTACCGCGTCCGCGCCCACAACGAGGTGGGCGCGTCGGCCCACGCGGACGAGGCGATCGCCTTCACCCGCCCGGGCGAGACGCAGTCCATCGTCGCTGCCGGCGCGCTCTGGCGCTACCTCGACAACGGCTCCAACCAGTCGACGGCGTGGCGCGAGCGCACGTTCGACCACTCCGCCTGGGCCAGCGGGGCCGCGCAACTGGGTTACGGCGACGGCGACGAGGCGACCATCGTCTCCTTCGGCCCCAGCGCCGCGAGCAAGCACGTCACCACTTACTTCCGCCGCAGCTTCACCCTCGGCGACCCGGCCTCCATCGCCGCGCTCAAGCTCGAGCTGCTGCGCGACGACGGGGCGGTGGTCTATCTGAACGGGACGGAGGTCTTCCGCAGCAACATGCCGAGCGGGACGATCTCGCACAACACGCTCGCCTCGTCCTCCACCGCCGACGAGAGCACGTTCTTCGCCGCGGCCGTCGATCCGGCGCTGCTGATGACGGGTTACAACGTGATCGCGGTGGAGGTGCACCAGAGCGCGGCCAACAGTGGGGACCTGAGCTTCGACCTGCGGCTGACGGCGACGCTCGGTGGGCCGGTGCGGCTGCCGTCGGCGCCCAGCGCGCTGCGCGCGGCGGCCCTCGCCGGTGGCGGCGCGTCGCTGGCGTGGATCGACACCGTGACGACGGAGGACGGCTTCAAGATCGAGCGCAGCGACGACGGCGGCGCGACCTACATCGAGGTCGCGACGACCCCGGCCAACGTGCAGGCATACACGGATTTCACCGCGGCGCCGGCGACGAGCTACCTTTACCGCGTCCGCGCGTACAACGTCGGCGGCCAGTCGTTCCACAGCGGCCCCGCCAGCGTGACCACCGCCGCCGCGCCGCCGCAAGCCGCCGCCGCGACCACCGCGACCGCCAACGCGCGACCGGCTCACGCCCGCCCACGCCCGCCGGTGAAGAAGCCGCTGATCGAGCGGCTGGAACTGCTGACGTGACGCGGCGGCCCCTCACGTAGCATGGGCGCCTCGCCCATGCACTTGCGGCGGACGGCCGCTCTCCCAAAACGCTTCCGCTGCCGCGGCAAAACTTGGGCGAGGCCGCCCAAGCCACGAACGGACGGTCGGCGCGACTTGCGGGTCGCGATCAAATCGTCCTGGCGAACAGTTCCGCTCGCGGCACGCCGACGCCGTCGCGGGTCACGTAAAAGGGGCGTTGTTCCACCTCGTAGCTCAGCTTGGGCGAGATCCCCAGCGCGCGGTAGATCGTCGCGTGCAGGTCTTCGATGGTGATGCGGCCCTCGACCGTCTTGCACGGCCGCTCGTCCGCCGTCCGGCCGTAGAGGAGGCCCTTCTTCATCCCGCCGCCGAACATTACCACGCTGCACCCGTCGGTGAAGTGGCGGTGCATGCCGTAGTGTTTCGGTTCGGTGATCAGGTCGGGCACCAGCACCTGGTCCTTCACGACGGCCTCGGGGCGGCCCTCCATCACCATGTCGCGCGAGAACTCGCTGGCCAGGACGATCAGCGTGCGGTCGAGCAGCCCGCGCCGCTCCAGGTCCAGCACGAGCTGCGCAATGGGGCGGTCGATCGACCGCTTCAGCTCGACCACGCGCTCGTGGCCGTTGTCGTGCGTGTCCCAGTACTTGAACGGGATGTATTCCGTGGTCACCTCGATGAACCGCGCCCCGGATTCCACCAGCCGCCGCGCCAGCAAACACCCCAGGCCGAAGCGGCCGGTGTTGTAGTTATCGAACGATTCCTTCGGCTCCAGTGTGAGGTCGAACGCCTTGGCGGCGGGGGAGGTGAGCAGGCGGTGGGCGTTCTCCATCGAGCGCAGCAGCGATTCCTTCTGGTAGTCGCTGCCGAACTCGCCGACGGGGCTTTCCTTCACGAGCTTCTGGTACGCCTTGTAGCGGTTCTGGAATCGGCCGAGGCTCATGCCCTTCGGTGGGCTGATGCTGCTGACGGCGTCGGCGGGATCGGGGATGAGGAACGGCCCGTACTCGCTGCCGAGGAAGCCGGCCTGGTGGAACGCCTTGAGCTCCTCGCCCTCGCCGACGTCGAAGCGCTGCCCGATGTCGATGAACGCCGGCACCGCCGGCTCGCGCGGACCAAGCGTGCGCGCGATCACGGCGCCGATGTGCGGGCAGGCCACGGTCTGCGGCGGGGCGTAGCCGGTGTGCCAGTGGTACTGGTGCCGCGAGTGCAGGATGAACCCGAGGTCGCCCGACTGGTACGAGCGGATCAGCGTCCCGCGGTCCATCACCTTGGCAAGGTGCTCCAGCCCCGCACTGAGCTTGATGTTGTCCACCGCCGTGTCGATCGAAGGGAACGTGCTGAGGACCTTGTTGGGATCAAGGCCGTTTTCGAACGGCGTGTAGCGCTTGGGGTCGAACGTCTCGGTGTGCGCCATGCCGCCGGCCATCCACAGGACGATGACGCAGTCGGCGGTTGCAGGCTGGCCGACGGTCGCGTCGGGCGCGGTGGCGGGGCCGTCGGCAAGGACCTGCCGCGGGTAGCCCGCCGCCAGCGCGCCCAGCGTGGCGGCCGACGCGGTCTTGAGGAAGGCACGGCGGGACCAGTTCTGCTTCATAACGTGCCTCAACCGCCGCGCACGAGCGCGCGGGTCAGCGGATGATCTGAAACTCCGGCAGCATCACGATCGCCCAGAGAAAATCCTCGACGCCCTCGCCGCTGACGTCCGCCCCGACGAGCTCCTTCGCCGCCGCCGCCTCGGCTGCGGTCGCCGCTCGGCCCAGCGCCTGCTGGTAAACGCGGGCAATCAGGTCCTCGGCGCGCACGTCCTTCTCGGCCGACAGCTTCTTCGCGCCGCGCTTCAGCACGTCGTCGAGCGTGGCGCCGTTGGTCAGCTCCAGCGCCATCAGGGTGGTGGACGACGACGGGCGAGCGGTGTTGATCTGATCGCGGTTCGGCCGGCCGAGCGCGGTGGTGAGCGGATCGGCCGCGAGGAACGCGGCGCGCACCTGGTGCCCGCCGGCCGCGGGCGCATCCTTGGCGGCGTCGGCCAGCTTCGCCTCCATCTTTTCCGGCCAGACGTCCAGGATCTGCGCGACGCAGTCGGCGAACTGCTCGGCAGTCATGCGCTTGAAGCCGGGCCCGGCGAAGACGTAACCCTTCGCCGCCTCGTCGGCCAGCGCCGCGGCGGGAAGCTGGTACGCCCGGCTGAGCGCGATCGTCTCGAGGGTCTTCTTCAGGTCGTACTTCTGCTCGACCAGGTCCTGCGCCAGCCAGTCCAGCACGTCCGCACTCCAGGGCGGGGCGTCCATCTCGTCCACCGGCTCGATCAGCCCGCGGCCCATCAGTCGCTGCCACAGCCGGTTGACGATGGTGCGCGTCAGCCGGCCGTTGCGCTCGTGGGTGATCGCCTGCGCGAGCTGCCGCACGCGCTGCGCCCGCGGCGCGGCGGCGTCGATCTCGCCCAGCTCCGGGTAGAGGAACTTGAATGGCGCGGTCGTCCCCAGCGGCTTGTCGCACCGCTCCATCTCCAGCGCCTTGTCCGCGAAGACGCCGGCCAGGCCGTAGCTGTCGGTGAGCTTCCACTGGTTGATGAACGAGTCGTGGCAGCTCGCGCACTTGAGGTTCACGCCCATGAACACCTGGCTGATGCCCTGGGCGGCCTGCATCTGCGGCGTCTGCGCGCTGTTCACCACGCCGCGCCAAACGATCCCCTTGGTGAACCCCTCGGCCCCGGGCGCGGCCGTCACCAGCTCGCGCACAAACTCGTCGTACGGCTTGTTCCGCTTCAGCGACGCGTGCAGCCAGCGCGTCACCTGCGTGCGCCCGCCGTCGATGTAGCCGGTTCCCTTGTAATCGTTGCGCAGCAGATCGTTCCAGAACGACATCCAGTGCGCGGCGTAGCGCTCGTCGTCGCCCAACAGCTTGCGGACCAGCGCCGTGCGCTTGGCAGGATCGGCGTCGGCGACGAACGCCGCGAGTTCCGCCGGCGACGGAAGAAGACCGATCAGGTCGAGGTAAACCCGGCGGGCAAAGGTGCGGTCGTCCGCGACGTGATTCGGCGGCGCGACCTTCTTCTGCTCGAAATACGCGCGGAGCAGCCGGTCGACCGGATTGCCTTGCCCGTCCACGACGGGGGGCAGCCCCACCTTCCGCGGCGCCAGCTTCGCGGGCCGCGGCTTGTTGGCGTCGAGCAGCACGTAATCCTTCGGCCACGCCGCGCCTTGGTCGATCCACGCGCGGAGCACGCCGATCTGCTCGTCGGTCAGGCGCTTGCCCTTCTCGGGCATGATGCGCTCCGGATCGACGCCGCTGACGAGCTGCACGAGCAGGCTGCCGGCGCCGTCGCCGACGACGATGGCGGGCGACGACCCGCCGCCCTCGAGCAGCTTGTCGCGCGACTCGATGGACAGGTCCGCCTTGAACGTGCCGTTGGCGTGGCACTGCATGCAGGCGGATTCGAAGATAGGGGCGACGTCCTTGACGAAGTCGACCGGCCGCGCGACCGCTGGCGGAACCTTGGCGGCGCCGGCGGCGCCCGCAGCGCCCGCGGCCGGACCCGCGGCCGGCGCCGGCCGGACGAGATACGCACCCGCGCCGCCGGCGAGCA
>DASQDR010000243.1:0-2137 GCA_035634055.1 Tepidisphaeraceae bacterium | reverse complement strand
TCCCTGGGACTGTGTCGCCGCCGCCCTCGCAGGATTCGATCGGTCCGACCCCCGCGGGGGCGACCTCCTCCGTGCCAGCCGCGGCCCCCGATCCTCGAGCTGAGGCGCGGGGCACGCCCGCCAGCGACGCGGCGCAGGGTCGAGATCATTTCGCCGCGTATCACTGGCGCGTCGCGAAGGCCATCAGGGAGCGGCGCGGACGTTGGACCGACAGCCCGATCCTCGGTTCAAGCGAGCACGCGATGCTGCGCGACGCGGAAAGGGCCCGCGGCTGACCGCCGCGAGCGCTCGGGCAAGATGCCCAAGCCACGGCTGTCTGTAGCGCGGGCGCGCCGCCCACCGCCTTCCCGGTGGATTGGGCGTCCCGCCCGAAGCGTTCGCCGCGACGGCGGAAACGACGAAAGAGCGGCTCCGCGAGCGTCTGCCGCGGCAGCGGAAACCGTGCGAGGAGCGGCTGCCCGCCGCCGGCGCTCGGGCAGGATGCCCGGGCCACGGTAGTCCGCGTGGGGAGAGCGCGCGCGCCGTCGCCCGGTTCGCGAAGCGTGTGGATCCGGCCGCTCATGCGGATCGGGAAACGTGGCCGCGCTCGTGAGGGGCGGAGACTTGTCTCGCCCCCGTTCGGCAGCGAAGGGGGGCGACGCAAGTGACGCCCCTGCATCTCGGCGCGCGCGGCGCGCGCTTTCCCGATCCGAATCAGTTCCCCGCGCCCGCGCCCGCGCCCGCGCCGATCGCCTGCGCCGCGGCGGGCGTCGCCGGACCCAGCTTCTCCACCTGCGGCGCCGTCCGCAGCACCTGGGCGACCATCCGGTCGTCGGCGTCGGTCCAGCGCAGGTCGCGGCGGGCGTAGACGGCGCGCATCACTTCCTTGGCCTTGCCGAGGTCGTAGGGGGACATCCCCTTGTCGGTCCAGAAGCTGAACGACGGGACGAAGCGCGGCGGGAGGGTCGAGCCGAGCAGCGCCGAGCAGAAGCCGACGTAGCTGCCGGGCATCAGGCGGGTGCCGATGCTGGTCTTGACGTGGTCGCCGATCACCGAGCCGAAGAACTGCCGCCCGGTCGGCACCTCGCGCTCGGCGTACTGCACGCTCACCTCGCCGTAGGTGCTCTTGAGGTTGGCCGTGCTGGTGCCGGCGCCGAAGTTGACCCACTTGCCCACGTAGCTGTGGCCGAGGAACCCCTCGTGCGCCTTGTTGGAGTGCCCGAGCATGATCGAGTTGACCACCTCGCCGCCGATCTTGCACAGCCGCCCGACGGTGGTGGCGTCCTTGATCAGCGACAGCGGGCGCACGGTCGAGTGCGGGCCGAGGTAGCACGGGCCCTGGATGACGGAGTTGGCGCCGACGGTCACCCCCTCGGCCAGCACCACCGGCCCCTGGCTGGCGTCGATCACGCACCCGGGCTGGATCTTCACCTCGTTGCCGAGCCAGATGTCGTCGTCGTTCAGCGTGTAGAACGGCCCGGCGACGATGGGGCGGCGGACCCCCTTGAGCAGTTGCAGCGCGTCCTCGATCAGCGATTCCTCGTTCCAGCTGATCAGGTCGCTGAGGCTCTCGGCCATGCGGCTCTGCGCCTCCATGCGCGGCAGCCCGAGCAGGTCGACCCAGCGCTGCGTGCGGTTCAGGGCGTCGTCGATGCTCAGCCCGGGGCGGGCGCAGTAGCACTCGCGGATGCGCTCGTCGTCCACCACCACGCACTCGCCGGCGGGCGCGTCGAACTTGCTGACGTGCAGCGTCCGCCCGCTGACCAGCAGGGCCGGCTCGTCGTCCAGCGGCTCGTTGATCCGCGCGGGGATCTTCAGGTTGGGGACGACGCGCGTCCGGCAGAAGTCGACCATCTCCGGCCGCACCCAGAACGTCAGCCGGGTGGCGCCGAGGTAGCGGATCTGCTTGTCGAGCAGGGTGCTCATGCCGGTCGAGAGCATGAACACCGGCCGGTTCAGGCACAGCGGCGCGAACGTGGACCACTGCGACCCTTCGAAGATGACGACGTGCATGGGCGGGGATTGTAACGCCGCGCCCGGCGAGGGAGGAGGGAGGGGGGAGGGGGGAGGTGGCAAATGGCCAGTGGCGAAGCGAGGCCGGGCGGCCGACGCACGCGATCCTGAAGCGGGAAATCCTAAGCAAATCAGAAGGGGAGCC
>DASQDR010000242.1:0-2417 GCA_035634055.1 Tepidisphaeraceae bacterium | reverse complement strand
GCCAGCGCCGCGCACGGCCGTCGCCGGCGCAGCGGCAGGGCGCGTTGCCGCGGGCTTCGCCGTTACCGTCGGCTTCTTCGTCGGCGCAGCCGCGGCGGGGGCCGCGGGCTTGGTGACCTTCTTGGGGCTCTTCTTCGGTGCTTGCTTGGCCACGGGCACCCCTCGCTCAAGGCGGAGAGTCGTCGGCGCGCGGCGCGGACGGCACGGAGGCCGAAGCGACGCGCGCAACTGATGCGCGGCCCACGCGGGCCGAGAACCGTTAGATTAGAGCGATTTGGCCCTACGTGTCAATTCTTGCTAGTGCTTGCTGGCGCGCCGCCACCCCCGCGCACGGGGCGGGCGGGAAGCGCTCCGACGCGCCTCGGCGCCGACACGCATCGCGCTCGCCAGATAAGTAGCGTTGGCCGCCCCAGCTTCACCCGCCGCCGCTGCCGATCATGTCCGCCTGCGGCTGCGTCATTCGCCGCGCGTCCAGCGCCTTGTCCAGTTCCGCGTCCGGCATCAGTTTCCGCTCCCGCGCCACCTCGCGCACCGTTTTGCCGGTCTTGAAGCTTTCCTTGGCAAGGTCGGCGGCCTTGTCGTACCCGATCAGCGGGGCCAGGCTGGTGCACATCGCAAGACTCTGCTCCACCAGCGCCTCGCAGCGCTCGCGATTGGCTTCCAGCCCGGAAATGCTCCGGTCGGCGAACACCCGCGCGGCACGGGCGAGCAACTCGATCGACTGGAGCAGGTTGTAGGCCATTACCGGCATCATCACGTTCAATTCGAACGTGCTCCCCAGCCCGCTGGCGGCGAACGCGATCGTCGCGTCGTTTCCAAAAACCTGAGCCGCCACCTGGAGCGCCATCTCGCTCATCACCGGGTTCACCTTGCCCGGCATGATGCTGCTGCCAGGCTGCGTCGCGGGGATCGAGATCTCGCCGATGCCGCACCGCGGGCCGCTCGACAGCCAGCGGATGTCGTTGGCGATCTTCGACAGCGATGCCGCGATGGTTTTCAGTTGCCCCGACGCCTCGACCACGCCGTCCTTGGCCGCCTGCGCCTCGAAGTGGTTGCGCGCCTCGCTGAAGCCGATGCCGGTGCGGTGCGAGATGACCTGCACCGCCTGCGTGGCGAACTGCGGGTGGGAGTTGATCCCGGTGCCGACGGCCGTCCCGCCCAGCGGGAGCTCGTGCATCGCTTCCATCGCACGCTTGGCGCGCTCGACGCCCAGCCGCGCCTGCCGCGCGTAGCCGCCGAGCTCCTGCCCGAGGCGGATCGGCGTGGCGTCCTGGAGGTGCGTGCGCCCGATCTTGATCACGTCGTCGAAGTGCCGCGCCTTGCCGTGCAGCGATTCCGCCAAATGCTCCAGCGCCGGGATCAGCTCCTCGCGGATCGCGACGGCCGCGCTCACGTGCATCGCGGTGGGGATCACGTCATTGGAGCTCTGCTGCTGATTGACGTGGTCGTTGGGGTGGACCGGCTCCTTCCCGCCGCGCTGCCCGGTGGCGATCTCGTTGGCGCGGGTGGCGATCACCTCGTTGGTGTTCATGTTGGTCGAGGTGCCGCTGCCGGTCTGGAAGATGTCGACGACGAACTGGTCGTCGAGCTTCCCGTCGATCACCTCCTGCGCCGCCTGCTGGACGAGCTGCCTGCGGCGGTCGTCGAGCACCCCGAGCTTGTGGTTGATCTCCGCCGCCGCGAACTTGATCAGCCCCATGGCCGCGATGAAGCGACGGTTGAAGCGGAGGTTGGAGATCGGAAAGTTCTCCACCGCCCGCGCGGTCTGAGCGCCGTAGTACGCATCGGAGGGAACGCGCATCTCCCCCATCGAATCTCGCTCGACCCTGAATTCGCTCGTGGACATGAGGAATCTCCTGTTAGGCGGGCGCCGCCCCGCCGGGGAAGGGGAGGAGGAGGACAAGCGGCTCAGGGACTGAGGGACTAAGGGACCGAGGGACTAACGGAACAGCGAACTTTCATATCATCCTTGGTCCCACTCCTACATCCCTCGGTCCCTCAGTCCCTCCTTCCCTACCTCTCCCTGCCGCCTGGGAGTGTAGGACCGTCTGTACCGCGCGTGAACATGCGTATTGCGGGGCGGATTTGCCGCGGGCTTGGGGGATTCGTACGTTTCGTTCCGGCATGATCGACCTCACGTGCGGATGCGGCAAGCAGTACCGGGTGCCCGAGCAGCTGGCGGGCGAGCGGGCATGCTGCGCTTGCGGGCGGTGGATGAGCTTCCCGACCCTGAGCACGCCGCCCGCGCCGCCGCAGATCAGCGTTGCGGTCGAGCCTCACGCCCCGCGGGCAGCGGGGGCGGCACGGTCTTACGAGATCACGCTGCCGCCGCCGAACGCGCCGCCCGGCGCCGCCGCCGCCGCGGCGGCGCGAGTCGCAGGCGAGGCGCCGTCGTCGCGCCGTTCATCCAGCAACCT
>DASQDR010000241.1:0-17773 GCA_035634055.1 Tepidisphaeraceae bacterium | reverse complement strand
GCTCCCTTCGTCCCACCCGCCACAATTTGCCGGCCGCGCGCCCGGTCAGGGGGATCCTTACCCGCCGGTCACCGGCGCCCGCGCCGGCGCGCCGCAAGTCCTTCCCCACAGGGGCCTTGGTGGCGGCGGTAGAGATACCGCATGCCCGCCCATCGCTCAAGCAACCCGCCGCTCTCGCGCCCCTTCGCGCGCCCGCCTGGTCCGGCGAGCCACCACACTGCGCAGATGGCCTCTCGGAGCTATTTCTTCTCGTAGTAGTTCTCCCCCGCTCCCTTCGTCGGAGGTTTCGGCAGCAGCTCGCGCGCGGGGAGTTCACGCAGCCAGATGTTGCGGAAGCGCACGGGGTTGCCGTGGTCCTGGAGCTCGATGGGGCCCTGCTTCGGGTGCTCAGCCGGGTACTTCGCCATCGCCTGGTGCGTCGAGGCGCCCAGGAGCTTGGAGTGGTCCTGGACCAGCACGCCGTTGAGGAAGACCGTCATCGTCGCCGGCTCGGCCACCCTGCCGTCCTCGTAGCGCGGGGCGCGGAAGACGATGTCATAGACCTGCCACTCGCCCTGCGGTCGCGTCGCGTTGGCCAGCGGCGGGTACTGGCCGTACAGGCTGCCGGCCATGCCGTCGGCGTAGGTCTCGCTGTTGTGGCTGTCCAGGACCTGCACCTCGTAGAGTCCCATCAAGAAGACGCCGCTGTTGCCGCGGCCCTGGCTGCGGCCCCCCGTGCCTTTGGGCTGCATCCATTCGACGTGCAGTTGCGCGTCGCCGAACTCGCCGCGCGTGACGATGGAGCCGCCGCGGGCGACGACCAGCTCCCCGTTCTCCACCGTCCACTGCGCCTCACCGCCGCTGCGCTTTGCCTTCCAGTTCGAGAGGTCCTTCCCATCGAACAGCACGATCGCGTCGCTCGGGGCGGCGCCGGGCTTGTCCTGGGTGCTGAAGCTGCCGGGCGTCACCACCGGCGGCTGCGGGCGGCGCTTGTCGTGAACCTCGTATCCGCCCTGCGGCTCCTGCGCCACCGCCGCCGCTGGCTGCGTTGCCGCAGGCTCCGCCGCGAGCGCCGCCGCCGCCGTTACCACCATCGCCCCGATCATCACCGCCAGCCGCTTGTACATCATGTAACGCTCCGGTTGGATTGCTCGCCCCTGCGCGACATCATACCGGCGACCGACACCGGCGACGCAATGGCGACCGCCCGCGATATGATGGCCGCGGCAAGGCGACACGCGATGACCACTGAGACAGCGAGCAGCGACACGGGTGCCGACGCCGGCAGGCGCCTCCAGTGCCTGGAGGTCTGGGGCGGCAACCGGTTCGTCTCCACGGCGGTGACGCTGCCCGGGCTGGACGCGTGGGTCTACTCGATGCCCGCCGACGGCGAGGCTTCGGTGGGCGGCGGCGACGTCCACTACGCCTCGTCGTGCGCGACGGGCGCGCTCAGCCGGCTGCTGATCGCTGACGTCTCCGGCCACGGCGCCGACGCGTCGGAAACCGCCCGCCGGCTGCGCAAGATCATGCAGCGGCACGTCAACTACCACACGCAGACGCGATTCGTCCGCGCGCTCAACGCGGAGTTCGCCGGCATGGCGAGGGCGGGGCGGTTTGCCACCGCCGTGGCGTTCTCTTACGACGCGCCGATCAACCGGCTGCTGGTCTGCAACGCTGGCCACCCGCCGCCGCTGCACTGGCACGCCAGCCGGCGCGATTGGTCGCTGCTGGAAGAGCCCGACGCGGCCGCCCTGGAGCGCACGCGCGACAACGTCCCGCTCGGGATCGAGGACGAGGTGGCCTACGAGCAGTTCGAGGCGCCGATCGAGGTGGGAGACCTGGTGCTCTGCTACACTGACGCGCTGATCGAGGCCCGCCGCCGCGACGGCTCGATGCTGGACGCCGCCGGCGTGCTCGAGGTCATCCGCAAGCTTGACGTCTCGCACCCGATGAAGCTGATCCCGTCGCTGCTGACCGCGCTGGCGGACGAGGGCTGCTCGATCGACGACGACCTCACGCTGCTCCTGTTCCGCCCCAACGGCACGCGCCCCAAGGTGCCGCTGCGCGACTACCTGCTCGTTCCGCTACGGTTCCTGCGATCGCTCGTGCGATCGGTTTGAAGATGGGGCCGAGGGAGCGAGGGGTTCTGCGCAAAATCAGCGTTCAGCACTCCGCCTTCTGCATCCCCCTCCCGTCACTCGCGCGGCGGGTCGAGCTTGACCTTCACGTGGCGGGTCTCGCCGTCGCGGAAGATTTGAAGGTCGATTTCGTCACCGGGCTTGCGGCGCTCGAGCAGGGCGTAGAGCTGCTCGCTGGTCGTTACCTTTTTCCCGTCGACCTGCTGGATCACGTCGCCGGGGATGATCGCGCCGTCGGGCGTGCGCACCGTGCCGCGGATGCCGGCGCGGTCGGCGGGGGATTCGGGCTCCACCACCGTCGCCAGCAATCCTTCCACCCGCAGCCGGCGCGTGATCGCCTGGCTAAACGAATCGACCGGCCGCACGCCCAGGTACGGGCGGCTCACCTTCCCGGTGGAAAGCAGTTGCGGCACGATCCGATTCACGGTGTCGACCGGGACGGCGAAGCCGATGCCCGCGCTGGTGCCGCTGGGGCTGAAGATCGCGGTGTTCACGCCGATCAGCCGCCCCGCGCTGTCCAGCAGCGGCCCGCCGGAGTTGCCCGGGTTGATCGCGGCATCGGTCTGGATGACGTCCTCGATCGCGCGCCCGGTGACGGCGGGAATGGTTCGGCCCAGCGCCGAGACCACGCCGGTCGTCAGCGTCTGGTCCAGCCCGAACGGGTTGCCGACGGCGAACACCTTTTGCCCGACCTGGAGGTTGTTGCTCTCGCCGAGCGGGATCGGCCGCAGGCGGCTCGCCGGCACGCGGTCGATCTTCAGCACGGCCAGGTCGTAGTTGGGCGCGATGCCGACCAGGCGCGCGCGCTCGGTGTCGTGGTTCGCCAGCGTGACCGTCGCGTACCCGCCGCCGTTGGCGATGTTCTGGATCACGTGAAAGTTCGTGACGACGTGCCCGGCGTTGTCCCAGAGGAAGCCCGAGCCGCTTCCCTCGGCCACCTCAAACCGCCGGCTGTAATCGCGCCCCTGGCGGATGGTGGTGATGAACACCACGCTGGGGCTGTTGGCGCGGAACAGCTCAATGGTCCCCTTCTCGTCCGCCGCCAGGTCGCCGCGCGCGGTGACCGGGCGGGCGTCGAGGGCGGCGCTGCCGCGGTCAAACACGCTGCGATAGAGCAAGAAGCCCATCCCCAGCCCGAGGACCATGACCAGCGCCACGAGCAGGCGCGACGGGCCGGGCGGGGGCGGCGTGCGGCGTAACGGCATGTCCTGGAGCAGCGTCATCGTGGCGTTGCCGCGCGGCCGCGGCGCATGGCGGCGGGAGCGGTTCCTTTCCCAGCTTCCCAATCCTAGCGATTGCTGCAAGCGGGTGAAGTAGACGGTAATTCTTGTAAACGCTCGCCCAAAGACCTACTTTGGCGGCGCCGCCGGGGGTCGGTGCATATCGAAGAGGGTGGCCAATGCCTGAGGGTCCTAAATTCTCCTGCCCCGCGTGCGGGAAGCAGTACCCGTGGAAGCCGGAGCTGGCGGGGAAGAAGGGCAAGTGCAAGTGCGGCAGCGTCCTGCCGATCCCCAAGACCGCGCCGGGCGCGCCGCGCCCGGTGATGGCCGGCACCGCCGCCTCTGGACGGCCGCGCCCCAGCCCGCAGCCCAGGGCGCAGGTGGAGACCAAGCCCGCGCCGGCGTTTGAGGATGATGATGACGGCGCGTACGACGACATCGTCGAGCCCGCGCCGATCGCGGCCTCGGCGTACACCCCCGCCCCAACCGCCGCCGCGGCGGCCGCAGGCGCGACCCGAGCCAGCGGCACGCGCTTCGTTCCGCCCGTCGCCGGCACCGAACCGCCCGTGGAGAAGCCGCCGCTCAAGTGGCTTCCGGCGCTGAAGTGGGCAGCGTTCGGCGTGCTGCTGGCGGTCTGGTCGGTGTGGGAGTTCAGCTCCCCCACCAATCCGGAGGAGCCGGGTCGAAAGCGCGGCGTCCGCGCGATCGTCGTGCTGGTCAACCAAATCTTCGGACCCAGGGGCGGCGCGATCCTCCTCGCCGCCGGCGCGCTCTTCTTCTTCGTCACCGCCGTGCTCGTGCTGATCGGCAAGGTGCGGGACGACGACAGCGAAGGGTGAAATCTCCGCTCACCTTCTCGACTCACCTTTTGCGACCTCTCACGGGGCGCGCGTAGCGCTCCGCGCGCCTACATCCCAACCCGCTGCCGCACGCTGCGGGTCATGCCGCGCGCGTTGCGGGCGACGCCGCGGACGGCTTGGCGCGGCAGGTGACGCCGCGACGGCGTCGTCTGCGTCATCGGCGCGTTGGCCAGCTCGAACAGCCCGAGCCCGACCAGCGTGGTGGTCGCGACCTCGTCCTCCTCCTCCATGAGGAACGGCAGCGCCGCCAGCGTTGCGCCGCTGACGCAGTCCATCGCCAGGTGCGCCTTCATCGGCAGCTTGCGCACGACGCCGAGCTCGTTGTCGGTCATCAATGTGTAGCAGAGCTTGGTGATCGCGACACTTTGCACCGCCAGCGACAGCGGCCGGCTGAGCCCCAGCAGTTTGGGCAACATGGCGAGGGTGCCGACGGTCAGGTAATCGATCACGCCGTGCATCTCGGTGGAAATCGGCTTGCGCATGGTGGCTCCGCGGAAGGGGTTCGGTGATTCTGGCGGCGCACCCAACGCACCGCCCTCGGCCGATCGTGATGCAACAGCGATACCGTGGCCGGCAGATTTCCTGGCTCGCTTCGCGCCGTGCCCGCGGCCGCGGCGCCGCCCCCGCGACATCACCATGATCCGCCCGCGCCGCGCAGGACCAATAACTGCGCACGCGTTGGCAACACGCGCACCGCGCGTTTTTCTGAACGCGGGTCATAAGCCCGCCGCGCCGGATATCCGGAACGCCCGATCAGTTATGGGCTCTCGCCGATCGTGAATCCGCCCGCCGCGCGACCGGGCGTGGGTTAGCCTTCCTGCCCGCCACCTTTTTTCATGGCGGAGCGCCGGCAGAACCTCATGGCAACCAAGCGAAGCAAGCAGACGAAGCTGACGAAGCCAGTCTCGATCGAGCCGTTGGAATCGCGCGTCCTGTTCCACGCCGGCCACGATCATGGCACCGGGCTGCTCGGGCAGTACTTCGACAACAAGGACTTCACCAACCTGAAGCTCACGCGGACCGACCCCGCGATCAACTTCGCCTGGGGCACCGCCTCCCCCGCCGCCGGCATCGCGCCGGACACCTTCGCCGTGCGCTGGAGCGGGCAACTCGTCGCGCCGGCGACGGGCGCCTACACCTTCTCCACCACCACCGACGACGGCGTCCGCCTGTGGGTCAACGGCAAGCTGGTCATCGACAAGCTGATCAACCAGCCGCAGCGCAGCTACGTGTCGGCGGCGGTCCCGCTGCTGGCGGGCGAGGCGGTCGAGATCCGCATGGACTACTTCGACAACACCGGCTCGGCCACCGCGAAGCTCATGTGGTCCAGCCCGGCCATGCCGAAGCAGGTCATCGCGCAAGAGCACCTCTATCCCGGTGAGGTTCCCCCCGCGCCCCCGCCGCCGCCGCCCACGGTTCCAACGACGCCGACCACTCCGACCACGCCCGCGCCCGGCGCCAGCACGGTCCGCATCGACGCGGCCGGCGCGAAATCCTTCCTCGACGCCGACGGCAAGTTGTGGCTCGCGGACAAGTACTACTCCGGCGGCAGTTCCAGCCTTGGGCTGTTCGACATCGCCGGCACGCAGGATGACGTGATGTACGCCACCCGCCGCTTCGGCAAGACCTTCAGCTACGCCATCCCGGTGGCGGCCGGCGATTACAAGGTCAGCCTGCGCTTCGCCGACGCGTCGTTCGACGCCGGCGGGCGCACGTTCAACGTGACCGGCGAGGGCAAGGCCCTTCTGAACAACTTCGACATCGTCGCCGCCGCCGGCGGCAAGGGCGTCGCCGTCACCAAGTCCTTCAACCTCACCGTGACCGACGGCACGCTGAACCTCGCGTTCCTCGGCACGCTGGGCAACGCGACGCTGTCGGCAATCGAGGTGGTGCCGGCCGTCGCCGGACCGGAAATCGATTGGAAGACCGTCGCCCCTTCGCCCGTCTCGCGGGCCGAGGCGATGGGCGCGGTGGTGAACGGGAAGCTGTACGTCCTCGGCGGGTTCATGAGCCTGAGCGACGGCACCACGCTGGCGCAGACCCGCTGCGACGTCTACGACCCAGCCACCGACACGTGGACCCGCCTGGCGGACGAGCCGACCGCCATCACCCACGCCGGCGTCGTCGTCGACGGCTCGATGATCTACCTGATCGGCGGCTACGTCGGCAACCACCCGGGCGAGGGGACCACGCTGGTCCACCGCTACGACACCGCCACCGATACCTGGTCGCTCGCGGCGAGCCTGCCCGAAGCGCGCGGCGCCGGGTCGGCGGCGATCCTGGATCGCAAGATCCACTTCTTCGGCGGCATGAACGGCGCGCGCACCCAGGACCAGGCCGAGCACTGGGTGCTCGACCTGAACGACCCCGCCGCCACCTGGACCGCCGCCGCCCCGCTGGCCAACGCCCGCAACCATACGGCCGCCGTCGCGCTCAACGGTAAGATCTACTGCGTCGGCGGGCAGCACTCGCAGGAGGCGGCGCAGGACGCGCAGCGCGAGGTCAACTGCTACGACCCCGCCACCGGCACCTGGACGCGTGTCGCCGACCTGCCGGTCGTGCGCTCGCACACCAACGCCTCCACCTTCGTCATGGACGGCCGGATCATCGTCCTCGGCGGCGAGAGCGGCTACAACCTGCCGCAAAGCACCATCTACGCCTACGATCCCGCGCTCAACACGTGGTCGCTGATCGGCCTGCTCCCCGGCAACCGCAGCACGTCGGTGGCCGGCGTGATCGCGCCGAACCAGATCATCAGCAGCACGGGCAACACGCCCAACGCGTCGACGACGACTTGGATCGGCACCCTGCCGACCCCGCCCGCGCCGCCCGCGCCGCCAGAGCCACCGGCGCCGCCCGCGCCGCCCGCCCCGCCAGAGCCCCCGGCGCCGCCCGCGCCGCCCGCGCCGCCGGCGCCCGTTGAGCCGGCGCCGGTGATCGTCAGCGTCGATCCGGCCCCGGTCGCGCCCGAAGCGCAATCGTAGGCGGGACTGGCTTCTATTCCCCCGGCCGCACTTGGGCTTGCGCCCAGGTCGGCGCTGAGGGCGGCCGGGTGCAGCCGCAGCGCCTCCAGCCGACGTTCGCTCAGCTTTTTCGCGTCGTCGGGCCGGAGCGCCCGGAGGGTGATCTCGTCGCGGGTCATAGCGCGGGCCGGCGCGTGTGCCAGTCGGTCGCCGCCTCGTACATCCGCGCGGCCCGGAGCAGCGTGGGCTCGCTGAAGGTCGGGCCGAGCAGTTGCAGGCCGATCGGGAGCGGGTTGCCGTCGCTGGTCGAGCCGTCGGTGAAGCCGCAGGGGACGCTGATGCCGGGCAGGCCGGCGATGTTGCAGGTGACGGTGAACACGTCGGCCAGGTACATCGACAGCGGGTCGCCGCTCTTCTCGCCGATCTTGAACGCGGGCGTCGGCGAGGTGGGCGTCGCGATCACGTCGCACTGCCCGAACGCCCGGTCGAAGTCGCGCTTGATCAGCGCCCGCATCTTGAGCGCGCGGAGGTAGTAGGCGTCGTAATAGCCGCTGCTCAAGGCGTAGGTGCCGATCATGATGCGGCGCTGCACCTCGTCGCCGAACCCCTCGGCGCGCGATTTGGAGAACAGCTCCACGATGTCGCTGACCGGCTGCTTCGTGCGGTGGCCGAAGTGGACGCCGTCGTAGCGAGCAAGGTTGCTCGACGCCTCGCAGGGGGCGATGACGTAATACGCGGCGATGCCGTACTCCGCGTGCGGGAGCGAGACGTCGACGATCGTCGCGCCCAGCGCGCGGTAGGTAGCTACGGCGGCGTCGAACGCGCGGCGTACCTGCGCGTCCAGCCCGTCCGGCAGCGCGTACTCACGTGCCAAGCCAACGCGCAGACCCTTCAGGGGCTGCTCGAGGTCGACCCGGTAATCCGGCGGTGCGTCGGCGACCGCCGTGCTGTCGCGCGGGTCGTGCCCGGCAATGACGTTCATCAGCGCCGCGCAGTCGGCGACGGTGCGCCCGAACGGCCCGACCTGGTCAAGCGATGAAGCGAAGGCGACCAGCCCGTAGCGGCTCACGCGGCCATAGGTGGGCTTGAGGCCGACGATGCCGCAGAGCGCCGCCGGCTGGCGGATGGAGCCACCGGTGTCGGAGCCGAGCGAGGCGACGGCCGTCCCCGCCGCCACCGCCGCCGCGCTCCCGCCGGAACTACCGCCCGGCACGCGCGTGGCGTCCCACGGGTTGCGCGTGGCGCCGAAGGCGCTGTTCTCCGTCGAGCTGCCCATGGCGAATTCGTCGAGGTTGGTCTTCCCGAGGAAAATGGCGCCGGCCGCGTCGAGCTTCTGCACCACCGTGGCGTCGTAAGGCGATCGGAAGTTGGCGAGCATCTTCGACGAGCAGGTGGTCGTGCCGAACGTGGTGCAGAGGTTGTCCTTGAGCGCGATCGGCACGCCCGCCAGCGCGCCGCCGCGCTCGCCGGCGTCCACCGCCCGCGCCTGCGCCAGCGCGTGGTCGGCGGCGACGGAGGTGTAGGCGCGGATCTGCGGCTCGAGCTTCTCGATCCGCGCCAGCACGTGCCGGGTCAGCTCGACGGCGGAAACCTGCTTGGAGCGGACGGCGTCGCGGGCGGCGATCAGCGTTTCGGGATACTCGGCCATGGCGTCGGCGAAGCGTACGGAATGTCGTGCCGAAGTAAATCCGCCGACCGCCGCTGGCGCTCCCGCACGTTGAGGCAGCGACGCGCGTGCCATCGATCGCCGACGAGCGGCGCGCACGCGCGCCTGCACGGGGCGAGCGGGCGGCGCATCACGGGCGAGCGAGGATGAAGCGGACGGCGCTGCCGGCAACGGCCATGGCGAAGAAGAGCGGATCGACCGCGTTGAAGGCGGAGAGGATCAGCCGGCCCCACTGCTTCGGGTCGGGCGGGCCGCCCGCTTCCTGCGGGAGTTGAAGCAGCAGCACCACCAGCGCCTTGCCCATGACGATGGCGCCGACGGCGGCGAGGACGGCGGCGAGCTTCACCCCCGCGCCCCGCCGCCCGGAGCCGCCGATCATCGCCGTCGCGGTGCCGACGCCGATCAGCAGCGAGAGCGATGCGAACTTCACCACCCACTGCGCCCGCCCGCCAAAGCGCGCCATCAGGTACCAGGCGAACGCGCCGATCACGGCGACCGCGGCGGTGAGGATCAGCGCCTTCACGAAGCCGGCCGCGCCGGATCCCGCGCGCGCAAAGCGTGGCGCGGCGGCGGGCGGTACCACCCCGGGCGGCGCGGCAACAGCGCCGGCCGGCGACGTCGCGGGCGCCATCGAAGCCGCGGGTGCTGCGGGCGGCGCCGCGGGCGACGACGCCAAAGTCGCGGCGGCCGGTGCGGCTGACGTGGGCGGCGAGGCTGCGGCTTCCCGCCCGGCCGGCGATGATGTAGACGCTACCGCAGGCGGCGCGACGGCCGGCATCGCCGGCGGGTCCGAGACGTCAGACGGATCGAACATCGACACCGACGGCTCGTTATCCGCCTCGTCGGCCAGCGCCCGCGGAGCGGGGACCGCCATGGGCAGCGAGTGGGGCTGCGCGTGCGGCGGCGGCGAGCCCGCCGCCGCCGCGGCGGGAAGCTCGATCCGCAGCATCGACCCGCATTTGGGGCACTTGGCCGTCCGCCCCTCGAACGTCGGCCGCGCGCGCAGCCGCGTCCCGCACGACCCGCAGGTGACGACGACTGAACCGTCCGTGGACATCCGTGAATCCGCTCCCGCGCGCAACCCGGCCCGGCCGCCCGGCCATCAAACTTCCCCTGCTCCGTCGGCCGGATGATACACATCGCCAGCGGCGCGGGAATGGGCAGCCCGCGGGGCGGGCGTCGCACAACCGCCGCGCGCGTGCGGCAACGCTCGACCTTCACGGCGCGGCCGAGCGCCGCGCCCCTGCACGCTAGCTCTCCACCTCGCCGCCGAAGGTGGCGACCTTGAACGCCGACGCGACGGCCAGCACGATGAACAGGAGGTCCATCGCGGCGAACATCACCCGGCGGAACAGTTCCATGCGGTGCCCCTCGATCACTTCTTCCGTCGCGTACTTCATCATCGCCGCCTTCCCCCCGGCGGCGCGCTGGCGGCGAGCCTTGGCGTCCATCCTGGCCAGTACGCCGGCGGCAGCGGTGCGGGCGGCTTCCAGCTCCGACTCGCTGGCGTTCACCGGGTCCACCCCCTTCTGCTTCAGTTGCTCCTGCACGAGCGTCACCTGCACCTTTTGCTCGTCGGGGATCTTGTCGATCAAGCGGGCCACTTCCTTGCTGATCAGCGGGACGGCGATGGCGGAGAAGACCATGAACTTGCCCGCCATGATCCCCGCCACCGACATAGCGGCGGCGATGGAGCCGCTGTGGACGCTGTGGCCGTTGTAGCCGCCCATCATCCCCGCGCCGGCGGCGAAGCCGACGCCCCAGGCGATCCATCCGATCTCGCGGTGCGTCCCCTTCGCCACGGCGTACCAGACCAGCGCGCCGATGAACGCGCAGACCGCGCTGACGATGGTCCCGCGCAGCAGCGATCCGCTGGGCGCGGGCTTGTCGGCGTCCACCTTCGTCTGGAGCGGCGGCACGTAGCGCGTGCCGCCCGCGGCCGCGGGCTTCGGCGCCTTGGCCGGCGCGGGGGCGACGTCGGCGACGGTGCCGAGCGTCTTACCGGTGCGCGTGTCGTAGCCGCACGACGTGCAGAGCACCGCGCCGGGCGCCATCGACGGGTAGCAGTTGCCGCACGACGCGGCGGCGCTCGGGGCTCGCTTGGCGGCGGTCGACTCCTGGCCGGCGAGGTCGTAGAGGGCGTCGAAGTCGTCCTCGCCCGGCTCGGGCTCGGGCGCCTTCACCGTAAGCACGTTGCCGCACTTGGGGCACTTCGCCTTGCGCCCCGCGGCCGCCGCCGGCGCCTTGAGCTTCTTGCCGCAACCGCACAGCACCGAGATGCTGTCAGCCGTACCCTCCGCCAGGCCGCGCCTCCCATTGGGAACAGAAGAAGTGAGGTCGGCATGCTACCTGAACGAACGCGAGCGATTCCATCTCATTCCCCGCAGCACGGGCAGACGGCTGGCACGTAGAGGCAGAGCGTCGCGGAGTATTTCGTCGCCGTGTAACCCTGCCCCCCCTCGGCCGGCTCCTTGCGGTGGGCGACGACGAGGTAGTAGTTCGCCTCGGTGGGCTCGAAGGTGGCCTCGCCATTGTCGTCCGTCTTCCGCTCGTAGCGCGCGTCGAACGACTCGGCCAGCGCCACGCCGCGAGGGACGAACGACACCCGCTCGCCCGCCAGCGGCTTGCCCTTGAACAGCAGCTTCACGGTCACCCGCGTGCCGGGGCCCATCGGGGTGACCGGGTTGGTCTGCGGCACGAGTTCAAGCGGGTGGCCCAGCGGGCGGTCGAAGCCGGGGTTGTCGATTGGCACCTTGTCGAGGCTCCTGGTGGCGACGAAGAAGGTCTTGGCGCTCTTGATCGAGCGCTCCGGCGCGTAGTCGACAACTCGGTCCGACGTCTGCACCACCGTGTACAGCCCCGCCGCCGCGGGGGTGAAGCGGGTGGTCCAAAACCCTTCCTTGGGCGCGTAGCCCTGGTCGGTGAGGGACGACTTGAGGTCGAGCGACTTGCCGTCCGGGCCGATCACGTCGAGCGTCGATCCCTCGAGCGGCGCCTTCCCGGCCAGCTTGAAGTCGCGGTGATCGTTGCCGTGGTTGCCCAGCAGCAGGTCGAGGTGAACGGCGTCTCCGACGCGCACCAGGTTCGTGTTGGGCTGAACCCACGTGTCGTGCGCGAGCGCCGCAGAGGTGATGATCGCGGCGGCGGCGACGAGCGCCAGCGCGCGGGTGACGAGTTGATTCACTTGAGGTCCCATAGCTGGTCCTTGTAATTGGGGTCGTTTGGATCGGTGACGCCATTGCCGCTCCACTGCCCGACGACGCCGGGGTAGAACGGCGGCTTCATGGGCAGGCGCTCGCCGTGGCCGTCGACGAACGCGACGCACACCGTCTGCTTCGGGTGGCGCAGGTGGTTCGGGCGGCACGAGGTGCTGGTGGCGGCGCGGCCGGGCGGCCAGAGGTGCGTCGCCTCCGACGGGAACCCCGGCGTCGGCTGGTCCGCCATCCCGCCGTCGCACAGCGCCACCGTCTCGCTCCACCGGCGGATGCGGTTGAGCCGCTGGCCGTTGAGGTACGTGTTGAAGCCGTAACTCGCCTCCTCGATCACGCGCCCGCTGATCGGATCGGCGGCGGTGCGCCGCTCGCTCGCGGGGCAGAGCCACGCCTGGTTCCCGGCATGGTCGGCGTTGCTCTTGCCCTGCCGCAGGTACGGGTAGAGCAGCTCCTTTCGATCCTTGGCCGGCTGGCCGCCCACCGGCGGTACGTAGCTGACGTACCACTTGGTCTCCTGCGCGTACATCAGCGCGGCCGTGGTGATCTGGCGCAGGTTGGACAGGCAGGCGACCGCCCGGCTCTGCCCGCGGGCGGCGCCCAGCGCGGGCAGCAGGATGCCGATCAGAATGGCGATAATGCCGATCACCACCAACAGTTCCACCAGCGTAAAGCCTTGCGGCCGCGCGGCCGGCGCGCGTGAACGTGACATGACGACCTCTCGGAGCAGAGGGTGCGAACGGATGGGTCGCGCTGAGAGCGTGCGGGGGGACGCCGGGCAGCGTCAGGCGGCGGCGGGCGGGGCGCGGCCGTAGTGGGCGGCGTGAAGGTCGCACGTCGGCACGGCCGGCGGCGCGGGAACCGCCAGCGTCGCGACCCGCGCCAGCGGCGGGAGTCGCAGGTCCAGATCCACCGGCGTGGTCAGCTTGGCCGCGAAGGCGCAGACCGCGCAGCGGGAAGCGCGGTCGCCGGAAGGGTCGGGTGCCTCGCTCCGCCCGCCGGCTGCGGTGGATCCCGCGGCCGAGCGTGCCGGCGAGCAGCACGAGTCAATGCTCGTCGCGCCGCAACCCCCGCCCGCCAGGGCAACCGCGCCGCGCGTGTGTCCCGGCAGGACCACGTTCAGCCACAGCGCCTCGAACAGCAGTAGCAGGATGATGCCGACCCGGCGGATCACGCCGCGTACGCTAAGGCCGGCCGTGCGAAGCGGTCAACAGAGGTTTATCGACCGGGGCGGCAGCCGATATGTGCATGTTGGTGGTAACTCGCCGGTATGGATTGGCGACGGTCCCCGCGTTCCCCGAGCGTCGTAGCCGCCGACGGCCACCCGCGGCCCGCTCCTCCGCCGAGCGCACGTTCCTTCCCCGACGCGATCATTCGCTGCTTGTTGCAGGGGCACCGCTCAACCGGCGGAGTCTTCATCGCCGCCGATGACCTTGGGAACCTTGAAGAACGGGCCGTCGGTCTCGGGGGCGTTCTGGAGGACCTTTTCCAGCGGCAGCCCCGGGCCGGCGACGTCGGGGCGGAGGACGTTCTGCACCGGCAGCGCGTGGGCCATCGGCTCGACGCCGGCGGTGTCGACCTCCGCGAGCTTGTCGATGTAATGCAGGATCGACTCGAGCTGACCGGCGTAGCGCTCCAGCTTCTCCGCCGGCAACGCCAGCCGCGCCAGCTTGGCGACGTGCCGAACCTGCTCGGGCGTGAGGTGAGGCTGCGCGGGATCGCTCATGGTGCCGGCCGTTTTAGGCGCAAGGCGGAAGGATGACAAGGTTCGGGGCGCAATGGCACGGCGCCCGCGGTCCCTTCGTCACCGCGTCGCCGCGTCATGCGGAATCACCGGCATCGGGCGGGTGACCGCCCGTCGCAATTCCGGCGCGTAGCGGCAGAAGAACGCGATGGCCTCTTCGTCCTGGCGGTTGAGGGCGAGGACGTATCGCCCCCCGCCGCGCTGTCCGAGGGCGTAGCGGCCCGCGGCGCCGCCGCCGACGGCGACCAAGCCCGTCGCGCCGCCTCCGACGGCGATCAGCCCCAAGCTCCCGCCGCCCAGCGCGATGAGCCCGACCGCCCCGCCGCCGATTGCCACCGCGCCCAGCCCGAGCCCGCCGATGCCGATCAACCCGATGCCGACGCCGCCGATGCCAATGATCCCGACGCCGACGCCCGGGTGGCGCGTTCCCCTGCCGCCGAAGTCCACCAGCGGCAGCCCGAGCACGTTCATGTGGGGGATGAACTCCCGCGTCGCGGGGAAGGCCGGGAGAACCATAGCCAGGCCGAGCACCAGGTAGGCGGGCAGCGTCAGCCACAGCAGCCGGCGCTGGAGCAGTCGCTGGAAGAGCGTGGCGTCGAAGCAGGGGTTGTCGCGGCCGATGATCGGCTCGAGCTTGTCGCGCAGGCGCTGGTTGTCGCTCTCCAGGCGGTCGAGCCGGCGCCTTAGCTCGTCCAGTTCGCTGATTGCAGGATCGGGCATGGCGGCCGACATCGTAACCTGCCGGGCCGCCGGGGCGCAGCAGAAAGCCCGCGGACCAACCGGTCCGCGGGCTTCAAGTTTGCCTACGAGCGACAACCCCGTGACGCGCGGCCGGCTTACGCGGACGCGGCGGCGGCGACGGGCTTGCGGCGCACGGGCTTGGTAATCAGCCCGTTGCGGATCGCCTTGGTGCTCACCTTCACGCGCACGACCTGACCGTCGATCACCGCGCGCACCTTCTGAATGTTCGGCTTGAACTTCCGGGCGGTGATCCCGGTCGTCTTGGTGCCGACGCCACCCAGGTACTTCGCCTTGCCGCGGTGGGTCTTCTGCTTGCCGAAGCTGGTCTTCTTACCGGTGAAATAGCAAACGCGGGGCATAACGGACCTCTCACTTGTGCCGAAAATCGGGTCGCAGAGGGTATGCGACCAAGGCGCCGATTGCAAGCGGAGGCGATCCGTTGCGGTCACTCGTGGCTCGTCACTCGTCACTCATCAAATGTCACTGGTCACTCGCAGCGCGCTTCCGGAGTGGAAGGCGCTGCGAGTGACCAATGCCAGATGACCAATGACTACTGAGTGATCCGCGTGCTCAGCAGCGGGAACTGCTTCTGCTCCTGCTCGCGCTGGATGACGATGGTCGGCTTGACCAGGATGAGCAGGACCTGCTCGTCCTTGGCCATCGAGCGGTTGGTGAACAGCCGCTTGAGGAACGGGATCTTGCTGAGGACGGGGACGCCCGCCTCGCGCTCGATCTCGCCGGCGAGCGTCTGCCCGCCGAGCAGCAGCGTGCCGCCGTCGGGAACGCTGACCGTGGTGCGCACCTCGGTGATCTGGAGGATCGGCTGCTGGATGGTGCCGGACGCGGCGTTGGTGCCGCCGCCGCCGATCACGATCGGCCCGCCGGTGACCGGCGTGGTGGCGGCGGGCGCCTGCTGTGAGCTCTGGAACGTGAACGGCAGCAGGTCGAGCAGGGTCGCCAACTGCGGGCGGAGCGTGAGGGTGACGTACTTGCGGTCGGAGCTGACCGTCGCCTGCACGTCGAGCAGCACGCCCGACTGCACCAGCCCGATGGTCGGGTTGAACGCCACGGCGTTCTGGGCGACGACCGCCTCCAGGTCCGACACGTACGCGGTCTGCCGGCTGACCAGCACGTACGCGCGCTGCCCGTTGAAAAGCGTCAATCGCGGCGCCGTCACCAGCGTCGAGTTCTGCGCCGCCTGCGTGGCGCGGAGCAGGAACTGCACCGTGAAGTTGTCGAGGTACGTCCCCTGGAGCCCGAGGCTCGAGAGGCCCAGCCCGTTGAAGGCGCTGGAGACGTTGCTGTTGTCGACGTTGCGGATGCTGCCCGGCAGGCCGGTCGCCGGGTTGCTGGTCCAGACGATTGAGTTCTGCGTGACCGGCAACGCGCTCCAGCTTGAGTTGGCGTCGCGGTCGGTATTGAGCGTGACGTCCACGTCGAGGCCGATGTCCTCGAGGTAGTTGCGCTGGACGGTGAGGAAGCGCGTCTCGACGGTGACCTGGATGGCGCGGGTCTCGCGAAGCTGCTCGAGCAGCCCCTGGAGCAGGCGCTGGTTCTCGGGGGTCTGCGTGACGATCAGCTGACCGGAAAGCTCGCGGACGGAGCCGACGGTGCCGCCGGCGTCGCGCCAGGAGTCCGGAGCAACCGTTTCAGTGATGAGCTTGGTGATGTCCTCGACGAGCTGCTGGCGGGTGCGCTGCTGCCCCTGCTCGGTGCCGCCGCCGCTGTTGCCGCCGAAGAGTGACTGCCCGCCGCCACCGCCGCCGCCGCCACCACCGCCGCCGGAGGTGGTGTTGCTCTGTTGCTGGAGATTGAAGGTCGGGGCGTTGCCGAAGTCCGGGACCTCGATGATCAGGTCGCGGATGTCGTACACGCGGGTGAGCGTGTTCTTGGAGAGGTCTTCCTCGGTCGAGATGGTGATGACGCCTTCGTCGATCGTGTACCCGAGCTTGACCGCGCCGCCGCCGACGTCCGACAGGATCGTCTGCAGCGCCTTGGAGAAGCGCACGTCGCGCAGGCGGGCGGTGACGGGCGCGTTGCGGTCGATGCCGGCCGCCTCGAGGGCGCGCCAGTTGACGAAGATGTTGGCGCCGGTGATGTCGCGCAGGAAGTCGACGACGTCGGCGAAGCCGATGGCGTCAAAGCGCAGCTCCGGGAGCTTGCGGTCGAGCTGGGCCGCGACCGCCTGGTCGGCGCCGCCCTCGCCGCGCTCGGCGGCGGTGGTCTGGTCGCGCAGCTCGCTGATGTCCGGCCAGTTCGCCGGGTAGCGCAGGATGTCGTCGTACGGGATCTTCTTCTCTTCGGTCTGGTTGAGCTGCTTGGTGAACTGGCGGTCAAAGTCCTCGCGGAAGCGGCGCTGCTGCTGGAGCAGGGCCTTGTCCTCCACGAGCGGGCGCAGGCCGGTCGCGTAATCGTTGGTCGGCTGGATGACCAGCATTTGGTCGATCACGCCCAGCGCCTCGGAGTAGCGCGTCTCGTTGATCAGCCGCTGCGCCTGCACGCGGAGGTCTGCGATGGTGCGGCGCTGCTCGTCGGCCTGCTGGCGGCGCGACTCCTCGATCCGCCGCTGCGTCTCGCGCTGCTCGGCGGTCAGCGCCTGCGCCTGGGCGCCTTCCTGGCCGCGGGTGAGCTGGAGCTGCGCGTCGGCCAGCCGCGTCTCCATGTCTCGGACCTCGTTTTCCGGGAAGATCGTCGGGTCGGAGTTGCGCGCCACGCGCGCCTGCCCCAGGGCGACGTCGGCCGCGCCGAAGTCACCGGCGCGGGTCGACTCACGGGCGCGGTTCAGCGCGGTGTCGAAGTTCCAGCGGATCTCCTGCTGGCGGGCGCGGATGCCGGACTCGACGCGGTCGAGCGGCGTGGCGTTGGGGGCGCGCCCGGCGAGGGTCATCATGTTGTTCCGGCCCGCCTGCGCCGCGGCGTTGGTCGGATCGAGCTGGGCGGCCTCGCCGTACAGGTTCAGGGCGGACTGGTAGTCGTTGCGCGACTCGGCACCGCGGGCCTCTTCCACCAACTGGCGGGCGCGGGCGGTGTTGGCGGCGGCGCTGCCGCTCTGCATGTTGGCGGTCTGCGCCAGCGCCTCCTCCGCCGACACGGTCTGCACCGGCGCAACCGTGGAATCCACCGGCATCGGCGCGGGCATCGGCTGGGGCATCGGCTGCACCGCCACCGGGGCGGGCGCAGGCGGCGGCGGCACGCCCGCCGGCGGCGGCAGCGGCGCGGGGGCCGGCGGCGGCTGAACCGCGACCGGGGCGGG
>DASQDR010000240.1:0-2902 GCA_035634055.1 Tepidisphaeraceae bacterium | reverse complement strand
TGTGGGTGAACTGCACCTTCGCCGCGCGGGCGCCGCCGCTGTCGCCGCCACCGGCTGGACGGCGCGGTGAGGGCGGCTTGGCGATGGCGGAGCGGCCGGGACGGGCGCGCACGGCGGTCTGTCCCGCCCGCTTTTTCCTCGGCACCTGCGTCGGCCTCTTCTCCATGCGCAATTCCTCCGGCAGCGGGCCAAGACGGTCCTCAAACGGATGATGCCGCCGCGGGAAGGCTTGGGGAAGGTCGAAACATGCCACCGCACGGGCTGCGCGCCGAGGCGTCGCATCCGGGCTACACGCCCCATTTTCTCATGCTTCCCGGGGAATCCCGGCCGCGGCACCGGCGCCTAGGCGGATGAAACTCATGGCCAGCCCGCGCGTCTAACGATAGAATGAGGGGCGGTCCTGCGCGGAAAGTGCCGGGGAACCGCACCAGTTGGTCTTGTCGAAGAGCATGAGGTCACGTGCCATGAAGCAAATGATCCGAACCACGATCCTGTCGGCCGCCGTCGGCGCGGTGCCGCTGCTAGGGCTGGCTTCCGCCGCCAGCGCGCAGTACCGCGTCAACACCGGCAACGTGCTCGACGCCAACACCCGGATGGGCAGCGGCGGGGTGAACCCCAACGACTCGCAGAACCGCGCGCCCGAGAGCATCACCGGCAACGACATCGTCACCGGCAACGTGACCGGCGGGCGGCACTTCCGCGGGAGCGTGCCCTACACCGACCCCCGCGCGTTCCGCGCGAACACGTCGGACCGCAACGTGGACAACTTCGTCCGCCAGTCGTCCGGCCCGGACTCGCGCCTGGCGGAGACCGTGCAGCCGTTCTACGGCTCCGGCCGCGCCGTCGCGCCGCCGGCGGGCTTCGTCCCAGTGGATCCCGGCTCGGGCGCTTATCTCGCCGCCGGCACCACCGTGACGCGCGCCAGCGGCGACATGCGGCTGGGAGACCTCAACCTGGCCAACCCGCAGGTCGCGCTCCCGCAGCCCGGGCAACTGGTGCTGCCGGGGCAGGTCGATCCGTCGGCGGGGCAGATGTACATCACCGCGTCGCCGCTGTACGGCATCCGCCAGTTCGGGCCGAACGACCCGGCGCTGATGGGGACGACTAACACCCAGTTCAACCCCGTGACCAACCAACTGGACACGCAGTCGATCGACCGCATGCGGATGGAAATGCTCCAGGGCCTGCCGCCGGCGCCCGATGCGGGGCTCTCACAACCGGGCGGCAGCGGCGGGACGGGCGGGACGAACGACGCGACCAACGCCACCGGCGCCACCACGGGTGGCGCGGCCGGCGGAGCGGCGGGAGCGGCGGGCGGGCAACGCGCGTCCGCCACGCCCGTCGCGGGCGCCACCCCGATCAATCAGCAGCCGGTCCAACAAGCGCAGGGCGGCGCGCAGCAGCCGATCAACACCGCCATCGTGCAGAACGCGGGCGATTTGAGCACGCAGCAGGGCGTCCGCAACCGCCTGACCGTTCCGCCGCCGCAACAGCAGAGCAGCGTCTACGCCGAGCTCTACCGCCGGCACCAGGAGGCGGCGTCGAACCAGGCGCTGAGCGACGAGGAAGCGAATCGGCAATTCACCGCGTTGCAGCGCCAGCAGCAACAGCAGCGGCCCGGCCAGCCGGGTCAGCCCGGCCAACCGGCGCAGGGTCAGGCGGCGACGCCGGGGCAGGCAGGCGCTCCGGGTGCCCCGGGCGCGCTCGGCGCGGGGCCGGTGCAGGGCGCGGCGGCTCCGGGCGCGTCCAGCGGTACGGCCGGTGCTCCCGGCGCTCCTGGCGCGGGTGCCGCACAAGGGCAAGGCGCCGGCGGCGCGGCCAGCGCTGTTCCCGATTACGCCAAGCGCGGCGAGGAGATCCTCAAGGGCAACAACCGGCAGCAGCCCAAGACCGCCCGCAAGGCCGACCCGGTCAAGGTTCCCTCCCTCTCGCAGGGCGTGAAGGGCAAGGGCCTGGCCGAGATCATGAAGTCCGCTGAGGACGACATGAAGCAGGGCAAGTTCACCCGGGCGCTGGACCAGTACGACAAGGCCGACCAGGTCGCCCCCAACAACCCGCTGATCAAGCTGGGGCGGGCGCAGGCGGAGCTGGGGGCGGCGTACTACGCCCGCGCGGAGTCGCACCTGCGCGAGGTGCTGTCGAACAACCCGGAGCTGCTCGTCGGGCAGTACGACCTGGCGAACATGCTCGGCGAGCAGCGCCTCCAGGTGCTGGTGCGCGACCTCAAGGAAATCGCCAAGAACGACGCGAAAGAGGCGCGCCCGCTCTTCCTGCTGGCGTACATCGCTTACAACACCGGACACGCGCAAAACGCCGAGGCGTACGTCGACCTCGCGGACAAGCGCTCCGGCGGGACCGACAACTTCTACAAGCTGCTCCGCGACAACTGGGCCCTCCCGGGCGGCACGGCGGGCGCGGCCAGCGGCGCGACGACGCAGCCGTCGCCGAACAAGTAGTCGGCCGACGATCGCTGTGGATCAGAATGGCACTCGACCCAGCCCCCGCATCCGCGGGGGCTGTTCTTTTTACGCCACCGCCGGACGCGCGGGCGCGTCTCACGCGTCGCCGGGCGGGTGCGCAACGCACGTGTTGCTCCCCGACGCCCGCGCATGTCATCGCGCTGCGGCCTCGCGGTCGATCTTTGATCCGGGAGCAAGCGTCGAACTGCTTAGTGGGCGGCCGCGCGCACAAAAAAGTCTGCCCCTCCCGTCCATGGGAGGGGCAGACGATTTTGCGAACCGGATGCAGGCTCTGGTCGCGTTGCTCTGATGCAGATTTGGGGCGGTAAGTTACTTCGTTCCCGCTCCGCTGCCGGAGGTTCCGCCGGCGCCGCCCGCGCCGGACGTGGTGCCGCCGGCACCCGAAGCGCCGCCGGTGCCGGAAACGCCGCCCGCGCCGGAAG
>DASQDR010000239.1:0-60936 GCA_035634055.1 Tepidisphaeraceae bacterium | reverse complement strand
CACCCGCGCCGCAAGCCGCGCCGCGACCGGCAACCGCGCCCGCCGCCGCACCACCCGCCGCGCCACGGCCGGTGCCCGCCCCGGTGTCGCGGTAGCGTCATCGCGCCGGGCCCACAAGAGAAGTTAAAGCACCCAGCCTCGAGCATCGCGCTCGAGGCTGCGGTGTTGGTGGGCTCTCAGCCTGAAACGTCCTCGCGTCATCCCGATGCGCTCTCGCACGTCATCCCGAAGCGTGCTCGCACGTCATCCCGAAGCGTGTGCCCGCATGTCATCCCGAAGCGTACGCGCGAGGGATCTGGGGCAGGCGACCACTTCTCCGCCCCGAGATCCCTCGCGAGTACGCTTCGGGATGACACCACTCGCCGCCCACGCATCATTGCATCGCCGGCGCCGTCCTCTCCGTCCGATAGCCGCTCCGTCCCGACCTGCGCCATTTCTGAGCCCCGCAGTCCCTCCCTCCCACTTCCGCACCACTTCGTGCCTCCGTCCCTCCGTCCTTCCGTCCCTCCCCCGTTCACTGGACGCGCCGCCCACGCGCTGATACCATCCCCGCCCCCCTCGACCGGAAGCGTCGGGGGCGGTTTACTTTGAAGGATACCTGATGGCCTACAAGTTGAAGCCCAACAAGGCGGTCGCCAAGCGGTTCAAGGTGACGGCAAAGGGCAAGCTGAAGCGATACCACTCGCTCACTTCGCACCTGCGGTCGGGCCGCAGCCCGAAGAAGAAGCGGGAGCTGCGCCGCCCGGAGATGCTGTTCGAGGGGCTGGCGCGGAACATGCGTCGGCTGATGGGCCTGAGCAAGAGCCCCGGCCGCGCCGGCATCCGCCGGACCAAGGTCAGCAAGGGCGGCGCCCAGACCGGCGGCTGAGCCGCGGCGGTCACCACGACGAGATAAAGCGCCGGCGCGTCGCCGGTGCAGCTATGCCACCCGATCGGCCGTCGATCGAGGAAGTGCCTCTGGCTCAACGCGAGATTTTCGTTGCCTGGATCGACGCTTTTGGGAGCCGTGAGTTTCCGCTCCGGCCTCCGAGCAGTAGATCCCCGTCGGCGAAGATCGATTTCCGAAAGGACCTGATCATGCCCCGTTCAACCGGTGGCCCGACCCACGCCCGAAAGCGCAAGCGCATCCTGAAGCGCGCGTCCGGCTTCCGCGCCGGACCCGGCACGCTTTACCGCCAGGCGCTGGAGTTCACCCGCAAGGCCGACGTCTACGCCTACCGCGACCGCCGGCAGAAGAAGCGGCACTTCCGCACGCTCTGGATCACCCGCCTGAACGCGGCGCTGAAGGAGCGCGGGATCAACTACAACCGCTTCATCCCCGCCCTGGCCGCCAGCGGCGTGACGCTGAACCGCAAGATCCTCAGCGAGCTGGCGATCAGCGACGTGGCCGCGTTCGACGCCATCGTGGCGGCGGTCAGGCCGCACATCCAGGCGCCGCAGAAGAAGGCGGCGGCGGCGTAAAGCCGCGGTGACGCGACCATTTGGATCAATGCACAAAGCCCGCGGAGCAATCCGCGGGCTTTTTTGCGTTGGGTGGGGGGGTGAATACGCTGTGGGATGACAGCGTTCGCGCCTGTCCACCCACCCAGTGGCGCGATGGCTCTGCGCCATGCCGGCACGTCACGCGCAGCCCTACTTCGTCAGCTTGAAGTGCAACCCTTCCTGCTCCCACTGTTCGACCAGGCGTTTGAGGTCGCCGATCGTCGCGTTGAGTTGCAGGGAGGAATCGACCAGGGCTTGATACAGCTTCGGGTCGTTGACGAGCTGCCCCGCCGTCCCGTTGCCGTTGTCGATCTTGGAGGCGATGGAGCGGAAGTGGTCCAGCGTGGCGGAGACCTGCGTCAGGCGGTCGCCGACCTGCTTGCCGATGGTGTCGATGTTGGTGCCGGCCTTGGCGACGGTGGTGCGGACGTCGCCCATGGTGCCCGAGGCGTCGTCGGCCAGCTTGTCGAGCTTTCCGCCGACCTTGTTGATCGTCTCGCTGGCGGCGCGGATGTTGGCCATGGTGGCCTTGAGGTCGTCGCGCAGGGTGGGGTCGGAGATGAGCTGGTTGGCGGATTCCAGCACCTTGCCGGCGCGCTGCACCTGCTGGTCGATGTGGGCGATGACCTGCGACTCGCGGAACTGCTGGGCCGTCGTGCGCAGCTCGCGCGCGAGGTCCGCGAACTCCGGCGGCAGGAACTGCAAGCCGACGAAGTGGGCCTGGAGCCGGGCGCCGGGCTGAAGCTGCCCCTGCACGGTCGGGCCGGTCGGCGCCAGCACGATGGTGGACGTGCCGCCGAGCGCGCTGACCATGGTGATCTCGCCGCGCACGTTGCCGGGCAGCGGCGGGGCGCGGTCGACCTCGGCGGTGATAATGACGTCCTGCCCGTTCTCCGAGCGCGCCACCGTCTTCACCCGCCCGACGACCACGCCGCGGTAAGTGATGCTCGAGCCCTCGCCGAGGCCGTCGGCCCGGTCGGTGTTGAAGAAAAGCGGCTGGCTGGGCGTGGCGAAGAAGCGCGCGGGCTGATCCCCGAACTTCAGGATCATCCAGCCGAGCGTGATCATCGCCCCCAGAACGGTGACGCCGACGAGAATGTTGCGACGGTAGGGGGACATCGTTGGTGGTGCGGTGCGCGCGCGAGAGAGAGAATCGCGGATGCTTGTATTCGCTGCCTTGCCGCGTTGCAAGCCGGGCCCGCCGCTGGCGCGGCAAGCGCGCCGCGGTCGCGCGGCGGCCGGAGTGAGCGTAGGCGGCGCGGGGGTGACGTTCCCGCCGATCGCCGGCCGCCCCTTTCGTTATCGGACCGTTGCCGCCGACGGCTGAAACGGAATGTGCGGCGGCGGGCGAATGAGCCGGCGGGCGCGCGCTGCGTCAACGTTGCGGCGGCCCGCCCGCGGGTACAATTCGCGCGGTGCGCCCGCGGTTCCAACTCATCCTCGTCGCGGCAGTGGTGTGCTTCACATCGCTCGCGCCGCCGGCGCCGCCCGTGACCGCGCAGGTCCGGCGCGAGCTGCCGCGGTACGAGGGGCGGCACTACGTCATCCACACCGACCTGGCCGGCGACGAGCTGCGCGAGGCGGAGCTGCGCATGGCGCGGATGGCCGAGGAGTATCACCGCCGCACGCGCGGCTTCGCCGGGCAGGTGAACCAGAAGCTGCCGTTCTACCTGTTCCGGCGGAAGGAGGACTACCTCGCCGCCGGCGGGATGGAGGGGAGCGCCGGCTTCTTCAACCCCGGCAACGACACGCTGATGGCGATTGCCGGCGAGCAGGTGTCGGCCGACACGTGGCACGTCGTGCAGCACGAGGGCTTTCACCAGTTCGCGCGGTTCGTGATCGGCGGGCGGCTGCCGATCTGGGTGAACGAGGGGATGGCCGAGTACTTTGCCGAGGGACTGTTCACCGGCGATTCGTTCGTCACCGGCATCGTCCCGCCCGCGCGGCTGGCGCGGATCAAGAAGCTGGTGCGCGCCAAGCAGTACCGCCCGTTCCGCCAGATGCTCCCGCTGGCGCACGCCGACTGGAACGCGCAGCTCACGCAGGCGAACTACGACCAGGCGTGGGCGATGGTGCACTTCCTGGCGCACGCCGAGGGCGGGCGCTACCAGGAGCCGTTCGTCAACTTCATGCGCGCCATCGGGCGCGGGCAGCCGTGGGAGCGGGCGTGGCTGGACCACTTCGGCCCCGCCGACGGCTTCGAGGCGCGCTGGGCCGACTGGTGGAACGCGCTGGAGGCCGACGCCAGCGTCGCGCTCTACGCGCGGGCGACCGTGCAGACCCTCACCAGCACCCTGGCGCGCGCGGCGGCGCAGCGGCAGCGGTTTCGCAGCTTCGAAGACCTGTCCGCCGCCGCGCGCGACGGCACGTTGAAGATCGACGAGCGAGACTGGCTCCCCCCCGCGCTGCTGAAGGAGGCGTTCGAGGAAGCGTCCAAGCTGCGCAAGCGCGGCGCCACCCTCGCGCTGTCGCCCAGCGGCGCGGCGCAGACGGTCGCGTGCACGCTTAAGGATGGGACCCGGCTGGTGGGCAAGTTCACGCTGAGCGGCGGGCGCGTGACGGAGGTGACGGTGACGAGCAACGCGGGGAAGTAGCGGCGCGGCCGTCGGAATAGATCGGGGCCGCCCAAGCGGCCCGGCCGACGGGTAACGCGGGAGGTGTGGCTTGCCAGCGGCGCTCGGGCGCTTGCGCGGCTGGCCGCTTCACAACTTCAATGACGCCAGCTCTCGCTCGTCCGCTTCCCCCTGCACGAAGCGCTTCACGTCCGGGTCCTCGCTCTTTTGGATCTCGTCGGGGGTGCCGTCGAAGACGATGCGTCCCTCGTGGAGCATCACGATGCGGTCGGCCACCTTGAACGCGCTGTTCATGTCGTGGGTGACGACGATGCTGGTGACGTGCAGCTCGCGCTGGAGCTTGAGGATCAACTCGTTGATCACGTCCGAGCGCACCGGATCGAGCCCGGTGGTCGGCTCGTCGTAGAGGATCACCTCCGGGTCCAGCGCGATGGCCCGGGCCAGGGCAACGCGCTTCTTCTGCCCGCCGGACAGCTCGCCCGGCATCTTCGGGCCGGCGTCGGGCAGGCCGATCTGGCGGAGCTTGGTCTTGACGATGGCGGCGATCTCCTCCGCCGGCTTGTGCGTGTGCTCGACCACGGGGAACGCGACGTTCTCGGCGACGGTGAGCGAGTCGAACAGCGCGCCCATCTGGAAGAGGAAGCCGAAGCGCGTGCGCACGTCGACCAGGTCGCGCTCCGCCAGGTTGTCGATCCGCCGGCCGTCGATCCAGACCTCCCCGTGGTCGGGCCGGAGCAGCCCGACGATGTGCTTCAGCATCACGCTCTTGCCGGTGCCGCTGGCGCCGATCACGACCAGGCTCTGGCCCTTCTCGATGGCGAGCGTGAGGTTCCGCAGCACCACCAGGGAGCCGAAGCGCTTGGAGACGTTGCGGAGTTCGATGAAGGACATGGGGGTCGGGTTTGGGGTGTCGGGTGTCGGGTGAAGATCGGGTGTCGGGCGAGTAGCGTGGCCTTTGGGTTCTTTACCCGATCCCCGAAACCCGATCTCATCCAAACAAGCTGCGCACGCCGTAGATCGTCAGGTACCAATCCTTGAGAATCTGGGCGAAGAAGAAGTTGAGCACGATGATGGCCATGAAGCTGAGGACGAAGCTTTCGGTGCAGGCGCGGCCGACGCCGGAGGCGCCGCTGCCGCAGGTGAAGCCCTTGTAGCAACTGATCAAGCCGATGGCCCCGCCGAAGAAGAAGCTCTTGAAGACGCCTTCCATGATCTGCCAGGTGTCGGTGCCCTGGGCGGAGTACTGCCAGTACGCCTGGTCGCCGACGCCGAGGAATTTCGTGGAGATCGCCCACCCGCCCAGCACGCCGAGCAGGTCGCTGTAGATGGTCAGGATGGGCAGCAGGATCATGCAGACGATAAAGCGCGGCACGACGAGGTAACGGATCGGGTCGGACCCCATCACGCGCAGGGCGTCGAGCTGCTCGGTGACGTTCATGGTTCCCAGCTCGGCGGTGAGCGCGCCGCCGATGCGGCCGGCGAGCATGACCGCCGCCAGCACCGGGCCGATCTGCTTGACCACCGAAACGCTGATCACGCTGCCGATGCGCTCTTCCTGACCGATGGCCTTGAACTGGGTGTACGTTTCGACGGCCATCACCATGCCGATGAACGCGCCGGTGACGGAGATGACCGGCACCGAGCGCACGCCCACCTCGTACATGAGCGGGAAGAGCAGTCGGAGGTTCTTGGGCTTAAGGGCGGTGGCGAGCCAGCGGAAGGTGCGCGCGACGAAGACGGAGAAGTCCCCGAACGCCGCCAGCGTGTTGTTGGTGTTGCGTCCGATGCGCTCGATCGTCCCGACGGGCATGCGGCGGATCATATGAACGGGCGGGAAGATGGGCAAACTCCCGCCGCGCTCGCGGGCGGACGGGCGGCGCGGATTGCTTGCAAAACGACCGGTTTCCCCTACGTTATCGGACGCCGGCACCGCGCGCGCCCGGTCGGAAACCGGCGCGGGCGCGGGCGGCGGGGCTACACGGAGGTGGCATGAACGCGTCTGGTCCTTCTCGCGCGCACCGTCTACTGATCTCGGCCGCGGCCGCGGCGCTGATCGGCACCGCGCCGCTCGGTTGCCAGCAGGAAATCCTCTCCACCGCGCCGCAGGCGCGGCAGCAGGGGATGAAGGAGTTCGAGCAGGGTAACTACGCCGACGCCGCCGGCTCCTTCCGCAACGCCCTGCGCTCCGATCCGCGCGATTACAAGAGCCAATATTACCTCGGGCAGTCGTACGAGAACCTCAAGCAGTACCAGCAGGCGATCCAGGCGTACAAGGCTTCGATCGACGCCCAGTACCGCACGCTCGCCGGGCAGGAAGACCAGTCGCAGCGCCTGCGGACGGCCGACGCGCTGGCCAGCGTGATCGCCAAGAGCGACGAGAACGACGCCGAGACCAACGCCCTGGAGCAGCGCGCCCGCTCGGGCAACCAGGCGCAGGACTACCTGTTGCTGGCCAAGGTTTACCAGAACCGCGGCGACGCCGACTCGGCCATCGACGCCTACAACCGCGCGCACATCATCGAGCCCTGGGATTTCACGATCGCCAAGGAGTACGGGCTCTACCTGGCGCAGGTCGGGCAGACCCCGCGCGCGCAGCAGACGCTGAAGCGGGCGTACAACCTCAACCCCAACGACGAGCGCGTGAACGACGCGCTGCGCAAGCTGGGCGTGGTGCCAGGGCCGGGGCTGAAGGACGAGAGCGCGCTGGTGAAGCCGCCGATCCCGCACGGCCCGCTGCCGGAAGTCGACTTGAGCAAGTTCCGCATCGGCGGCGGCGGCGGCGGCGGCGGCGGCGGTGGCGGCGGGACGTCCGGCGATGGCGCGACCGCGCCCGAAGCCGCGGCCACCCCGGCGCGAACCCCCGCGGCGTCGGCTTCGCCCGCGCCCCAACCCTTCAACGTCCCCCCGCCCCCAACCGCCGCCATCCCCGCGGCCCCGCCGCGAGCGCTGTCCGGCCCGCGGGACTGAAGATGGCGATTGCGCTTGAGGATTGAGGATTGGAACTTGAACGGCGCGCCCCGTGCGTGCGTGCGTGCGTGCGTGCGCGTGCGTGCCGGCGCCTTTCAAGTTCCAATCATCCATCGTCAATCGTCATCCCCTCGCCGTGCGCTTCGGGATGAACCCGACGCAGAAGCAGGCGACCATGAGGATCCAGAAGGTCCAGAACGCCGGGCTGCTCGGGCTGTGGAAGTCCACGCGGTGAGGGTGCTCAGCGGAGTTGGCCGCCCAGTCGATCACGAGCTTGCCGCCGATCACGATCACCAACAGGTACGCGGCGGTCTCGAAGCGCGGGAAGCGCTCGAGCATCTTGATGAAGATGACTGCCGCGTAGCGCATCAGGACCACGCCGATCATGCCGCCGGTGAGCACGACCCAGAGCTTGGGGTGCGTGCCGGCGTGCCCCGCCGGGGCCGAGCCGACCAGCGCGATGGCCGCCAGGATCGAGTCGATCGCGAAGGCGATGTCGGTCAGCTCGATCACGCCGACGGTCACCCAGAACTTGCGCCGCGCGACGGCGTCGGTGTCGGGATGGTCGGCCGGGGCGGCGCGGGTGTCGTCGGGGAGCGGAACGGGGATGCGCTCCTTGATCTCGACGTCGGCGTCCTCCGGCGCGATCGGCTCGCCGGTCCGGTCGTCGATCAGGGCCGGCTCGTTGTCCGGGCCGACGCCGACGTGCTCCGGCTTCTGCTCCTGCGCCTCGAAGAACAGGTGCTTGACCGCGATGAAGACCAGGTAGCCGCCGCCGAGCAACTTGACGATCCGCCAGTGCAGCAGCCACGAGGCCGTCGCGATGGCGATGAGGCGAAAGACGAACGCGCCGACCAGCCCGTAGGTCAGCGCGCGGGCCTGCATGCGCTTGGGCAACCGCTTGGCCAGCAGCCCGAGCACCAGCGCGTTGTCGATCGACAGCACGCCCTCGAGAACCACGAGCAGGCCGACCACCGCGAGGTCGTGAGGATCGAAGGTTTGTTGGAGCATGGGTTCAGGGAGAGGGACGAAGCGACGGAGCGACGAAGCGACGTAGGGAAAGAGCAGATCAGCGAAAGGCTGCGAGCGGCGGCGCTGTCATGACGGGACCAAAGGCGACTGGCATTGGCTCTGCTTTCCCTTCGTCCCTTCGTCCCTTCGTCGCTCCGTCGCTTCCCCCACTACGTCCCAAAGATCCGATCCCCCGCGTCGCCGAGCCCGGGCAGGATGTACCCTTTTTCGTTCAGTTGCCGGTCGATGGCGGCGCAGTAGATGGGCACTTCCGGGTGGTGCGCGTGCAGGGCGCGGATGCCTTCCGGCGCGGCGACCAGGCAGACGAAGCGCATGCCGGTGACGCCCGCCTTTTTCAGGAAGGACACGGCGGCCGAGCCCGAGCCGCCGGTGGCGAGCATCGGGTCGATCAGCAGCACCTCGGTCTGAGCGATGTCGGGCGGGAGCTTCTGGTAGTAGCTGACCGGCTCGAGGGTCTGTTCGTCACGGTAGACGCCGAGGTGGCCGAGCCGCGCGTCGGGAAGCATGCGGAGCACGCCGTCGCTCATCCCCAGCCCGGCCCGCAGGATCGGCACCAGCGTGACGCGCTTGGAGAGCCGCCGGCCCTGCATGGATTCCAGCGGCGTCTCGATCGTGCGCGGCTCGGTGGGCCAGTCGCGCGTCACCTCGTAGACCATCAGCGACGCGATCTGGTTGAGCAGCGTGCGGAACGTCCGGTGGTTGGCCGAGCGGTCGCGCAGCTCGGTCAGCTTGGTCTGCACGACGGGGTGGTCGATGACGATGACGTTCTGCATCGGGCGGGCATTCTACCGAGGGAGGCGGCGCTGGCTAGGAAGGGTGCGGGGAAGGGCGCGGGAACCGCCCGCGCCCAAGCAGCGGCCGCGGACAAGATGGCTGCGGGGCGACAACGGGCTCTGCGCCGAGCGCGACGGCTACTTCAGCATCCCCGCCTGCCGGGCGTAGTTGAAGACGCCGCCGGCCTCGATGATGGGCAGGACGTCGCCGAGCGGCTTGAGGGCGAAGCGGTTGCCGTCGGTCTTGTTGACCAGCGCGTGCTGGTCCATCAGCACTTCCAGTTCGTCGCCGGTCTTGATCCGCTCGACCAGTCGCTCCTCGGATTCAAAGGGGATGAGGTACCCGCCGTTGACGCTGTTGCGGAAGAAGATGCGCGCGTAGAACTCGGCGATGACGCACATGACGCCCGCCTCCGCCAGGGCGAGCGGGGCGTGCTCGCGGCTGGAGCCGGAGCCGAAGTTCTTGCCGCCGATGACGATCCGGAAGTCGCTCCTGAACTCGTTCTCGCGGACGAACGGCACGTTCCCCGCCGGCAGCCCGCGCTGCCCCTCGGGAACGGAACTCATCGCGTACATGCCGAAGTACTTGCGCTCCTCCGGCAGCGACGGGTTAAACGACAGGTACTGCGCGGGGATGATCTGGTCGGTGTCGATGTTGTCGCCGAGCACGTAGGCGCGGCCGGTGATCACGGGGTTCATGGAGGACGTCCTTCACAAGGAGAAGGACGTAAATTAGGGTGAAAATGATGCGTTGTACAGTCGGCGGGGGGGGGGCGCGCGCGGGGCGCGGCGAACGCTCAACCGGTGGGCGGATGCGGTGCGGGCGCTAGGACCGTCGTCGCGGGCGGCGCCGGTGCACGACGAGCGCGGCTGACGCGAGCAGCAGCGCGGTCGATGCCGGCTCCGGGACGACGGCGGTGATGTTGTCCATGCCCAAGGTGCCGATGAAGTGGGTCCCGCCGGCGCCGGGGCCGGTGTCGTGGCGGATGAGCAGCCGCTGGGCGTTGGCCATGCTGGCGGCCCAGGTGTCGCCGGTGTCCTGCACGTTGACCAGGTCCGCCTGCCGCAGCGACAGGACGTACCGCCGCCAGGTGTTGTCGCCCGGCACGTCGGCGGGAGTGATCGAGGTCCAGCGCGTGCCGTTGGCGCCGATCAGCACGAGCCGCATCTGCACCGGGTCCTCGTTGGGGTTGAGCAGGTCGAGCGCGACGTCGGTGATCCCGGCCGACGCGTAGTTACCGGACCACTGGTTCAGGTTGAACGCGGCCAGGTTGTTGGTGGAGGTGAGCTTGAGGTAGTTGTCGTTGGCGCCCGAGGGTCCGCCGGTCGAGATGTTGGCTGGAGCGGCGCCGGACCAGCCCATGATGGTGCCGTCCTCGAAGGTGTCGACCTGCCCGCCGGTGACCGCCCGGGCGGTGGTGGAGAAGTTTAAGAGGACTACCGTCGCCGCCAGTACCGCCCACGTGCCGCGCGTGCCCATTGGACAATCCCTCCGCCGCGATCGCCTCTCCCACGCCTGGGTATACCGCCGGCCGGGCGGGGTTATTCCCGTGCCGGCGAGGCGGATGGATTTGCCCCCGCGCGGCGGTTACATTCGACCGCGCGGCAGGATCGCATGACCGTTTACGAGACCACCAACCACAACACCATCTACCACTGGGCCAGCAGCCGCGGGCTGTGGCCGGCGTGCGTGGCGGGCGAGCCGACCAAGATCCGCCTCGGCGGAGACGCCGACGCCAACCCCGGCGAAGACCTCACGCCCATCGAGTGGTGGCGGTGGTTCCAGGAGTTCGACCGGCGAAACCTCCAGCTCATCTATGACCCTTCCAAGGGGTGGTTCACCCTCGGCAGCCGGCTTGCGCCGAGCGGATCGTGAGCGCTCGTCGCGGCGCATCGGTTGGCGTGCCAGGATCATCAAACGTGAACGCGATTCGGGCCCTGTGCATCCTCGCGGCGCTGTGTGCGGTCACCGGCTGCGCGTCGCGCTCGCGCGGGACGGCGCCGGTCCAGCCGCCGACCTCGGACGCCCGCGCCGCCGCCGCCGCCGCCGCGACCACGCAGCCGATCCTCTACCACCGCACCGGCGGGATCGCCGGGACCGATGATCGCGTCGTCATCTGGCCCGACGGGTTCGTGCAGGTGATCGGGCGGGTGCTGACGCCCGCCACCGCGCGGCTGCCGGGCGAGCGGCTCGAGCGGCTGGCGGGGATGTTCGACGGGTGGGACCAGCTCAACGACAGCTACCGCGACGCCAACATCGTTGACGCGCACGCGATCACGATTTCGTACGGCGGCAAGACGGTCTCCGCCGACGACATCGCGCCGGGCCTGCCCGAGGCGTTCCGGCGGATCTTCACCGAGATCGAATTCATCGCCGCCGCCGCCGCCAGCGAGCCTCCGGCCCGCCCCGCCTCGCCACCCGCAGCGGCGGCGCCGTAACCCAGCATGCGCCGCGCGTGGCCCTGGCTTTGGCTCGTCCTCATCCTCGCGGCGTTCGGGGTTTTTCTCCTCTGGCCGATCTACCAGGTCGTGCGCGTCGCGTTCTTCGGCGTGCCGATCGAAGGTCAGCCCGGCGCCTTCACGCTCGGGTACTTCAAGGCGATCTTCCTCGACCCCGACCTGCGCCGCGGGATGCTCAACAGCGCCGGCATCGCCGTCTGCGTCACGCTCCTGTGCACGCTGATCAGCGTCCCGCTGGCGATGCTGTCGGTGCGGTACGAGTTCCGCGGCAAGAGCGTGGCTGGCGCGCTGCTGCTGGTGCCGCTGATCCTCCCGCCGTTCGTCGGGGCGATCGGGATGCGGCAGATCCTCGGGCGCTACGGCGCGTTCACCGCGATCGCGCAGAGCCTCGGCTTCGTCGGCGAGAACGCGCCGGTCGATTGGCTGGGCACGGCCCGCCTGCTGGGCGTGATCCTCGTCGAGGCGCTGAGCCTCTACCCGATCCTCTACCTCAACGTCGCGGCGTCGCTGGCCAACCTCGACCCGGCCATGGAGCAGGCGGCGGCGAACCTCGGGGCGTCGCGCTGGCGGATCTTCCGCCGCATCACGCTCCCGCTGCTGCGCCCCGGGCTGTTCGCCGGCGGGACCATCGTGCTGATCTGGAGCTTCACGGAGCTGGGCACCCCGCTGATGTTCGATTTCTACGACGTCACGCCGGTGCAGGTCTTCCACCGCCTGACGCAGGTGAGCGGCAATCCGCTGCCGTACGCGCTGGTCGTGGTGATGTTGCTGGGCAGCGTGATCCTTTACGTGATCGGCAAGTTCGTCCTTGGCCGCCGGCAGGACGCGGCGCTGACGAAGGCCTCGACCCAATCGGCCGCTGCTCGGCTGAGCGGCTGGCGCGGCGCGCTGGCGCTGGCGCCGTTCCTGGCTATCAGCTTCCTGGCGCTGCTCCCGCACCTGGGGGTGATCCTGACCAGCGTGAGCGGCGTCGGCTCGTGGTATCAGTCGGCGCTGCCGCGGGTCTTCACCCTGGAGCACTACCACCACGCCCTGACGCACGACATCGCGATCCCCGCGGTGCGCAACAGCGTCCTGTTCGCCGGCGCCAGCGTGATCCTGGACGTCGCGCTGGGGCTGGTGATCGCTTGGCTGGTGGTGCGCTCCGACCTGCCGGGCCGGCGGCTGATCGACAGCCTGGCGATGCTCCCGCTGGCGGTGCCGGGGATCGTGCTGGCGTTCGGCTACCTGGCGGTGAGCCTCCAGCTCCAGACGTGGTTCGGCCCGCAGCGCCCGCGGCTGCGCAGCCTGGTGGACGTCACCGAAAACCCGACCGTGCTGCTGATCGTCGCCTACGCGATGCGCCGCCTGCCGTACGTCGTGCGCAGCGCCGTCGCCGGGCTGGAGCAGACGCCGCGCGACCTCGAATTGGCGGCGCACAACGTTGGGGCGTCCGGCTGGCTGACGCTGCGGCGGATCACCGTGCCGCTGATCGGCGCCAACCTCGTCGCCGGCGCGCTGCTCGCCTTCGCCTTTGCGATGCTGGAGGTGAGCGACTCGCTCATCCTCGCCCAGCGGCAAACGTACTGGCCGATCACCAAGGCCATCTACGAGCTGTTCCTCCGCCTCGGCGACGGCCCCTACATCGCCAGCGCGCTGGGCGTCTGGGCGATGGCGCTGCTGACGCTGACCATCCTCTCAGCCAACTCGTTCCTCGGCCGGCGCATCGGCGCGCTGTTCCGCGTGTAGGCGGGTGCCTCTCCGCGGCCGGTCGTCGCTTGTCCCGCCGCGCGGGGGCCGATACCGTTGGAGGGTCGCACCGCCAAGGTGCGCAAGGAGCAGAGCATGACATCCGGTTGGCGCGCGGGCGCGGCGGCGGCGGCGGCGGGGTTGGCGGTGATGGCGGCTTCGCTGTCGGGCTGCGGGCTCGGCGGGGAGAAGCCGCGGCCCCTCACGCGCGCCCAGTTCACGCCGGGGCCGTCCAACCGCACCGAAAAGCCGCTGCCCCAGGACCCGCTCAGCGGCGCCGACCAGCCGGGCGCACTGTTCAACACGCCCCACACGCAGGGCCGCCCGGAGCACGCGGGACAAGGCGGCGCGGGCGGTCAAGCGGGGCAGGCCGGCGCATCGGGGGAGACGACCGGGGCGGGCGTCGATCAGAACGGGGTGTCGCGCACGGTCCAGGAAAACGTCATCCCGCCCGGCGCTGCCCGCCCCGATGAAGTCTCCGCCACCGGACCGGCGTCGCCCGCGTCGCCCGCTCCCGCGCCGCCCGTCCCGGCGACCACCGGCGCCACCGCGGGCCGCGTCGCGCCGGGCGCTTCGTCGGGGCAGTACCTCACCATCGGCGGCGTGGTGATGGAGGTCAACGGCACGCCGATCTACGCCAACCGCGTGCTGGCGCTGGTCGAGCCGGTGCTGGCGGCGCGGGCGAAGGACCTCGACGAGCAGCGCTTCCGCCGGGTCGCCAGCGACGAGATCACCAAGCAGGTCTACGCCCTGCGCAACCTCGAGTTGGAGTACGCCGCCGCCGAACGGAACCTGGACCAGAAGGACAAGGACCTGGCCGAGGCGCTGACGATGCAGTGGCGCAAGCGGCAGGAGATTGCGGCCGGCGGCTCGTCGGAGGTGGCGCGGCAGCGGGCGGCGGCGCGCGGGGAGGACTTCGAGGACCTCGTCCGCCAGCAGTTCCGCGTCTTCATGAGCCAGATCTACTACCAGAAGAAGATCATGCCGCGCGTGCAGGTGTCGGCCAGCGACGTGCGGACCTACTACGACCGCAACCGCGAGCGCGAGTTCGCCGAGCGCTCGACCGCGCGCTTCCGCCTGATCAAGGTGGACATCGCCAAGAGCCGCGGGATCGAGGCGGCGACGGACAAGATCGCCGGGCTGCGCAGCCGGATCGTCAACGCCGGCGAGCCGTTCGAGTCACTGGCCCGCGCGGTCAACGACGACCCGCGCCTGCTGGCCAGCGGCGGGGACCTCGGGGCGCCGATCCAGAAGGGGGCGTTCGCCATCGAGCCGGTCGAGCAGGCGGTCTGGGCGACGCCGGTCGGCGGGGTCACGCCGGTCGTCCGCGCCGGCAACGCACTTTACCTCGCCAAGGTCGAGCACAAGACCGAGGGGAAGCAGACCGAGTTCGAGGACGACGCCGTGCAGACGCAGATATTCGAGCGCCTGCGCACCGAGCAGTTCCGCGCCCTGCGGCAGCAGGTCCAGGAAAATTTGGTGAAGGACGCCGTCATCCGCTCCGACGCCGACATGGTGAACACCGCCATCGAGATGGCCATGCAGAACTACACGCGCTGGGCGGGAAGATGAGGGGAGCGCTGAATGATGAATCCTGAATGATGAACGGAAGAAAGGGCGGGCGGACGTTCCCGTCGCTCGGGCGCTTCTTCATTAAGCATTCAGCATTCATCATTCATCGTTTCCCTCTCCTCACTCGATCTTCTCGTTTCCGATCGCCTCGACGATGCGCGTCGCGGTCTCCACGGCGGCCAGGCCGTCCTCGGCGGGGACCTCCGGCGGGGCGCCGGTGGTCACGGAGTGGATGAAGGCGTCCAGCTCCGCGCGCAGCGGCTCGACGTCATCGATCTTCAGCTCTTCCACGCTCACCAGGTCGGTGAAGTTGAGCTGCGACAAATCCTCGATCTGCCCCGCGCGGATCTGCGCGACGGCGTCGCGGATCGCGCCGAGGTTCTCGGTCTTGCGCGCGACCATGCCGTACTTTTTCTGGTAGTCGATCGAGACGTACGCGTCGGGGGAGAAGACGCGCAGCTTGCGCTCGGTCTTCAGCGCCAGCCGCGACGCGGTCATGTTGGCCACGCACCCGTTGGCGAAGGTCAGGCGGGCGTTGCAGATGTCCTCGACGCCGCCGATGACGCTCACCCCGACGGCATCGATGCGCGTGACGCTCGACCGCGCCAGGCGCAGCACGATGTCGATGTCGTGGATCATCATGTCCAGCACCACGCCGACGTCGATGCTGCGGAAGGTGAGCGGGCTTATTCGGATGACCTCGATGAAGCGCGGCTCGACGGCGCCGGCCACCTTGCCCATCGAGCGGATCGCCGGGTTGAACCGCTCGATGTGACCGACCTGCACCAGCGCGCCGTGCTGCTCGGCCCAGGCGACGATCTGCCGCGCCTCGGCCACGTCCTTGGCGAGCGGCTTCTCGATCAGGCAGGCGACCCGCCGGCGCAGCAGCGGCTCGGAGACCGCCGCGTGAAACTGCGTGGGCACGGCGACGGTGACCGCCCGCACGCGCGCGGCCAGCGCCTCGACGCTGTCGAACACCTCGCCGCCGAACTTCTCCGCCGCGGCCGCCGCCACGTCGTGGTCGGCGTCGTACACCCCGACCAGCCGCACCTGCGGCATCTGCGAGTAGACCCGCGCGTGCAACTGCCCCATCCGCCCGCACCCGACCACCCCGACGTCAACCCGACCCTCCGTGGAAGCAGCGTCGCTCATTGCCGCATCATGGGCGACCCGCCGGAGCGGTCAAGCGACGCGCCGCGCGCCCCGCGGGGCTTTCCTGCCTCTCCCGTGCCCTCTCCGCTGCCCTCTCCGCCGGGGTCGGGGGAGAGGGAGTGGCGACCTCCTGCGCGGATCGGCCTTACCCCGCCCGGCGCATCGGCTGCGGCTCCTCTTCCGGCGAGATCGTCATCTCCTGCGGGCCCTTGTCCACCAGCAGTTGCACGTGCGGGAAGGGGATGGTGATGCCGGCGGCGTCCAAAGCATTCTTCGCTTTCTCGAGGTACTCGCCGGGCATGCCGCGGGCGACGGTTTCGTCGTGGACCCAGAACGACAGCGACAGGTCCACGCTGCTGGCGGCGCAGCGGGCGACGCCCACGCTCGGCTCCGGCTCGGCGGCGATGCGGTCGTCCCCCTTGACCAGTTCCAGCAGCACGTTGCGGGCGGCGTCGATCGATTCCTTGTAGGCGATGCCGATCTCCAGCTTCACCTTGGTGGCCGGGTGCGTGCTGTGGTTGCTCAGCTTCGTGGCGAGCATGGTGGTGTTGGGGAAGACGAAGAACTGCCCGTTGCCGTCGAGGATGCGCGTGGAGCGGAAGGTGACGCGCTTCACCTCGCCGAAGACGCCGTCGATCTCGACGAAGTCGCCGACCTTGAACGGCTTGTCCCAGAAGATCACGATGCCGGCGATGAAGTTGGCCAGCGTCTCCTGCGCCGCGAAGCCGACGGCCAGGCCGATGATCGACACGCCGGTGAGCAGCGCGGCGATCTGCACGCCGATCTGGTTGCAGGCGATCACCACGCCGAAGCCCATGATCGCCCACTTCAGCATGTGCCCGAGCATGTCGCGGATGGACGGATCGACGCTGGCCGCCGACAGCGACCCGAGCACCAGCCGCCGCACCGTGCGGTAGACGAGCCAGAAGAAGATGAGGAACAGCCCGGCGACGATCACGCGCGGGATGAACCCCAAAGCGGCGACGGCGAGGTCGCGGATGGTGTCGAGCCAGAAGAGCGGATCCTTCACTTCCGCCAGCGTGACCTGCTTCTTCCCCTCGACCAGTTGCCCGAAGCGCGTCTTGCCCAAAATGGATGAAAGCGATTCTACATTGGCGCCCGAAGCAGCGGTGACGACGCCCGCCGGCGCGGGCTGCGTGGAAGGCGCGGCCGAGGCGACGGCGGCGGATTGCTGCTCGCCCGGCGCGGGCGCCGGCTCCTTCGCCGCGGTGGCGGCGTGCGCGTAGGCGCCAATGAACATCACGACGGAGAGCAACGACGAAGAAAGCATCTGCGACCTCGGGTCTCGGGAGAACAATGGCGGCCGGCGGGACCAACAACGTCCCGCGCGACAGGCCCGGACTGTTCTCATCGGCCCGTGGTCGCGCCGCTTGAGCAGATGCGCTGCCCGCGAGACGGGTTTTCAACTCGAGAAGAAATTTGGCCCCGACGTGACGCGCGGCAGCATCAGCAAGCCGCTTCTTACCGGCCGCGCAGGTCCGGCGCGATCAGCGGCCGATCTCTGGAACCGACGGTCCGCGGCAGATCTTTCGGGCCAGCACGTTTGAGATCTCGGTGTGACGCGGCACCGCTTCCGTTTGCCCGGTTCGCGGGTTGGTCCAGAGCGAGTGGCCCGCGCCCTCGCGTTTGAGGACGCACCCGTGCGAGCGAAGATGCCGCAGCAGGGCGCCGGTGTTCATCCGATCGTGACCGTCACGCGAATGGCCGTAGGCGGCACGCCGCGCAAGTCGTCCTCACGGCGATCCTGGAGGATCAACTGGATCGCCGCGCCAAGGCTCTGCACCGCTTCCTCCTAGGTGCGCCCCTGCCCGTTGGCGCCCGGGATCTCGGGCGAGTAGGCGATGAACCACCCCTCGTCCTGCTCGATCACCGCCGTGAACTCGTTTCGCATGCCCGCGATCATACCCCGTCATCTTCGCCCCCGCCCGCGAAGGAAGGCCGGCGTGAACGTGCGCGGGGCTACTTCGCGCCCGCGGTCTTCATCTTCCAGTCGTCGGTTCGGAACGGCGACGCCGGGAGGTCGGCGGCGTTGTAGAGGCTCACCTGCGGGTCGTCGTCCCACGCGTAGCGCACGGCCACCGGGTTCTTCACGGCGTCGGCGCGGACGATCACCTCGTCGCCCTCGATCGTCGCGTCGGCCCAGCGGTACTTTTGGTCTTCACCGGCGATGGCGAAGCCCCTGGCCTTGCCGTCCTTGAACTTCAGCCCCTCGGCGTGGGTGAACCTCAGGCGGATGCGGTCGCCCTCGATTTTCATCGAGTTGTACATCGGCCCGGAGTGGGCGACGCCGGCTTTGGCGTAGACGAGCTTGTCGGCTGCGAGGCCGAGGCGCTTGCCGACGTCCTGCTTGTTCTTGGGGTGAATGTCGCCGCGCTCGCCGATGTCGATGGTGACGGCCATCGCGGTGTTCGGCGATTTTGCCAGCGTCATCGTCTGCGCCTCGCGCAGCTCCGACCAGTGGCTGTCGCCGGGCTGCTCGTTGTTGCGGCCGAAGTTGGCGAGCTGCACGAACAGGAAGGGGAAGTCGCCCTGGCCCCACTGCTTGCGCCAGTCGGCGATCATGGCGGGGAAGAGCTTGCGGTACTGCTCGGCCCGCGCGGCGTTGGACTCGCCCTGGTACCAGATCGCCCCCTTGATGCCGTAGGGCAGCAGCGGGTGGACCATCGCGTTGTAGATGTTCGTGGGCAGGTACGGCGCGTCCGCCTTGGGCGGGGCGGCGGGCGGCGGGATCGTGGCGGCGTCGTAGCGCTTCTCCACCCGGTACTTCCACTCGCCCGCCAGCGCGATCGGCTGGTGCGACGCGTCGCCCTTCACGGCCAGCTTCATCGCCGCCTCGGGGCCGACCAGCCCGCCCTCGCCGGCGGTGTCAAAGGCGCGCACGGCGATGACCGCCTTGCCGCCGCTCACCCGTTCCGCCGGCACGTCGTACTGCCGCTGGACCTCGAACGCCCCCTCGCCGCGCGTCTGCCCGACCTGCTTCCCGTTGACGTAGGTGGTGTCGTAGTCGTCGATCGCGCCCAGCGACAGCACCAGCGGCTTGCCCTGCCACGCCGCCGGGATCTCGACCGCGCGGCGGAACCAGACGACACCGTTGATGTCCATTTCTGGCTCGCTTTCCCAGGGCTTGGGAAGGGCCATCGTCTTCCACTCTTTTTCGTCGTGGCCCGGATTGAGCCAGCCCTGCGCGACGCCGGTGTCCGGGCCGTCGGCGCCCAGGTGCTTGGCCTGCCAGTCGGCCAGGGCTTTTTCGTACTTCTGGCGGTCCATGTTGATGCGCCGGCGGAGTTCAGCGTCACCGCCGTCGCCGCCCCCGGCGGCCGCCTTGCGCTCTAGCAGCACGGCGAAATCCGGGTCACTTTTGAGCCCCTCCTCGCTCGTGAACGACTCGGCCGGCATCCCGCCCCACGCGTTCTGGATCAGCCCCACCGGTACCTGGTGCGCCCGGTGCACGTGCCGCCCGAAGAAGTACCCGACGGCAGAGAACTCGGAGGCCGTTTCCGGCGTGCACACCTCCCACGCGGGCGCGCCCTTCAGCTCGCGCGTCGGTCGCGTCGACGTCGCGTTGGGCACGCGGAACAGGCGGATGTTGGGATATTTCGCCTCGGCGATCTCCTTCTCCGCGTCGTGCGACTGCCGCAGCTTCCACTGCATGTTCGATTGCCCGGAGCAGACCCAGACGTCGCCGACGATCACGTCGCGCAGGACGACCTCCGCGCTCTTGTCGCCGCGCACGGTGAACGAGCTGGCGTCGCCGTCGGGCAGCTTCGGCAGCTTCGCCCGCCACTCGCCTTGCTCGTCGGCGGTGGCGGCGGCGGTCTGGCCGGCGTACTCGATCGTCACCTTCTCGCCCGGCTCGGCCTTCCCCCAGACGGGAACCTCCATCCCGCGCTGGAGGACCATGTGGTCGCCAAACATCGGCGGCAACGCGATGGCGGCGCGGGCGGGCGGGGCGAGGAGCAACAGGACCAAGACGGCGACGGCGGAGCGCGCGACTAGAGGTCGGATCATGCGCGATATTGTTCAGGAGCGCGACCGGGACGACAAGGCGGCGCCAACGCGCACACCGGCGCTACCCGCGACGCCATTCGCACCGTGTCATTCCGAGGGGAGCTTTGCGACCCGAGGGATCCCGGGACGGAACGACGCTTTCGCGCCCGAGATTCCTCGGGTCGTAAAACTCCCCTCGGAATGACAGTGGCTGAATCCGCGCGTGTCGGGCGTCGGCGCGGCGGCGGCGGCGGCGGGGCGGCGGCGTCGGTGGCGGCTGAGGCGACGGCTGAGGCGACGGCGGCGGGTGACGCTACTTCGACGACGGCGGGTTGTCGGGCCAATCCGGGGCGTCGCGCAGTTGCTCGATGCGCTCGCGGGTGAACGCGCGCGGGCCGCGGTTCATGCCGTGGCAGCGTTGGGCGGCGGCGTTCCAGGTTTCCTTTGACGCGAGGTTGCCGTCCCAGAACGGCCAGGTGCGGCACTGGAGCGGGCGGACGTCGTAGATGCCGCACACGCGCTTCACCTGCGCCGGCCTCCCCTGCCCGCCGCCGACCTTGATCTCGTTGAGAAAGACGCAGTCGTACAGCCCCTGCGGCGTGCGCCGCTCCTTCAGGCTGACCTGGTCGCCGATCCGCCGGCAGTACTTCTCCAGCACCTGCTCGCGCGGCAGCTTCAGGTGCGCGCTCAGGCGGTCGATCTCGACCTCGCTCAGCCAGACGTAGCCCGGCCCGCCGGTGCAGCAGTTGCCGCACTGGGTGCAGGTGAATTTCAGCCCCTGCGCGTACCAGGGCGCGTCGGCGGGGGTTTGCAGCACGTCCAACTTCATCGCGGGCGGATTGTAGGGGCGGAGCGGCGCGTCCGCTCTCTCGGCGAAACCGCCAGCGCAGGCGGGCGCGCGCGCTGCGGCGCGGATGCTATGACGCGGTTGTCGGGGGCGGCGGCGTCGTCGGCGGCGGCGGCAGCTCGAACGCTCGGATGCTGAGCTTGGTCTGGTGCTGCGGCGCCTTGATGCCGGGGCCGTACCCTTGCAGGTATTCCTTCTGCCACTGCTCCTGCGCTGCCCTGGAGGCGGCATCGCGCAGATCGCTGTTGAACGTGTCGCGGCTCTTCGCCCACGCCTTGAACTGTTGTTCAAGCTGCGGGACCGAATCCAGGTCCCGCACCATCGGGTGGAACTGCTCGGCCTCCCCGCGCTTGATCGGCGTGATCATGCAGATCGGTTCGCCGGGCTCGAACTCCACCGCGTGGCCGGGCGTGGTCAGCTTCCAGTTCATGGTGAAGGTGGCGACGGACCAGTCGGTCTCGATGACGCCCTCCAGCGGGACGATGCCGTCCTTGGGCCAGTTGGCGGGCCCGCGCGCCCAGAGGTTGTAGCCGGGCGGGGTGCGGAAGAGGTAATTGAGGTTCCACGTCAGCACGCCGTGCCCGAAGTGGCTGACCGCCGGGCAGGGCGTCTCCGCCGGGCCGCCGCGGCAGATGATCTTCACCGCGTCCTCCCCCGCGCCGCCGGTCCAGATCACGCGGACCTTGTGTACGTTGAGGATGAACCAGCCGTTCTGGTTGGCGATCAGCAGCGGCAGGCAGCGGTAGGCGAAGCGGTTGCCGGTCTCGTCCATCCACTTGCGCGGCGCGCCGGCGGGCACGATCGGCAGCGAGGGATACTTGTGGATGCGATACGCGATCAGGCGCGGCGGGCCGTCGGGCAGGGGTTGCGCCGGCGTCGGGGTAATCGCTTCAGGGCCGGTCGCTTCGGCGGGGATGGACATAAAAGAAGAACCCTCCCGCGCGAGTGTAACGCGCGGGAGGGTTTGGTTCATTTGGGGGGAGACAACCCCTCACCCTAACCCTCTCCCAGCGTACTGGGAGAGGGGATCAGACCAACTGGTCCTTCCCGGGCACTGGCACCGGGGGGACGGCGATGGTCATGTCCATTTTCAGCGACGCTTCGGGGAAGAGGTTGAGCTTGGAGTTCAGCGCCTGCTCCCACGTCACTTCCTTGCCCGTGTAGGCGCTCATCCGGCCCATGATGGCGGTCAGGGTGCTCTCGGCGACCTGCTTGGCCTCGTTGAGCGGCTCGCCGGTGCGGATGCTGTCGATCAGGTCCTTTTGTTCCTGCTGGTAAGGGCCCATCCGGCCGCGCTCGCGGCGGTAGCGGAACTTGTTCTCGCCGCGGATGGTGCCGGCGGGGTCGGCGTCGCCCTTGGTGCCGACGACGCGCTCGGCCACGCGCGAATCCGTCCCGTCGATCTGCCGCGACATGCTGATGGCGCGGGCGCCGTTGGGATATTCGTACTCGATGGCAAAGTGGTCGTAGATGTTCCCGTACGCCGGGTCGGTGCGCACCTGTCGCCCGCCCATGCCGTACGCCTTGGCCGGGTGATCCTTGAAGCACCAGTTGAGCACGTCGATGTTGTGGACGTGCTGCTCGACGATGTGATCGCCGCTGAGCCAGGTGAAGTAGAGCCAGTTGCGCAGCTCCCACTCCATGTCGCTCCAGTCTGGCTTGCGCGGCTTGTTCCAGAGGAAGCCCTGGTTCCAGTAGCACTGGGCGGCGACGAGCTCGCCGATCGCGCCGTCGTGGATGCGCTTGACGACCTCGATGTAACCCGCGTCGTGACGCCGCTGGGTGCCGGCGACGAAGCCGAGCTTCTTCGACTTGATCTTCTCGGCAGCGGCCAGGACGCGGCGGACGCCGGCGGGGTCGGTCGCCACGGGTTTCTCGGCGAAGACGTGCTTGCCCGCCTCCACCGCCGCCTCGATGTGCTGCGGGCGGAAGCCCGGCGGCGTCGCCAGGATGACCAGGTCCACGTCCGAGGCGATCACCTGCTTGTAGGCGTCGAAGCCGACGAAGCACTTGTCGTCGGTGACCTTGTACTTCTCGCCGAGCTTATCGGTCAGCTTGCGCCGGGAGCCGTCGAGGTGGTCGCGGAAGACGTCGCCCATGGCGACGAGCTCGACGTTATCGCTGCTCAGGCAGACGTCGCCGGCCGCGCCGGTGCCGCGCCCGCCGCAGCCGATCAGGCCGACGCGGATCCGGTCGGATGCCGCGGCGTGGGCGAAGTTGGTCCCCAGGCTGGTCAGCGCGACCGCCGCCGACGCCGCCGCCGTCGTCCTCAGCACGTCCCGCCGGGTCACGTGATTGGGCTGCTGCTGCATGTGTCAAAGCTCCCTTGCAAAAGCCATCAAGTCTCAAACAGCATACGCCTGACAGGCAAAATCGTTGCCGAGAACCGGGCACCGGCAGCAGCGCAAAAAGGCGGGGCCGGCACGCACGGCGCGCCGGCCCCGCGGGGGCACTTGAAACGGGAACGATTGCTCAGCGCCGACGCCGGCGCGACGCGAGGGGGAGAGAGGCACCCCACGCGAGGAGGATGAGCGCTGCGGATCCCGGTTCCGGAACGGCCGTCACCCCGTCGGCCAGGGCAATCCCTGCCGCCGCCGGCGCGAACGAGCCATTTTGTTGGCCAATGTTGTGGTCGATCAGGAAGTAGTCGTCGCCGTTGACCTTGCCGTTGTAATCGAAGTCACCGTTGAACCAGCTCACGTCGCCGCCAACTTGGCCGGCGTGGGCGTCGATCTGGAAGTAGTCGTCGCCGTCGATCTTTCCGTTGAGGTCGGCGTCGCCGGCGTAGGTGTAGAGGACCAGCGCGGACGTGCCGGTGACGCTTTGGCCGGCCCAGGTGGCGGTCGCGCCGGGGGCGATGCCCAGCACCTCCGACGCGGTGGCGACGCCGAGGCTGGTGCGCAGCTTAGGGTCGGCGGCGTCGGGCATGGTGGTGACCAAGCCGTTGCCGGTCCACGCCCCGCCCGCCCGGCCGCGAGCGATCTGCTTGGCGACGCCGGTGTACTCCGTCCCTCCCCACGCGCCCGCGCCGCCGGTGCGGACGACCAGCTCGTTGTCGCGCAGGTCCAGCTTCCCGCCGTCGCCGATGTTGAGCGCGTCCACGGCGCTGGTGTTGTTGCCGCCGGTGCGGACGTTGACCGTGCCGTTGACGTCGAGCTGACCCTGGCGGACGTGGTCGGCGGTGAGGCTGGCGCCGGCGGCGACGCTGGTCTTGCCGGTGCCGCTCAGGGCGCTGATCGCCTTGCTGCCGGCGGTGACGTTGAAGCCGAGATCCGCGCCGCCGGTGCCGGCGGAGTTGTTCTCGATGCTCACGCGTCGGCTGGCGACGGCGGAATCGGTGAACGGGTCGGCGGTGCCGCCGGCGGAGAAGCTGCCGGAGGAAATTCGCAACGTCTGCCCGCCGGCCGGCACTGTCACCTCGGATCCCGCGCCGGCGGCGCGGGCGATGGTCACCGCGCCCGGGCCGGTCTTGGTCAGCACGCCGCCGCGCCAGTTGGTCTTGCCGGTGCCGGTCAGGCCGGCGTTGATGGTGGCGACGTCGCTGGCGTTGATCACCTTGTCGTCGTTCAGCTCCGCGGCGACCAGGTCGTCGGCCGCCCCCATCACGTCGGCCAGCACGGTGAAATTCTTGTTGTGGTTGCGATCGACGGTGACGGCGTCGTACACGTCGGCGAAGCCGTCGGCATCGACGTCGAACTTGTTGACCTTCTCCGCGTCCGCCTGCGCCTGCGTGAAGACGCCCGCGTAGCTGCCGCCGGCGACGGGCGAGCCGACCAGCGACTGGATGGTCGCGTTGTAAGCATCGACGGCGGCGTTCTTCTTCAGGTTCCCCAGGCGCACGCCGTACGCGCGGCGCTTACGATCCAGGGTCATGGAGGCGGCCTCGCCGGTGCCGTAAGCGGCGGCGAGGGTGGCGTTGCCGGCGGTGTCGGTCGTGTCCACGGCCGCGCCGTAGAGGAACCAGCGCACGTCCTTGCGCGACACCGGCTCGGTGGCGGTGGTGGCGGCGTCGAGGCTGAGGAAGTTACCGTCGCCGTCGAAATCGCTCAGCACCAGCAGCCCTTCCTCCGGCGCCAGCACGGCGTTGCCCGCCTTGCCGCTGATGACCGAGTTGGCCGCCCAGCCGGTGGCGCCGTTGACGTAGCCGGTCGGGTTGACCCGCGCCCGGGCCAGGTCGGCCACGTCCTGGAGGTCGCGCACCTTGTCGTTGTTGAAGTCGCCCGCCAGGGCGAGCCGCTGGTTGATCACGATCGACTTGTTGGCGTTGGCCGAGCTGCTGGTGGCGGTGTTGTTGTAGGAGTAGATCTCGTACTTGACGGTGTTGCCGTTGTACCCGGCGACGGCGGAAGGGTCCGCCCAGTCGAGGAACCCGCCGGGGGCGAGGGCGGCGGACTTGTAGGAGTTGTAGACGTCCTGCTGCGCCGCCGTGCGGGTGCGCGAGCCGTAGGCGTCGCCGTCGAAGTTCTTGGTCACCTCCATGAGCTGCGGCAGCAGGAAGCCGGAGTTGATGATGCCGTCGGCGGGCGTGACGGCCGACGCGCCGACGGGGAAGTCGCCGACGGAGTTGGTGATGTTGTCGATGAACTTGCGGTGGATGCCGACGCTGCCGGCGTGATCGACGGTGTCGCCGGCGATCGCGCGCCCGCCGGGAGCGCTGGTATCGGCGGCGGCGGGGTTCGCCTTCACCGTGACCGCCTGCGCCTGCGACCAGAGCTGGTACTTGCCGCTGGTGATCTCGTCCGGCTTGGGCAGCAGCGCGCCGTGGCCGTTCTGGAAGTCCAGCCGCAGCACGCGGATCTGCCCGGCCAGCGAGCCGTTGCCGGTCTTGCCCTCGACGCCGGCGTTGTCGGTGGAGAGCACGCCGAAGCCCATGCGCGACGACTGCACGGCCGCCTTGACGTTGCCGCCGCCGGTCTTGTCGGCAAAGCGCAGCCGGGCGCCCGCGCGGTGCTCGAAGGCGAGCTCGGTCGATGAGGACGAGCCGGAGATGGCGCGGGTGGGGGCGGCCTCGTCGCCGACGTTAACGGTCACGCTCGATCCGTCGGTCGTCAGGGCGGAGTAGGACCCGACGCCCGAGATGGGGCCCGCGCCGTCGACGTCGCCGAGGTGCCGCCGGTCTCGCTCGCCGGCGGCCCAGGTGGGATCGATGCCAAGGTTGTTGGCGTACTGGTTGCGCGTGCCCGAGCCGACGTCGCGCGTCGAGTGGTTGAAGTTCGCGCCGTTCTGGAGCCGCCCGGTCACGTTCGCCCACTGAAGGTCGGTCTTGGAGAGGATCTCCAGCCCGGTGCCGGGGTTGGCACTGATGGTGAAGGGCACAACCGCGATCGTCTCGCTGCGGAAATTGTCCTGCCCGAAGGTGTTGGTGGCGGTGATCAGCGAGGTTTCGTTGCGGAAGCGCTGGAAGTTGGTGGTGCTGCCCACCGCCGCGCCGGGGCCCTGCCCGTAGCCGACGGTGTTGGGGCGGGCGTTGAAGGCGCTGGTGGCCGGTGCGCCCTTGGCGAACGCCTGCTGCGCCTTCACGTCCGACCAGGCGATGCGGGCGAAGTTCTGCCCCGGCGGCGCGGTGGTCACCTGGTCCGCCGTCGCGGTCGAGGCGCTGTTGCGGAAGGCGTTGTCGGTCGCGCCGGTGTTGCGGTAGTTGCGGCCGAGGGTGTAGCCGTTGAACTCGTTGCGCACGGTCGTGCCGCTGCTGACGATCTCCACGGCGTTGGTGGCGTTGTTGTAGTTCACGCCGTTGACCCGGTTGCCCATCATCCAGACCGGGTTGCTGCTGGTGGCGTCGGTGGGCTTGCGCACGGCGGCGGCGGCGTTGAGGCCGTAGGTGTCCGCCAGTTCCAGGACGCCCTCGATCGAGCCGGTCTGGTGGTAGTAGTAAGCCATCCGGTCCTGCGCCAGCAGCGGGTCGGTGCTGGAGGCGCTGGCGTCGAGGGCCCCGAGTCGCTGGGCAGCGCCGCCGGCGTTGAGCGAGTAGGTGGTCCGCCCGATCGTCAGCGGGGCGTTCTGCCCCAGGGTGATGGCGAAGCTGTTGCCCTCCATCGAGTTGAACCGCCCGATGGCGGTCGCGCCGGTGGTCGAGACGTTGTAGACGACCGGCCCGCTCACGCCGCCGGGCGGCGAAACCTCCGCCCGCGCCGCGCCGGAGATCGCCACCATCGCCGCCGCCGCGACGACCACCGCCCGCTGATGGGAAGCTTGCTTCGCCCGATCCGACTTCCGCTTGTTCTTGCCACTCTCCATGGGATCCTCCGACTCTCGTGTGTGTACCGGTTCTATGGTGAATCTATTAGAAACAATTAAAGCGCCGCCGACGGCTTCACGTGACACGGCCATCTCGCCCTTCACGTGACACGCGCATCTCGCGCTTCACGTGGCATGGGCACCTTGCCCCTGGTGCGTGTACGCACGCACATCGGGCGCAGCCCGATCAAGCCATCCGCGGCCAGCGGAGCTTGCGCGGCGTCAGCAGCAGATCGCTCCGCGATTGCTTCTTCGCGGCTGCGCCGCGAGCGAGCGGGTACGCACGCCATGGGCTGGGAGCCCATGCCACGTGGAGCATCAGGCTGCCGAGCGCGTGTCGCGCGAGCGGCGCTGCCGCCCCCCGCCGCCCAAGGCCGTTCACCAAGGCCCGTGCACGGCTACCGCCGCCGCTGCCGCCGTGCTCACTCGTTGACCCACAGCACGTTCTCGCCGCCGTGGACGCCGTAGAAGGCTTTGCCCCACTGGAAGGGCTTGAGGGTTTCCTCGATCAGCTTGGTTTCGACGTGGCCGTCGGCGTAGAGGAAGTTGGTCTTCTTCTGCCGCCAGTCGCCGCGGCCGTGGTTTCGGCCGACCCAGTCCAGGCGGGTCTGCCGCGCACCGCCGACCGAGGGGTTCTTGTTCACTTCCGAGGGCAGCACGTTCTGGATGCTCTTGCCCCCGCCGCGCCCGACGCCGCCGCTGCGCTGGACCTTGTTCATGTCCAGTTCCCCGCCGCCGACGGCGCGGAACCCGTGCACCGGGCGGTGGCTCTTGACGAACTGCGCGGCGTTGGGGTCGTTGGAGTCGACCGAGACGATCCGCCAGTCGCCCCAGAACTCGGTCCCCAGGATGGTCTCGGCACCGTTGCGGACCGCGCCGGCGCGGACGAACCGCGACAGCATCCCGTTGGCCCCCAGGGGCGACATGTTGGTGCCGATCTTGTTGCGCGGGCAGAGGGCCTCGTTCAGCGTGTAGGCGCAGCGCGGCACCTGCGCGTCGAACTCGCTGCCGCTGAAGGCGGGGTCGTTCTGCTGCCCCTCCTCGTGCGGGGGGGCGGAGTTGGTCGGCGGCAGCCCCCCGTTGGGCAGCGACGGGCACATGAACGCCTCGGCCGGCGTGCGCCCGGCGCGGGTGCCGTAGATGTAGCTGGACCAGTGGACGTACCCCTTGTCCGCCTGCCCGTCGCCGGGCGTCTGGATCCCGTTGTTGATCGCGTGCCCGCGGTACAGGTAGGAGGCGGGGAACGTCTGCTTGTTCTCGGTCAGGTACAGGTGCAGCCCCTGCCCGATGCTGCGCAGGTTGGCCGAGCACTTGATCGTGTTGGCCGACTCCCGCGCCCGCGACAGCGCCGGCAGCAGGATGGAGATGAGCACGGCGATGATGCCGATGACCACCAGCAACTCGACCAGGGTGAAGCCGCGGCCCGAGTTGCACGACTGGCCCGAGCGGCCCGAGCGGCATGGCCGGCCCGAGTGGCCGGAGCGCGGGGAGAGAGCGTTGATTCGCATCAGTTGGTTTCCTTCCGGTTGCGTCGAGATTCCCGCCTCGACTTTGCCCGCGGGAGAGTGAACGCGACGGTCGTTACGGCCGCGTCGGCGAAGTGCGAATCTTTGATTGGCGCCCCGCGCGGAGCGCAAAGTGCTGGCGGGCGCGGCGGTTGCGCGCGGAACGGCGGGGGCGCCTTAACGCGAGGTGGATACGGCGGGCTCCATGTGTGAAGAAGCCGCCAAGGCCGGGTTGGGCGGGGGTCCGGATCGCGCTAATGGCGACGCGAGACGTTGGACTGCGCGGCCGGTGCGCCTGGGGCGCTCGGGTCGGCCGAAGCGGGCGGTTCCTCTTCGCCGCCGGTGCGGTCGTAGACGGCTTCCAACTCCTCGAGCGAGACGACCACCTTCTCCGAGGCGGTCTCGATCAGCTCCAGGAACTCCAGCAGCTCCTCGTGGCTCTCCAGCACCTCGAAGGCGCTGACGCACAGCTTGAGCGCGTTCATCCGGCCGCGGACGTTGTGACGGGCGTGTCGAAGATCCAGTTCCATGTCAACAACCGTGGTGCCTGCGCGGGCCAACCGGGGCTGCCCCTCCGTGGGGCGGGTTTCGGCAAGGCTACCGGTCCGCGGGCGAATTGACCACGCCCAATATTAAGACGCTGACCCACCGTTTACAGCCGGCGCCCGTCGCGGCAACACTGATCGGTTTCACCCGTACGTGTGACAGGAAAGGACGGGAAAAATGCACGTGATCCCCACCCGAACCCTCGCCGCCGCCGCCGGCATGATCGCCTTCATGATGCTGACCGCGCTCGGCTCCGCCGCCGGCGCGCAGGAGCAGAAGCCGGTCCAACTTTTCAACGGCAGGGACTTCACCGGCTGGACCGCCATCTCCCAGGATCCGGCGACGAAGCTGGAAGACGTCTGGAGCGTGCGCGACGGCGTCATCCACTGCACCGGCAAGCCGGCCGGCTACCTGCGGACCAACGAGGACTACACCAACTTCGTCCTGCGCTTCCAGTGGCGAACGCAGAAGAAGGGGAACAGCGGTTGCCTGATCCGCGTGCAGCCGCCCGACAAGGTCTGGCCGCGCAGCGTCGAGTGCCAGCTTGCCACCGACCAGGCCGGCGACATCTGGATCGTCGAGGGGTTCCCCATCAAGGTGGATGAATCGCGCCGTCGCGGGCGGAACGTCAAGAAGCTCCAGCCCTCCAGCGAGAAGCGGATCGGCGAGTGGAACCAGTACGAGATCACCGCCGACGGCGGGAACCTGACGATGAAAGTGAACGACGTCGTGCAAAACACCGCGACGGAGATGGAGGTGATCCCGGGCAAGATCCTCTTCCAATCGGAAGGCGCCGAGATCGAGTTTCGCAACATCGAGCTCACGCCCTTAGCCGCGGCCGCGGCGCCGCGCCCGGCCGGCGCCGCCACCACGCAAGCGACCGCTCAAAAGCTCTTCAACGGCACCGACCTCACGGGATTCAGCGCCTACCTCAAGGACGCCGCCGACAAGAAGATGGAGGACGTGTGGACGGTCAAGGATGGCGTCATCCGCTGCGCCGGCACGCCGGCCGGTTACCTGAAGACCAACCAGCAGTTCAGGGACTTCGCCCTGAAGTTCGACTGGCGCTGGCCGGAGAAGCCGGGCAACAGCGGCGTCCTGATCCGCGCTCACGGCCCGGACCAGATTTGGCCCAAGTGCCTCGAGCCGCAGCTCATGCACCAAAACGCCGGCGACATCTTCGTCCTTGGCGGCTTCGGGGTCGCGCAGGATCGCGCCAAGGGCAGCCGCATTCCCAAGATGCAGCCGACCAACGAGAAGCCGCCGGGCGAGTGGAACACCTATGAGATCCGCGCGCAGGGAGACACGATCGAGCTGAAGGTAAACGGCCTGCTCCAGAACACCGCCACCGGCGCCGAGGCGACCGCGGGGTACATCGGATTTCAATCCGAAGGCGCGCCGATCGAGTTCCGCAACATGGAGATTACCGATCTCGGCGCAGCCGCGGCGCCACGCGCCGCCGGTCCCGATGCTCCTGAAGCCAAGCCCGCCTTGTTCAACGGCAGGGACCTCACCGGTTGGACCGCCTGGTTCAAGGAAGGCGGCAAGGCGGACGACGTCTGGTCGGTCAACGAAGGCATCCTCCGATACGCCGGTGGCAAGAACGGCTACCTCATCACCAAGGATGACTTCGACAACTTCGCCCTGAAGTTCAAGTACCGCTTCCCGCACAAGCCCGGCGACAGCGGCGTGCTGCTCCGCGTGCAGGGCGACAACAGCATCTGGCCCAAATCCCTTGAGGCGCAGATGAAGAGCGGCAAGGCTGGCGACATCTGGCTGCTCGACGGGGCGTTCGCCGTTGCCGGGCCGGAGCGAACGTCCAAGGTCAACCTCAAGATGATGCGCGCGGCGAGCGAGAAGCCGGTCGGCGAGTGGAACGTCTACGAGATCACCGCGCAGGGCGGCAACTGCGAGCTGAAGGTCAACGGCGTGCTCCAGAACCAGGTGACCCGCTGGGACACGCCGACGGGCAAGATCGCCCTCCAGGCCCAGGACGTGCCGGTGGAGTTCAAGGATTTCGAGTTCCAGCCGCTGCCGCCCGCCAGCGCCAGCGGCGAGCCGAAGCGCCTGTCCGGGCTCGATGGCTGGCACGTCACCGGCAACGGCAACTGGACCTACGCCGACGGCGTGATCGAGGGGAAGCAGGGGAAGCAGACCGCCTCCTACACGCACGTGATCAGCGACGGCCGGTATCGAGACTTCCGCGCCACGCTGAAGTTCAAGTGCCTCGCCGGCAACAGCGGCTTCTACTTCCGCGCGCAGCCCGACGCCAAGGGGCAGATGCACGGGATCCAGGCGGAGATCGACGTCGCCCGCGACGCCGGCGGGCTGTACGAAAGCTACGGCCGGAACTGGATCTTCAAGCCCAAGGCGGACGATGTGGCGAAGTGCTTCAAGCCCAACGACTGGAACGAGATGACCGTCGAGGCGCGCGGCACGCACCTCGCCACCCACGTTAACGGCACCAAGGTCGCCGACATCGACGATCCCGCCCAGCGCAGCGAAGGCCACTGCGCCCTCCAGATCCACGGCGGGCAGGACGTCCACGTGATGTTCAAGGAGATCAGGATCGAGCCGCTGTCGCAGTAACGCGCCGTCGCTGGAATCTCACATCGCGCTAACGGGCGACCGCAACAATCACCGGAGACAATTCATGACCGCACGCGCCCGCGCCATCGCGCTCGTCACGCTGTCCGTCGCGATGCTCTCGCTGCCGCTCGCCGCTCGGGCCCAGCCCACGACCGCGCCGGCGGACCCGGCCATCGCGCTGTACGCGTCGCTGAGTGACGAACAGCGCCAGCGCGCCACGCTCCCCTTCGACGCCCCCGAGCGCGACAGCGAGGTCTTCACCGGCGGGCGCCGCGCGGGCGTCCAGATCGACAGCCTCGACGAGCCGCAGCGCCGCCTGGCGCTCGACATGCTCACCGCCTTCACCAGCCCGTACGGCCGGGACAAGGCGCAGGCGATCGCCAGGCAGGACGACCCGGGCGACGCCGGGCTCCAGCGCTACTACGTCTGCTTCTTCGGCGAGCCCGGCCCGGGCAAGACGTACGCCTGGCGCATCGCCGAGCACCACCTGACCATCGTCCACGTGGAGGTCGAAAAGGGGGAGGCCACCACCTTCGGGCCGATCCTGCTCGGCGCCGATCCGCCGACGCTGTGGGACGACGAAGAGGAGAAGATGATCGCCCTGTTCGCCGCCCTGTCGCCGCAGGAGCGCGAGCGCGCCAACAATGGCGGGCGCGGCACCAGCAGCCTGCCGCCGGCGGGGCGGAAGGTGAAGGTGGCCGACCTCAATCCCACCGCCAGGCAGGCGGCGCGGGCGGTGCTGGAAAATCGCCTGGCCTTCTTCTCCGATCGCATCCGCCAGCGCATCACGAAGCTGATCGACAGCCAGGGCGGCGTCGATGCGATGGAGATCGCCTTCTACGGCGAGGCCGCCAAGAAGTGCCGCGACGGCGGCCGCTGGGACTTCAAGCTCGCCGGCCCCAGCTTCCTCTGCGACTACGAGAACAGCCGGGGGCACATCCACCTGTCGATGAAGGGGAAGTTGGCCAAGTGAAGGCGGGTTGAAACACGGAGTCACGGAGAGCACGGAGCCAGAAAAAAAACCTGGACAGAAACAAACCGTCAGAGAGGCGGGCGGGACGGCGCAGCACCAGTTCCAACCTCCGTGTCCTCCGTGCCTACGCGTTTCAATTCTCTTCCGCCCCCGCGCGCGGCGGCGAGCGGCCGATCCATCCGTTGGCGCCGCGATATTGCCTGATGAGCTTCATCCCCCGCTCCGGCCCGAGCACGGTGGCGGCGGTGGAGAGGGCGTCGGCGGTGATCCCGCGCGGGGCGATCACGGTGGCGACGGAATGCTCGCCGAGCCCCAGGCCCGTCTGCGGGTCCACGACGTGCGAGTATCGCCGGCCGGCGATCTCGACGTACTGCGCGGTATCGCCGGAGGTGGAGACGGCGGCGTTGGCGAGCGCGATGGTTCGGGCAGGGCGGCCGTCGCGCGCGGGGAGCTCGATCTGCCAGCCGTTGGTGCCCGGCGGCGCATCGGAGACGACGATGTCGCCGCCCGCCTCGAAGAGCGCGCTGCGGACGCCGCGGGCGCGCAGGCGCTTGATCGCCTCGTCGCCGGCGTCGCCCTTGGCGATCCCGCCAAGGTCCAGCCGCATGCCCGGCGTCGTCAGTTCGACGGTGCGCGCGGCGGCGTCCAACTTGACGTGTTGCCAGCCGATGCGCGACCTGGCGTCGGCAAGCTCACGCTCCGGCGGCAGGGCATGGGTCTTGCGCGCCCCGCGCCAGAGCTGCACGAGCGGGCCGACCGTCACGTCGAACGCCCCCCCGGACCGCTGCGACACCTCGCGCGCGGCCGAGAGGACGCGGAAGAGGTCCTCGCTCACCCGCACCGGCCCTTGCCCCGCGCGGGCGCACAGGCGCATCAGCTCACTGTCGGGCCGGTAATCGGACATCGCGTCTTCGAGCTGCGCCACGCGCTCGAACGCTGACCGGCACGCCGCCTTGGCGACGGCTTCGTCGGGGGCGTATGCAACCGCCCGAGCCCTCACGCCCATCAGCACTTGCGCGTATTCGTACCGCTGGAGCGGCGCGTGTCCGCCCGGCCCCGGCGACGCGCAGCCGCATGCCCCCGCGACCAAAAATAGAACAACGACGACCCGCTCAAGCGGTATTTCCATGAGCGACAGCGCTGCACGGCCCCACGATGAGCGGCGCGTGCGCAGCACCGCGGACCCAATCGGAGCCAACGCCTTGACCCTCACCGCACACCCCCGGCGGACCCTCGCATCCGGTCTGCTCCTCGCCCTGCTGGCACTGCTCACGCCGAGCGCCGTCGGCGCGCCCGCGGCCACGCAACCGGCGGTGCCCGCGGCGCCCGCGGCGGCGGATCCGGGCGGCAAGCCGTTCACGCAGGAGATTCCCGGCAGCGTCGTCACCTTCGACATGGTTCCCATCCCCGCCGGCGAGTTCAAGCCGGAGAGCGGCGACGCGGTCAAGATCAAGCCGATCTACCTGTCGAAGCACGAGATCACCTGGGACAGTTTCGACATCTTCTGCTTCCAGCTCGACATGACCGACGCGCAGAAGGCCGCCGGCGTGGATGCCAAGAACCGTCCGAGCCGCCCGTACGGCGCGCCCGACCATGGCTTCGGGCACGCGGGTTATCCCGCCATCCACATCACGCGTTTCGCCGCCGAGCAGTTCTGCGTCTGGCTGAGCAACAAGACCGGCCGAAAGTACCGCCTGCCGACCGAGGCGGAATGGACCTACGCCGCCCGCGCCGGCGGCGACGGCAAGCCGGAGGCGCTCGACAAGGTCGCCTGGTACTGGGACAACGCTGACGACAAGACCCACCCGGTTGGTAAGAAGGCGCCCAACGCGTGGGGCCTGCACGACATGCTCGGCAACGTGGCGGAGTACGTGACGATCCCCAATGAGCCGAGCGACGCGAAGCCAACCGCCTGCGGCGGGAGCTACGACGACAAGGCGGACGACGTCTCAGTCAGCGCGCGAAAGGTGCAGGCGCCGGACTGGAACTCGACCGACCCGCAAAACCCCAAGAGCCGCTGGTGGCTCAGCGACGGCCCGTTCGTCGGCTTCCGGGTGGTGTGCGAGCCGTAGCGCGCGGTGGCGGGCGATTCACGGCGCGGTCCTCAACAAAGCGTGTCATCCTGAGGTACTCCGAAGGATCTCGGGCTCGGGTGCGATCTCCTCTTCCCGGAGATCCTTCGCCAGTACGCTTCGGGATGACAGCGCCGCATCGCAGCAGCAGCAGCAGCAGCAGCAGCAGCCGGCCACCAGGAGTGCGAATGCAATCGAACGCCAATTCCGACTTCTCCCGCCGCGGCTTCCTCAAGGGTTCCGCGGCGATCGGCGCGGCCGCCGCCACGCTGGCGGCCATGGGCAGCAACTTCGCGCACGCCGCGGGGACGGAGCGCATCAAGGTCGGCCTGGTCGGCTGCGGCGGGCGCGGCACCGGGGCGGCGCGGGACGCCATTCAGGCGTCGCCGCTGGTGGACATCGTCGCCATGGGCGACCTGTTCAAGGACCGCCTGGACAAGTCGCGCCAGGCGCTGGCCAAGGAGGGGGCGCAGTACAAGGTCGCCGGTGACAAGTGCTTCGTCGGGTTCGACAGCTTCAAGAGGGTGATCGACGCGGGGATCGACTACGTCATCCTCACCTCGCCCCCCGGCTTTCGCCCGGAGCACTACGCCTACGCGATCGAGAAGAACAAGCACGTCTTCGCCGAGAAGCCGGTGGCGGTCGACCCGGCGGGCGTGCGGCGGTTCATCGAGAGCAGCAAGCTCGCCGAGCAGAAGAAGCTCAGCGTGGTCGGCGGCTTCTGCTTCCGCCGTGACGCCACCCACGTCGAGACGATCAAGCGCATTCACGACGGGGCAATCGGCGACGTGATCGGCGGGTCGAGCTACTACAACGTGGGCTACCTCTGGCACCACCCGCGCCAGCCGGAGTGGTCGGAGCTGGAGTACCAGTGCCGCAACTGGCTCTACTACACGTGGCTCAGCGGCGACCTGATCGTCGAGCAGAACATCCACCGCATCGACATCCAGAACTGGATCATGAAGTCGCCGCCGGTTAGCGCCTACGGCATGGGCGGGCGGCAGGTGCGGACGGACCCGGCCTACGGGTACATCTACGATCACTTCGCCGTCGAGTACGAGTACCCCAACGGCGTGAAGATCCAGAACATGTGCCGCCAGATCGACGGCACCGACCCGCGCGTCAGCGAGATCTACTTCGGCACCAAGGGCCGCGCCAACCCCGCCAAGGGGCTCGCCGGCGAGCGCGGGAAGAAGGACGTCCCGCTGGCCCGGGCGTACGTGCAGGAACACGTGGACCTGATCAACGCCATCACCAGCGGCAAGCTGGTCAACGAGGGCGTGCAAATCGCCGAGAGCACCCTCAGCGGTATCATGGGCCGGATGAGCGCGTACACCGGCAAGGTCGTGACGTGGGAACAGGCGACAAACTCGAAGCTGGACCTCTGGCCAAAGGAGCCGCTTGCCTTCGGCCCGATCGCGACGCCGCCGGTGCCGATGCCGGGGAAAGAACCGCTGGTGTGAGCGGGCGTTCTACGGCCAATCGGCAGACTTGATGATTCGGCGGCGGGCGGGCGCTAAAAGTACTCGCGGCAGAACGGCGCCGGCCCCTGGGCCAGCGCGTCCAGCACGCCGAGCGGCGCGCGGTTGGTGACGTTGATCAAGCCCAGCTCCGCCGCCCGCGTGGCCGACAGGTCGCCCAGGGCGATGATCCCCCACGTGCGGTCGGGCATCTCCACGTCCGCCGAGGCGTCGGTGGCGGCGGCGGCGATCGTTCCGCCGCTCATTTCGATCGCCAGCTTGCTCAGCGTCCCCTCGGTCTCGCGGATGGCAACGACCACCTTTCCCGGCCTGTGGTCGTGCGGCAACCGCATGGACGACAGCAGCCGGGCGTGGTCCAGCACGCGCACCTGCATCCGCGTGAACGGGCGCATCTCCGGCGTCGGGTGGTTGCGGTTGGCGCGGTGGGTCATCTGCGGCTCTTTCAAGAGCAGGTTGAGCGGCAGGTCGCGCGGGAGCTGGATCGACGCGTAGGTGTACTGGTCGCGCAGGCTCGCCAGGAAGTGGAGGAACCGCCGCAGCGTCGCCACGTCCTCGTAGCCGGTGTCGAAGTTGACCTTGACCGTGTCGGGCCCGGCCGGGTCGTGCAGGTGCTCGAAGCTGATCCACCCGCGGACCGGCCCGTCGCCGTGACGGTCGACGACGAGGAAATGAGTCTCCTCGACGTGACGCAGGTGCTGCTCCCACGCGCCGGGCGAGCGCTCGACGTCCGCCTGCCCGCGCTGCGCCACGCGCTGGCGGCACTGCACGAGGGCGTCGCGGTCGCGCGCGGCGTCGTAGAAGCCCACGGTCTCGAAGTCGCCCGCCGGCATGACCGCCAGCGGGACGGTCCACTCCGCCCGCCGCTCGACGATCCCGTAGCCGAAGTGCTCGTAGTACGACCCGCGGAAGGGCATCAGCGCGCTGACCACCTGCCCGCGCTCGCGCGCGGCGCGCAGCGTCTCGCGCATGAGCGCGGTCCCGATGCCGGGATCGTTGCCGGTGCGGCGGCGGTGGGTCTTGACGGTGCCGACGTAGGCGACGCCCTGGCACGGTACCGCGCCGCCGCGCACCCACATGGTCATCGGCAGCGCGGTGGCGGTGCCGACGAACGCGCCGTCGCGCTCGGCCAGCAGCCAGTCGCCCGGCCCGGCCCGGCCGTCCTGCCGCACGCCCTCGACGTACTGCGCGACCTCCTTGGAAGACCTGCCGTAGCAGAGGGCGCGCGTCTCGCCCACGCGGTCGCGCTCGTCGTCACCGACCCATCGCAAGTTCAGGCCCATCGTGGGCGAAAGATTACCGCGGCCGGGCGCTGGTGGCACGCGCCTTCCGGGCCGGCCGCGCCAGCGCGTACCGGGCGAACGACCATAGCCCCGCGAAGCGGTAGCCGGGGTCGACGTAGCGCTCGATCACGTAGAACGCGAAGTAGTAGAACCGCGCAAAGCCCCACGCCGCCCCGGCAGTCAGCGCGGCGGTGCGCAGCGTCGGGCGATCGAGCAGCAGCAGGGCGGCGCACAGGAAGCCGATCAGCAGGAACATCAGCCCCTTGGCGTAGATCAGCTTCGCGTTGCGGAGGTCACCCATGATGATCGCTCACGAGCACGCGGTGACTACGGCGCCGGCCGCGCGATCTCGATCCGACGCGCGCGGGGCGACAGCGTCGTGATGCGGACGTCGATGCGCCTCGCCGCCGGCAGCAGGTCCTCCACGCGTTCCGGCCACTCGACCACGACGACGCCGGCCGGCTGCTCGAGCAGTTCGCCAAAGCCGATGCCGTCGAAATCCTCCGCCCCGCGAACGCGGTAGGCGTCGAGGTGGAAGATTTTCAGCTTCGGCGCGTCGTAGACGTTGAGCAGCACGAACGTGGGGCTGCTGACGGCGCGTCCGTCGCCACCGAGGCCGAGCACCAGGCCGCGGGTGAACTGTGTCTTGCCGGCCCCAAGATCGCCCTGCAGCGCGATCACCTCGCCGCCGCGCAGCGTGCGCGCCAGTTCGGCGGCAACCCTTTCGGTGTCGCGGACGCTGCGGGATTCTCGGGTCGTCCTTGTCCCGGCCATGCCGCCGAAGAAGATACCGACGCCCGCCGCTCCCGCGAGACACGGGGGGCGAAAAAAGGCTCGGGTCATGGCAGCTGGGATCGTCCGGCGAAGGGCGTGACGGTCAGGCCGCCGGTGCGGTCGATGGTGATGGTGACGGCGCCGTCGCGGCCGGTGCGGAACAGCGGCCGCCCGCCGATCTGCCGCTCGAACAGCCGCTGCTTCTGCGTCAGCGTGCGGTCGTTGGAGCTGACGATGTAGAGCGGGTCCGCGGCGGCGACGAAGGCGGCGGTGGTCGACTCGCCGCTGCCGTGGTGCGGCGCCAGCATCGCATCGCAGCGGAGCATCTCCGGTGACGTCAGCAGCGCCGCCTGCGCGGGCTCCTGCACGTCGGCGGGAAACAGGATCGTCCGCCGGGCGTAGGTGAACTTCAGCACCAGGTCGCTGTTGTTCGGCGCGGTGCGGGCGCTCGCCTCGCCCGGCGCGCCGGCGCGGGAGTAGAAATCCGCCGGCGGCCAGAGGACCTCCACGGTGACGCCCTTGCCGAGCTGCACGTGCTGCCCGCGCGAGAGCTTCTTCAGCTCGACGCCGTCGGCGCGGATCTGCTCGAGCAGCGCCTCGTCCGCCGGCCGGCCCTCGGCGGCGCGCTCGAAGCTGCTGGGGACGACCACGCGCGGCACGTCGAACGTACGCACGATCTCGCCGGCGGCGCCGATGTGGTCGAAGTCGCTGTCGGCCAGCCACACCTCGTCAACGCCGAAGCGCCCGCGGCTGCGCAGGAAGGGGGCGATGCACTTGCGCACCGGATCGTTCATCGTGGCCGATCCCGCGTCGAGCAGGATCACGCGGCCGTCGGGCAGCTCGATCACGCAGCACTGCCCGGCGCCGACGGCGAGCGCCGTCACGCGCAGCGCGCCGTCGCCGGACGGTCGGGCGGCGCCCCCGGTCAGCGGGATCAGCACGAACAGCAGCACCGCCATCGCGGGCGCGAGCCGAGTCGCGCGCTTCACGGCGGGGCGGACCGCCGGCAGCAGCGGGACGAGCAGCAGCGCGTAGTAGACGACGATGAACGAGACCGATCGCCCGGGCAGCGGGACATCGCTGCCGGGCAGCATTGCCAGCAGGTCCACGCCGTGCCGCATCCACGACACCGGCGCCGCCGCCAGCGTTGCCCACGCGCCGGCGAGGCCGGGGATGAGCATCGTCAGCACGACCTTGAGGAACCCGCCGATCAGCGCCAGGAAGACCACTGGCGCCAGCAGCAAACTTGCCAGGACCGCCCACGGATTAAGCTGCGAGAAGTGGAAAGCGACCAGTGGCATCGACACCAGCCACGCCACCACCGACGCCGCCAGCAACGGCGCGAACCACCGCCAGGCAGCGTTGCGGATCACCAGCATCCGCGGCGGCCGGGAGTAGGCGGCGGTCCTCATGACCACGTCGGCGTCGCGGTCGCGCAGCAGCGGCAGCAGGCGGGGCGTCAGCAGCAGCAACCCCAGGACGGTGCCGAAGCTGAGCTGGAAGCCGGCGTTGTACAGGTCCAGCGGGTGGTAGACGAGCATGGCCAGCACGCTGAGCGCGAGCAACTGCACCATGTCGGTCGCGCGGCGGGCGCAGATGCCGATGCCGACCGAGAGGCAGAGGATGACCGACCGCCAGACCGGCGGCGACGGCAGCGCCACCGCGCCGTACACCAGCACCGCGATCATCCCGATCCACGCGCTGGGGCGCGGGCGGAAGCAGAGCAGGTGACAGAGCCCGAAGATCACCCCGCCCAGCACCGCCACGTGCATCCCGCTGATGGCCAGGTGATGGCTGGTGCCGGTGCGGCGGAATTGCTCCTGCACGTCGTGAAGCTCAGGGTCGCGATCGCCGAGCACGAGCGCGCGGAGCAGGGCGTGGTCGAGGGACTGCTTGGCGGTGAAGCCCGACTCCAGCTTGGCGCGCACGTACTGCTGGAGCCGGGCCAGCGGCGACGGCGTGCCGCGCGCGACGATCTGGACGCCCTGCGACCGCGGCACCGCGAACGACGCCAGCACGCGTTGCTCGCGGTAGTACGCCGCCCAGTCAAATTGCCCGGGGTTCATCGCCGTCGCCGGCCGCTGGAGCATGCCGAGGGCGCGGATCGTCTGCCCCATCGCCAACTGCTCGTTCGGCGGGTCGATCTGCACGAGCACGCGGCCGGCGGCGGGAACCCAGCCGCTCGCGGTGAGAAGGGCCGTCACCTTCGCCCGCGTCACCTGGCGCGGCGGCATCGGCCGACCGGTCGCCAGGGGCGCCGAAAGCGTCCGCAGCGGCTCGTCGAGCTTCAGCTCCACGCGCGCCAGCCGCGGTTCGTCGCCGGCGTAGTGGGCGATGTCGTTCGGATCGTACTGGTACGCCTGCATCTGCGCCGCCGCCACGCCGGAGGCAGCGATCGCGGTCGCCAGCAGCGCGACCGACGCATCGCACCGCCGGAACGCCCACACCGCGGCCGCGGCGCTCACCAGCGCGATGCCCAGGAAGATCCCGGGCCGGTGGGGAAGCGCCGGGTGCAGCACGATGCCGGCGATGAACAGCGCCGCCGCCGTGACCGCGGGCCGCGCCGCGAGCGCGGCGGTCCATCGGCAGGCTGGCACTTTTCCATCGCTCATGGCTGCTTCGGTGAGGCAGCATACTCAAGCCGACGCGCAAGAACCGCAGGAATTCAGCGCGTTTGCGATGTGTTAGGTCCGGCAGAGAAACTAAACTTTAGCGGCCCCGCCCGACGAAGAACGTTGATGCCCCACGGGTCGTTGCCGCGGGGGCCGCCCGAAGTGTGCTTGCTCCGAAGTCCGCCAGCGAAGGGAATTCTCCGTGCCGCGCAGCCATCGCAGTGACCGTCACCTCCGCGCCGCCATCGATCGCTTCGCCCTCCAGGCGCTGGAGCCGCGCACGTTCCTCAGCGCGAGCCCGATCCAAACCAGCGGCGCCGCCGCGCTGGCGCAGCCGGCGCCGGCGGGCGAGTACTACCAGCTCGCGGCCGTGCCAACGGTCACCAAGGCGATGCGGCAGGAACTGGTCAACAAGTGGAGCGGCGCGAACAAGGCGGACCTCCAGGCCAAGCTCGACGAGAACAAGATGGGCGCGTTCGACACCGCCCTGCTGAGCTACATGACCGGCCGCTCGGGCCAGACGTTCTACTGGAAGACCGGCGACGTCGCGGGCATCAAGAGCTTCGTCAATTCCTGGATCGCCACCAGCACGGTCGTCTCCAACGCCAACCACATCGTCGCCCACGAGTTCCCCGACGGGAACAGCGCGCAATACGACGTGCACATCGACGGCGAAGACATCAACTGGAAGCACACCACGACCAACCCGGAGTTCGTCCACACCCTGAACCGCCACGATTTCTGGCAGGACCTGGCGCAGGCGTACGTCTTCACCGGCGACAGCAAGTACGTGGACGAATTGGTCTCGCAGCTCGCCAGTTGGTCGGCGCAGAGCCCCGCGCTGGCGGACCCCAATCAGTTCGCCACCATGGACCCGCCGTGGCAGCCGCTGGACACCGCGTTCCGCGCCGACAACTGGACCTGGGCGTACCAGATGGTGCTGGGCTCGGCCGGCTGGACCGGCACCGCCAACACGCTGTTCCTCTACAAGCTCCAGCAGCACGGCGATTTCCTGCGCCGCGTGACGCCCTACGCGTTGGACAGCAACCGCTCGCTGTTCGAGGCGTCCGGGCTGCTCCAAATCGCGCACCTGGTGCCGGAGTTCAGCGACTCCGCCGACTGGAAGACTTACGCGCGCAACCTGCTGTTCGGCGCGATGGACAAGCAGATCAACGCCGACGGCGGGCACGCCGAGTCTTCGCCCGGCTACGCCGGCAGCGTGATCAACTCGCTGCTGGAGATGTACTGGCTGGACCAGAAGAAGGGCGAGTCCTCCGCCTGGGACGCGGCGCGCAAGACGCGGCTGGAGAACGCGGCGCAGTCGTACGTGCAGTTGCTGGCGCCCAACGGCACGCTGTCGCCGCTGTCGGACACCTACCGCCAGACGTCCGACACGTTCTGGCTGCGGCCGCGGATCATCCTGGGCAACACCAGCGACTTTCCCGCCGCCAAGCCGCGGCTGCGCGACGTCTGGCTGTTCGGCGCCGCGACCGCCGACGCGAACAAGAACGCGCCGATCAGCCCGGCCATGCCCAACCGGGGCAACACGTTCAACATGCCGCAGTCCGGCTATTACGTGATGCGCAGCGGCAGCGACAGCAACGCCCGGCAGATCATTTTCGACGCCGGCCCGACCGGCGGACAGCACGGGCACTACGACCTGCTCAACTTCGAACTGTTCGGCTACGGCGCGCCGCTGATCAGCGATCCCGGCCTTTACACCTACGACACCTCCGCCCGCCGCAACTGGGCCGTCAGCACGCAGGCGCACAACACGATCAACGTCGGCGGCGCATCGCACGCGGCGCTGGAGGGCGTGAGCAACCCCGGCATCACGCGCAGCAACATCGCCAGCGTTGCCGGCGGCTACATGGTCACGGCCAGCCACCGCGGCTACCAGGGCGCGACCGGCGCGCCGGTGCTGGCGCGCAGCATCTGGTACGACGGCGCCGGCACCATGATCGTCGTCGACTGGGCCGAGAGCACGTCCGCGCAGACCTTCTCCACCTCGTTCCTGCTCCCCGGCACCGGCAACACCAGTTCCAATCTCGGCGACGGCTGGATCAAGACCAACAACGCCGGCGGGAACGTGAAGATCGAGGCGCTCAACTTCGCCGGCCAGACCGCCGGCCGCGATGCCTACATCCCCGGCACCACCACGCCGGTCTTCACCTCGTCCGACCCGGACGCCAACATCGCCAAGGCTGCCCAGAAGTGGCACTATGACCAGAGCGGCACGTTCGCCGGGTTCGTCACGCTCATCAACGCCTACACCGGCGGGAGCGTGCCGAACGTGACGGCTTCGGTGGTGGGCAGCGTGACCAAGGGCGGGACGTTCCAGGTGCAGATCACTCGCGGCGGATCGGCGGCGGAAACGGTCAGCTTCAGCCAGCCGCCGCTCGACCGCCCGCCGGCCGACTTCCGCGGATCGGGCGCCAACGGCGCCGCCAACGACATGGCGTGGGACGCCGCCGGGCGGCTGCACATGGTCTTCAACGACCGCGGCGCCAAGAACCTCAAGTACTCCGTCCGCGACACCAACGGCGTCTGGTCGGCGGTGCAGACGATCGACGCCGGCTTCGAGGCCGGCGGCTATCCGTCGCTGGCGATTGACTCCAAGGGCAACCCGGCGGTCGCCTACTTCGACGGCAACGGCGGGGACCTGAAGTTTGCAAAGATGAACGCCGGCGCCTGGCAGGTGGAGACGGTCGACTCCGCCGGCTCGGTCGGGCTCTACCCGTCGCTGGTCTTCAGCCGCAAAGACGGGGCGATGATCGCCTACTACCACCGCACCAAGGCGGACCTGCGCCTGGCGGTGCAGGTGGCCGGCGGGTGGCAGATCGCGACCGTCGACTCCGCCGGCGACGTCGGCCGCTGCACCGCCATGACCCTCGACCCCAACCGCCCGACGGCCAGCAAGGTCGCCATTGCGTATGAGGATTCCACCCACGGCAACAACAAGTTCGCCATCCAGTCCGGCGCGGGGTGGGCGATCCAGACGGTCGATTCGTCGCTGACCTCCGGCGGCGGGTACACGTCGCTGGTCTACGAGCCGTACCAGAGCGCCGACGGCACCTACCACCCGACGATGAGCTACTACGACTCGGGCAACACCGCCGTGAAGTTCGCCCGCCAGGAGGGCGCAAGCTGGGCCTCGCAGGTGGTGTTCGCCACCGGGCAGGTCGGGCTCTACACGCAGCTTTACTACGACTCGGGCAACCGTCCCAACGTCTTCTACTTCCGCAAGAATTCCACGACGTACTACCGCGCCAAGCTCCAGTCGGGCGCGTGGAAGCAGACCTACGTCACCACCGGCGGCCGCGAGGACCAGATCGCGGTGCTGCCGAGCGGGCAGATCGCCTACAGCAACGTGGACACCGACGGCCTGCGCGTCGGGTTCCTGGCGAGCTAGGTCGCGGCGGCGTCCCCATTCCGTGGCATGGGCGCCTCGCCCATGCACCATGATGCGTAGCTGCTAACCGCGAGACCAAAGCCGCTCGCCATAGCGAACTTCACGGGCGGTGCCCCCGTGCCACGTTCGGGATGACATCCTGCGCGCCGCGCCCTAAGCTACCCGCCGCCCGATCAGGAGCGTGTCCGCGTGTCGCAGCCGCAGCAGTCGCCGCAGTCCAAGTCCGTCCTCGCCGTCGTCAGCGTCCTGGGGAAGGACCAGAAGGGCGTCGTCGCGCAGTTCGCCACCTACATGGCCGAGCGCGGCATCAACATCCAGGACATGGACCAGCGCGTCGTCCGCGGCTTCTTCGTCATGGACATGCTGGTCGATCTCAAGGACCTGACGATCGACCTGTCGGAGCTGATCACCGGGCTGCTGGATCTCGGCCGGCGGATCGAGATGGAGGTGCGCGTCCACCTGCACAGCGAGCGCCGCACGCGGCGGGTCGCGCTGCTGGTCAGCAAGGAGCCGCACTGCCTGGAGCAGCTCGCCGACGACTTCCGCCACAACAAGCTGCACGGCGAGGTCGCCTGCGTGCTGGCCAACCACCCGGACCTCGAGCCGCTGGCCAAGTCCGCCGGGCTGCCGTTCGCGTGGCAGACGTCCGACGACCTTCCGAAGCACTTCGAGTGGCTCGAGCAACAGCTCAAGACGGCCCGCGCCGACCTGGTCGTCCTGGCCCGCTACATGCGCATCCTGCCGCCCAAGCTGGTCGCGCAGTTCCGCGACAAGATCATCAACATCCACCCGTCGCTGCTGCCGTACTTCCCCGGCCCCGCGCCGTACCGCCAGGCGTACGAGAGCGGCGTGCGCGTCCACGGCTGCACCGCCCATTTCGTCACCGAGCAGCTCGACGAGGGGCCGGTCATCATGCAGGACGTCTTCCACATTAACGTCGGCGCCGACTCCCTCGACGACGTGAAGCGCAAGGGCCTGGAGCTGGAGGCGAACGTGCTGAGCAAGGCGGTCCAGCTCTTCCTCGACGAGGAGCTGGTCGTCGTCGAGGGGAAGGTGATCTTTAAGCCCGGCATCAGCCGGTTCCTCAGGCCCCGGCCGGAGCCGGCATGACGGTCCCGTACGTGGCCATCCCGGCGCTGCTCGCGGTCACCAGCGCGGTCTTCGTGTACGGCCGGGCCGTCCGCCTCGCGTCGCTGAAGACGGCGGAACCGGCACAGCGCGTGGCGGGGGCGGCCTGGGGCATCGTCGGCGTCGCCATCGGCATCGAGATCATCGTCGGGGCGGTCGCGCTGTACCGGGGTGCGTGATGCGGCGCGGACCGGTCAACGAATTTCACGTCCTGCCGCAGTACCAGCCGCTGATGCGCGTCGTCGGGCTGGACGCCGAGGCGATCTTCACCCACCCGCAGATCATCGCCTGGCGGAAGCTGCCCGACCGCGAGAACTGCACGCTCGACGCCACGCACGACGGCCGGCCGATCCGCCTGCACGTCAAACGGCACCTGGTCGCTGGCACCGCCGCCGACGACGAGGTGAAGGGGATCGAGCTGCTCCGCCAGGCGGGGATCGCGACCGTCCCGCTGGTCGGGTGGGGCCGGCTCGAGGGCGGGCGCGGCTTCGTCATCACCGCCGACCTGGCTGGCTATCGTGACGCCGAGAAGCTGGTGGCGGAGGGGAGCGTCCCGTTCGAGGCGCTGCTGGAGCCGACCGCCGACCTCGCCGCCAGGCTGCACGCCGCCGGCCTGCACCACCGCGATTTGTACCTCTGCCACTTCTTCGCCAGGGCCGACGGCGCCGCGATCGACGTGAAGCTGATCGACGCCGCCCGCGTCGCGCGGATGGGAAACTTCCTCACCCGCTGGCGGTGGGTGATCAAGGACCTGGCCCAGTTCTGGTACAGCACGACGACGCTGCCGTCGATTACCGACGCGCAGCGCGAGCGGTGGCTGTCGCGCTACGCCGACCGCCGCGACATCTGCTGGCTGCCGCGCCTGCGCGCGGCGATCGTCGCCAAGTCCAATTCGATCGCGCGGCACGACGCGAAGCTCAAGCAGGCGCAGCCCACGCGCAACGTTTCCATCCCGACGCCGGACGAGCAGCGGTGAACATCGCGCTGGTCATCCTCCACGCCGACGCCGCTCGCGGCGGTGCCGAGCGCTACACGATGGACCTCGCCGCCGCCCTGATCCGCCGCGGGCACGGCGTGGCGCTGCTGGCGTCGAGTCATGCGGACGTTCCCGCCGGCGCGGCGCCGGTGGAACTTGGCGTCTCTGGCCTCACCCGTGCGGGGCGGTACGGACGTTTTTTGGAAGCGGTTTCCGCTGAAGTCTCCGCCCGTCGCTTCGACGTCGTCCACGCGATGCTGCCGATCCGGGCGTGCGACGTTTACCACCCGCACGCCGGCGTCGCGGCGGCGGCCCAGGAGCGGTGGAACATCCACCTCAACCCCCGCCGCAAACGCATGGCGCGCGTCGAGCGCGAGCTGCTGAGCGGCCCGCGCCCGCCGATCACGATCGCGCTGTCGCAATACGTGAAGCGATCGATCCGCCAGCACTACCCTCTGGCGGACGACCGACTCGTGACGCTGTTCAACGCGGTGGACCTCGGCCGCTTCCAGCCCGCTCCCCAGCGCCCCCCGCGCGATTACGTGAACGGGCTGTTCGTCGGGCAGGACTTCGAGCGCAAGGGGCTGATGCAGGCGCTGGTGGCGGCGTCGATGCTGAAGGAGCCGCGGCTGAAGATCACGGTGGTGGGGCGGAACGACGGCACGTTTCGCCCGCCGCCCGACGCCGCCGCGCAGGTCAGCTTCGCCGGGGACCAGCCCGACCCCGGGCGGTTCTATCGCGACGCCGACTTCCTCGTCCTGCCGACCCGCCACGACCCGTGCAGCCTGGTCGTGCTCGAGGCGCTGGCGTCAGGCCTGCCGGTCATCAGCACGAAGTTCAACGGCGCCACCGAGATCATGACCGACGGGCAGCACGGTTATGTGCTCGACGACCCCAACGACGTGAACGCGCTCGCCGCCGCCATGCGCAAGCTGCTCGACCCTGACCGGCGCGCGGAGATGTCGCAAGCCTGCGTTGCCCTGCGGCCGAGGCTCTCGTACGAGCATCACCTCGACCAGCTCGAAGCGATCTACCGCCGCGCCCGCGCGTGAGGCATGCGGCCGCCTCCGGCCAAGCCCGAGCCGAAGGCGCTGAATTCACCGCCGCGCCCGCGCCCCGACGTGCCACGGGCACTGCGGCCGCCCCCGACGTGGCAAGGGTATCGCGTCCCGCGCCCAACGTGGCACGGGCGCCTCGCCCGTGCGTTCGCGGCGACCAGCCGTCGCATCGCCCGCCGGCCGCTCCGCGGGAGCCTCATGGGCGAGGCGACCATGCCACGATGAAGTATTTGATTACCCCGCCGGCGTCACGCCGCCAAGGTCACCCGGCCAGCAAGGTCGCCCACGCGTCGGCCGCGCGGGTGAGCGAATACTCCCGCTCCACGCGCTCGCGACCCGCGCGGCCCCAGTCGCGGCGGAGCGTTGCGTCGCCTGCCAGCCGCGCGATCGACTCCACCCATTCGCCGGCGTCGCGCGCGTGCAGGCCGGTATCGTTCGGCAGCACGATCTCCGCGTTGGCCCCGACGGGCGATGCAATCACCGGCAGCCCGGCGGCCATGTACTGGATGATCTTGAAGCCGCACTTGCCGCGGGTCCAGCAATTGTCCGGCGTGGGCGCGATGCCAATGTCGCCGCGGACCAGCGCGTCCGCCTCCGCCTCGACCGACCACGGCACGTGCTCGACCGCGACAATGTTCGACGTGACCGTCCTGTCCGCCACCGTGATCAGCCGCAGCCCCGGCACGCGCTCGCCGGCCGCCTCGATCGCCGGCAGGAGCTGCTCCAGGTACGGCAGCGTGGAGGACGAGCCGATCCAGACCAAAGCGGGCGGGCCGGTGTGGCCCTCGTGGCGCTTCGGTCGGTAATGTGCGGGATCGACCGTCGTCGGCACGACCGTGACCGGCCGGCCGCGCTGGCGGAACATCTCGGCGAGGTAGGCGTTGCCGGCGACGACGTGATCGACGATCCGCGCGGTCGCCTCGAAGCGCCGGCCGGTCCGCCACCGCGACAGCCGCCCGACGGGGTGAGCGTGGTGCATCACCGCGTCGTCGATGTCGTAAAAGATCCGCCGCGCGCGCCGGCGGAGCAGGCGCGCGTCGGACGGATCGAGGAACTTGCGCTGGAGCAGCACGGCGTCGTAGTTCGCCCCCAGTTTCAGCATCGCCCGCCGCGCCAGCCATGCCCGCGGGCGGACCTTCACGTCCAGGTCAAACCCGCGTTCCGCCAGCAGCGGGCGCAATGCTTCCACGCGCAGGCGGTAGCTCGCCTGCTGGAGGTTGTTCGCGATGACCATGACCCGCCGCACCGGCCAAGGATTCTAGCGGCCGACTCCCTCGTCCCGGTACTCCGAGGAGAGGGCGGGGGAGAGGCCGGGGGGAGAGGTGCGCGCCGAGCCGATGAAGCGGCCGCCGCACCGTTGGGGAGTCGGAGTGAGACCATGTCGTCCCGAAGCGTGCCGCCCTCCCTCGCGCCTGGAGCGAAGCCGTGTCTTCGCGAAGCGTGGTTGCGAGCAATGGCAGGGTGGTGATGCCCGCGTGACTCCGTTCGTCGCCGCTTGCCCGGCCGGTGTCGCGACCATACCTTTTCGCCCGCCGCGATGACTTCATGGTCCCCACCGCTTTCCGCCGACAACGAGCGCGACGCCTCGTCGTTGCGGCAGTGGGGGATTCGCTTCGCCATCGTCGCGTCGTGCTTTGCGGTGCTGGCGCCGACGCTTCGCTGGCTCGACTTCTTCCACGCCGAGGAAAACGTCGTCGTCGCCACCGCGCTGGAAATGCGGCGGACGGGGAGCTGGTTGGTGCCGACGCTCCAGGGCAAGCCGCGCACGATCAAGCCGCCGCTGACGGTCTGGGTCACCGCCGCGGCGATCCGTCAGCGCACGCTGCGCGACCTGGACAGTCCCGAAGCGAACGTTCGCCACGCGGCGCTGCGCGATCTGGCGTTCGAGACGCGCTGGCCGACGGTGATCGCGGCCGGGCTGATGCTCGTGGCGGTATACGAATTGGCACGGGCGACCGGCGGCACGCGCTTCGGCGTGCTCTCTGCCTGCGTCGGCGGCTCGTGCTGGTTCTTCCTCGTGCGCCAGGGCTCGAAGAACACCGTTGACCTTCAACTCGCACTCTGGGTCTCCTGGGCCAACGCGTGCCTCGCGTGGGCGGTGCTGCGCGGGCGGGCGTGGAGCGGTTTCATCGGCGCGGGTATCGCGCTGGGGCTGGCGACGATGAGCAAGGGCCCGGCCGTGCCGCTGCTCCAGAGCGTCGTGCCGCTGGGGCTGTTCCTGCTGTGGCGCAAGGCCGCCACCGACCGCGCGGCCAGGCCCCGCATCCGCCTCGCCCCGGTCCTGGCGGCGGCGGGGCTGATGCTGGCGGTCGGGCTGTGGTGGTACGTGCTGGTGCTGGCGCGCTCGCCGGAGATCGCCCGCGTCTGGTGGGCCGAGCTGACCCGCTACGGCGCCAACGACCTGGAGACCGGGCGCTGGCACCACTACCTGCGCGCGCTGCGGTTCCTCTTCCCGTGGCTCGGGTGGCTGGTGATCGGGCTGGCAGCCGGCGCGGTCGTGCTGGTGCAGAAGCGACACGACGACCGCCTGCTCGCGCTGCTCCTGGCGGTCGTCCCGCTGGTGGTGATGAACCTCTTCGACGAGCGCAAGGAGCGCTACCTGATCCCGCTCATCGGCCCGCTGGCGATCGTCGCCGCCTGGCCGGTGATGGAGCACCTGCGCAACGCGCCGCAGTGGGAAGCGTGGGAGTCGGTTGGCTCGGTCGTGCACTGGCTGGGGCTGGCGGTGGTGGCAATCGCGCTGCCGGTGGCGGGGATGGTCGGGCTGGAAAAGATGCGGGGCGTGGACGGCCGACCCTGGTACGCGCCGGCGGTGGCGCTGCCATCGCTGGTGGCGATGTCGGTCATCGTGGCCGCCTGCCTCGCCGCCTACCGACGCAACCGCGCGGCCATGGTGACGGCGACGGTGCTGGTGATGGCCGTCGCGCAGGCGCAGTACGTGCGCGGCTTCTCGCGCGACCCCGCGGGCGTGAGCGACATGGGCGCGGTCGCCGACGCCATCTGGTCCGCCGCCGCCCCCGGCGCCCGCGTCTACAGCCACTACTCCGGCGACCGCCCGGGGATCGTCTTCATGCCGGGCGTGGACCTTTCGATCTACATGAACCGCCCGGTGCCGCTGGCGCCTGACCCGGCGGCGCTGGGGCGCGCGGAGCGCGCGCAGGTCATCGTGGCGGTGGCGCGAAAGAACGAGCCGGCGCCGGCAATGCCGCCGGCGGAGGCGGGGTGGCAACTGCTTCGATCGCTCGACCGGCCCAACGGCGAGAAGTGGCGGGTGTTCCTTCTGCCACCGTCGGACGCGAACCGGTAGCTCGTCGCCTGCCGACCATCCAACGCCTCGCGGCCGGCGGCGGTAATGAGGTTGCCGTTTGCCAGCATCGGACACCGCAGAGTGGGAGCAATGCCAAGATGAACTGGTTCGATCAGCACGCCGCCGTCGTCGCCGTCGTCGCCCTCATGTCGCTCGTGCTTCCCTCGGCCGCGCGCGCCGCGGCGGTGCTGACGCCGGAGGAGTTGCGTTGCGAGTACCGCAGCAACCCGCTGGGGATCGACGTGGAAAAGCCGCGCCTGAGTTGGCAGCTTCGCTCCGCCGATCCGGCGCAGCGCGGGCAGCGGCAGTCGGCGTACCAGATCCTCGTCGCTAGCGCGCCACAGTGGCTCGAGGCCGGCACGGGCGACCTGTGGGACAGCGGCAAGGTCGCCAGCGACGAGACGAGTCAGATCGTCTACGCCGGCAAGCCTCTCGCATCGAACCAGCGCGCGTTCTGGAAGGTGAAGGTGTGGAACGGCGCGGCCGAGGAAGGCGGCTGGAGCGAGCCCGCCCAGTGGAGTGCCGGCCTGCTCAAGAGCGAGGACTGGAAGGCGAAGTGGATCGGCTTCGACGCGCCCGCGCCCGATCACTCCCCATCCACGGCCGGCGACACGTCGGTCAAGCTCGACGGGCTGAAGTGGGTCTGGACCGACGAGGGCGACCCAACCAAAAAGGCGCCCGCGGGCACCCGCTACTTCGCGCGCACCCTTTCCCTGCCGGCCGGCAAGCGCATCGCCGCCGCGACGTTCAGCCTCTGCGCCGACGACAAGTTCGTCCTGCTCATCAACGGCAAGCGCCGCGGCGAAGGGGGCGGGCACATTCGCACCTACGAGATCGACGCGACGGACTTTCTGCGCACGGGAGACAACCTGCTGGCGATCGAGGCGACCAACAACGGTGAGAATCCCGCGGCACTTATCGGCCGGCTGGTCGTTCGCACCGAGGATGGCGATCCGGTCGAGATCGACATCGACGGGGCGTGGAAGTTCTCAATCGAGAAGCCGGCGAACTGGGAGCAAGGCACACCCAACCTCGCGGCCATGAAGCCGGCGAAGGAGATCGTCGCGATCGGGGAGAAGCCGTGGGGTTCGCCTGACCGGCGGAACCTGGTCCTCCCGCCGCCGCCGTACCTGCGCAAGACGTTCTCTGCCGACAAGCCCATCGCCCGCGCGACGGTCTACGCCACCGCGCGCGGGCTGTACGAGCTGCACCTCAACGGCGAGCGCGTCGGGCGCGACGAGCTCACGCCCGGCTGGAGCGACTACCGCAAGCGCATCTACTACAACACCTACGACGTCACGCCGATGCTCCGCCCCGGCGGCAACGCCATCGGCGCGATCCTCGGCGACGGGTGGCACTCGGGGTACTTCAGCTTCCAGGGCAAGCGCGGTCTGTACGGCCCGGAGCCCAGCCTGCTCGTGCAGCTCGAGATCGAGTATTCCGACGGCTCGAAGCAGACGGTGGTCAGCGACGAATCGTGGCGGGCATCGTACGGCCCGATCCGCGAGGGCGACCTGCTCCAGGGCGCCGCCTACGACGCCCGGCGCGACGTCGCCGGCTGGAACACGACGTCGTTCGATGATTCGAGCTGGCAACCGGCGACGATCGCTGGGCCGCCCGAGGCGCTGGTCCAGCCGTATCCGGGCGACCCGGCGACGCGGCACGAGGAGATCGCGGCGAAGACGGTCACCGAGCCGGTGCCGGGCCGATACGTCTTCGACCTCGGGCAGAACATGGTCGGCTGGGTGCGACTGAAGGTGAAGGGGCAGAAGCCCGGGGCGCGCATCGCCGTGCGGCACACCGAGATGCTCAACCCCGACGGCACCCCTTACCTCGCCTCCCTGCGCGCCGCCCGCGCGCAGGACACCTACTGGGCTAAGGGCGGCGATGGGGATGAAATCTGGGAGCCGAAGTTCACCTTCCACGGTTTCCGCTACGTGGAGATCACCGGGCTGCAGGGCAGGCCGGCGCTCGACGCCGTCACCGGCATCGTCGTCCACCAGCCAATGCCGCGCACGGGCGAGTTCGAGTCGTCCAGCAAGCTGCTGAACCAGCTCTTCCACAACATCATCTGGGGGCAGAAGGGCAACTACCTGGAGGTGCCGACCGATTGCCCGCAGCGCGACGAGCGGCTGGGGTGGACCGGCGACGCGCAGTTCTTCATCCCCACCGGCGCGCACAACTTCGACGTGGGCGCGTTCTTCACCAAGTGGCTGGTCGACCTCAACACCGACTCGCAGTTCCCCGACGGCAGCTTCGCCGACGTCGCGCCCGACCTGCTCGGCGGGCACGGCAACGTCGCGTGGGGCGACGCCGGCGTCATCTGCCCCTACGTCATCTACCGCACCTACGGCGACACCCGCGTGATCGAGCGGCACTGGGACGAGATGGCGCGGTACATCGACTTCCTCACGAAGACAAGCAAAGACCTGGTCCGCGGGCACGGCGCGTACGGCGACTGGCTGAACCTCGATGACAAGACCAAATCTGAAGTGATCGGCACCGCCTATTTCGCCCACGTCTCAAGCCTGATGAGCGAGATGGCCGCGGCCGTCGGCAAGCAGGGCGAGGCCGACCGCTACCGCCGGCTGGCGGATGATGTGCGGGCCACGTTCGTGAAGCAATTCGTGAGCGACGACGGCAGCATCAAGGAGAGCGGCCAGACCGGCTACGCGCTGGCGTTCACCATGAACCTGCTGCCCGACGACAAGCGCGCGTCCGCCGCCGAGCACTTCGCCGCGGCCATCGCGCGCAAGAACGATCACCTGGCGACGGGCTTCATCGGCACGCCGCGCCTGCTGCCCGCCCTCACGCTGGCGGGGCGGACGGACCTGGCCTACAAGCTGCTGCTCACCGAGACCTACCCCTCCTGGCTGTTCCAGGTGACGCTGGGCGCGACCACGATGTGGGAGCGCTGGGACGGCTGGACGCCGGAGAAGGGGTTCCAGGATCCCGGCATGAATTCCTTCAACCACTACGCCTTCGGGTCGGTCGGCGAGTGGATGTACCGCACCGCCGCCGGCGTCGACACCGACGGTCCCGGCTACCGCAAGATCACCCTTCGCCCGCAGCCGGGCAACGGCTTGAGCTTCGCCCGCGCCAGCTACCGCTCCCCCCGCGGCCGGATCGCCAGCGAGTGGACGCGCAACGGCGACGGCACCACGACCTACGCCTTCACGGTCCCGCCCAATACCACGGCGACCGCACACGTTCCGACGACGGCGGCAGAAGCCGTGACGGAGTCCGGTAAGCCGGCGAAGGAGGCCGAGGGCGTGGAATTCGTCCGCGCCGACGGCGGCGCGGCGATCTATCGACTGGCTTCGGGCACGTACCAGTTCGTGGCGAAGTGAGTCGGTGCGGTCGAAGTCGCGGGGCGGGCGGGAGAAAAGGCAGAACATCGAACGTCGAAAGGCCGAGCATCGAACGGTCGAACCTACCGGCCGGCGATGGCGATGCCGTCGGTGCCGACAATGTTGCGGACGGCGTCGGCGGCGTAGGTGCGGGTGACGAAGGCGGCGTCCGCGTTGTCATCGAACGGGCCGCGGTAGCGCACCAGGCCGCGCGGGTCCAGTACCACGGTCATTGGGGTCTTGTCGGCCGAGTAGCGGGTGGCGACGGCGCCTTTGGGGTCGAGCAGGGTCGGGAAGCTGCGCTTGGCCACGCGGTCGTCCGTCCGCACCAGCCAAGGGTCGAGGTGCTCGCTTGGCGAAACGTTCAGCGCCAGGAACTTCACCTGCCCGCCATCGGCGAACTGCCGGGCCAGGCGGTCGATGCGCTCGCAGTAGTCGGCGCTGCGGGGGCAGTCGATCGAGGAGAAGAACAGCACCACCGGGTGCCCGCGGAAGTCCGACAGCGCCACCGGTCGGCCGGTGGTGTCGTACAGGTGGAAATCCGGCGCGGCCGTCCCCACGTCGGCGACGGCGACCGGGCGGCTGTAACGCGGGACCAGCAGCAGCGCGCTGACGCTGGCGGCCAGGACGACGAAGGCCCCGAGCAGGCCCAGTCGAGCGCGGCGGCGGTGGGTGGACGAGGTCAAATAACCCTCCGGCGGGCAAAGCAGGGCCAGCGGCCCTAGCGTTCGACCCACGTGTCTCGTTAAGGACGCTCGACAGGACAATCCCGCGTCACGGTGCGATCGGCCGCCCGAGGCGACCGAGCCTTCCGCACCGGCCCGGACGTGGAATTGTTACGGAAATATACCCCCGGAAGTTCGACCGGCAAACGATGCCCGGCAACGCAAGCGGGCGGCTTATCGGACCTCTTTGATCGTCGGCAGCGTGGTGTGCAATGTCGGTGGATGCGGGCATCACGCCTGCACCGCCCCTGCGGCGCCGATCTGCTTCAACGAGACGTAAAGCATCTCCAGCAGCGGCAGGAACTTGCCGGCGCGGCGGGCGGTGTGAACGGGTTGCCCGAAGATGGCCTCGATCTCCATCGGCCGGCCCCGCTCGCGGTCGAGCTGCGTGCTGGTGCGATACGGGCCCATGCTTCGGGTGGCCGCGATCTTCTTCTCCGGCGCGTCTGCCGGCAGCTCAACCCCGTCCGCCCCCGCCGCCTCCAGCACCTCCCGCATGACCGCCCGCACCAGCCGCACGCCCTCTTCCGTGGCGATCAGGCGGTCAGTCGTCGCGCCGGTCAGGGTTCCCAGCCCGTTGAACGGTACGTTCCAAACCTGCTTGTCCCACCGACCCACGCGCAGGTCGTCAATGGCAACGGCCTGCACCCGGCTCTCGCTCAGCAGCTTGGCGATGTGCTCCGCACGCGCGCTCCGGCCGGTCGAACCCGCAAACTCGCCCAGGTGGATGTGGCCATGGTCGGTGTGCCTGATCATGCTGGGCGACTGGCGACTGATGCAGGTGAACGCCATCCCCCCGAGCACCCGGTGCGCGCCGAACAGGTCGGCGAGGTGCTGCTCGTTGCCCAGACCGTTCTGGAGGGTGAGGATCGCGGAGTCCTCGCGCAGGATCGGCCGGATCAGGCGCTCGAGCTGATGATTCTCCGTCGTCTTGAGCGTGACGAGGACGAGGTCCGCCTTCGGCATCTTCTGCGCGTCGTCGTACGCGTGCAGTTGCTGCGCCGGCAGGCTGAAATTGCCATCAATGCTCTCGACGCGCAGGCCCTGCGCCCTCCAGGCGGCGTATTCCGAGCGCAGCAGGAAATGCACGTCGTGCCCGTGCTGCGCCAGCCGGCCACCGTAGTAGCCGCCCACCGCGCCGGCGCCGATGATCGCGATGGTAGGGGAGGGGGTCATGGGGAGGATCGTAGGGGGAGAAGGAGTGGAGCGAACTACCCGTTCTTGACCCGTTCGCGCCGCCGGCCGCTCTCCCCAACGCCGTCGTCCGGGCTGCCGGGAAGAGGGAGTGCAACCAACCGTGTTCCCAGTGCTCGCACGCCGAGCGCGCGGCGTGGTACAAGCCCACGCGTGAAGCTGGCCAGCGAACAGAACACTGACCTTCCCCGGAGCGGCGCGTTTGCCGCGTTCGCGACGGCGGGGCGGGCGTTGCGGTCGCGAAATTATCGCGTTTTCTTTATCGGGCAGTTTATCTCCCTCGTTGGCAACTGGATGACGCAGATCGCCACGAGCTGGCTGGTCTACCGGCTCACGAGCGACCCGCGCCTGCTCGGGGCGGTCGCGTTTGCGGGGCAGATCCCGGCGTTTCTGCTGGCGCCGTTGGCGGGCGTCTTGATCGACCGCTGGGACCTCCGCCGCACCCTGCTGGTCACGCAGGCGCTGGCGATGGCGCAGTCGCTGGTGCTGGCCTACCTCACGCTGCGCGGGACCATCACCGTCCCGCTGCTGCTGGGGCTGTACGTGGTGCAGGGGATGATCAACGGGTTCGACATCCCGGCCCGGCAGGCGATCCTGTCGCAGCTCGTGACCGACCCGGCCGACGTCGCCAACGCCATCGCCCTCAACTCCTCGATCTTCAACCTCGCCCGCCTGCTCGGGCCGGCGGTCGCGGGGTTCATCATCGCGGCGTGGGGGGAAGGCGCCTGCTTCATGATCGATGGAGTGACTTACCTGGCGGCCGTCGCGACGATCTTCTTCATCGCGCTGGCGCCCCGCCCGCCGCGCGATCAGCCGCACCAATTCCTGTTCCAGTTGCGCGAGGGGCTGGGCTACACGCTGGGGTTCCAGCCGCTGCGCGAGCTGTTGCTGTTGGCGGCCGTCGTCAGCTTGTTCGGGATTCCGTACACCGTGCTGATGCCGGTGTTCGCCGACGACCTGCTGCACGGCGGGCCGCAGACGCTGGGGTTCCTCATGGGCGGGATCGGCATCGGCGCGGTGGTGGGGGCGCTGATGCTCGCGTCGCGCCGCACGGTTGTCGGCCTCGGGAAGTGGATGGTGCAGGCGGGCCTCGGCTTCTGCATCGTGATCAGCATCTTCGCCCTCTCCAGCAGCGTCTGGCTGTCGGTGCTGATGATGATGTTTACCGGCCTGACCGTCGTCATCGTCAACGCGGCCGGGAACACGCTGATCCAGACTATCGCCGACGAGGATAAGCGCGGGCGATCGCTCAGCCTGCTGATGATGTGCTACCTCGGACTGGTCCCCATTGGCGGGCTGGTATTCGGGGAGCTGGCCCGACCCAACCGGCTGGGGCCGCGCTGGACGGTCATCGCCGGGGCGGCGGTGGTGGCCGTGGCTGTTCTGCGCTTCGCCTGGATGCTCCCGCGCATCCGCGCGGCGGCCTACCCGGTGCTGGTCGAGCGCGGCATTATTCCCGCCATTGCCGACGGCCTGCACCTGGAAGGTAACCTCGCCTCACCCCCGCAGAACGCGGGATAGCCGGGAACCTGATGTGATCCAACGCGCGGCGGGAGCGCAGATGGAAACGCGGAAGAACTACCTCAACGGGCAGTGGGTCGGCGGCCGCGAGGCGACGGACGTCGTCAATCCAGCCACCGGACAAGTGATCGCCAAGGTCGCCGCGGTCACGCGCGAGCAAGTGACGCGAGCGCTCGAAGACGCGCAGGCGGCGTTCGACGGCTGGCGGTCGCTGCCGGCCAAGGCGCGGGCGGACTTCCTGCTCGCGGTGGCCGACCACCTCCAGCGTCGCGGCGACGAGGTCGCCCGGCTGATCACCCAGGAGAACGGCAAGCCGCTCGCGCAGAGCAACGGTGAGGTGGCCGCCAGCGTCGATCACTTGCGCTGGTTCGCCGAGGAGTGCCGCCGGGCGTACGGGCGGATTATTCCGCACCAGGTGGCGGGCAAGCGCAACCTGGTGATTAAGTCGCCGGTCGGAGTGGTCGGGGCGATCTCGCCGTGGAACTTCCCGCTCATGCTGAGCGTGCGCAAGGTTGCGCCCGCGCTGGCGGCGGGGTGCCCGGCGATCCTCAAGCCGGCCAGCCAGACGCCGCTGTGCAACCTCGCCTTCGCCGAGTGCTGCGACGCCGCCGGCCTCCCCGCGGGCGTCTTCCAGCTCATCAACGGCCCGGCCGAGATGATTGGCGAGGAATTCCTGACCAACCCGATCTGCCGCAAGATCACCTTTACCGGCTCGACCGTGGTGGGCAAGAAGCTCATCGCGGGCGCTGCCCCCGACGTGAAGAAGCTGTCGCTGGAGCTGGGCGGGCACGCGCCGGTGATCGTGTTCGACGACGCCGACCTCGCCCGCGCGGTCGAGGGCTGCATCGCCGCGAAGTTCCGCAACAGCGGCCAATCGTGCATCGCCGCCAACCGCATCTACGTGCAGGCAGGAATCTACGACCGCTTCCTGGCGGCGTTCGTGGAGAAGACGCGATCGCTCAGGACCGGCGACGGGCTCGAGGGCGAGCAGGACATCGGCCCCGTCATCAACGAGATGGCGATCGCCTTCGCGCTGGAGCAGATCGACGACGCGAAGTCGCGCGGCGCGAAGGTTCTCACCGGCGGGCATCGCATGAGCCGGGCCGGCTTCTTCCTCGAGCCGACGGTGCTGGCGGACGTGCCGCAAGACGCGACCTGCATGATCGAGGAGACCTTCGCCCCGGTTGCGCCGCTGGTGCGCTTCGAGCACGAGGCCGACGCGATCGCCCGCGCCAACGCCTCGCCCTACGGGCTCTGCGCCTACGCGTTCACCACGAACCTCGACCGCATGTTCCGCCTGGCCGAGAAGCTGGAGGCGGGCACGATCGGCATCAACGACGGCGTCCCCACGTCGAGCAACGCCCCCTTCGGCGGAACTAAGCAAAGCGGCTGGGGCCGAGAGCTCGGCAGCGAGGGGCTCGACGCGTTCCTGGAGACCAAGCACGTGTCGATCGGCGTGATCGAGTGACGTTTTCTCGCTCAAGAAAGGCGGGAACACGAATGGACACGAATCTTCACGAATTGACACGAATGAACAAAGACGAAGAGCAGTTTTTCCCTACTGAAAATGAATTTGGATTAATTCATGTAATTCGTGTTCATTCGTGTTCCCATTCTTCCCCCGCTACCCCTTCACCGCGCCGCTGGCCAGGCCGGCGATGAAGTCCTTTTGCAGGATGAAGAAGAGGATCGCGACGGGCACGATGGACAGGAGCGTGCCGGCCATCAGGACGCCGTAGGGGGTGACGTAGCCGGGTTGGCCGATCATGTTGGTCAGGCCGATCGGCAGGGTGTACTTCTCCTGGTTCTGCAGGACGATCTGCGGCCAGAGGAAGCTGTTCCACCCGGCCATGAAGCTCAGCAGCGTGTAGGCGCCGATCATCGGGCGAACGATCGGCAGGGCGACCTCCCACCACAGCCGAAGCTCGCTGCACCCGTCGACGCGCCCGGCCTGGAGCAGCTCGTCCGGCACGGTCTTCATCGCCTGCATGAACAGGAAGATCCCGAACACGCTCACCGCGCCGGGGACGATGATGGCGGCGTAGGTGTCGAGCCAGCCGATCTTGTACATCAGCTCCCAACTGCTGCCCAGCAGCACCTGGCTGGGGAGCATCATGGTGGTCAGCATCATCAGCATGAGCGGCCGCTTGCCGGCGAAGCGGTACTTGGCCAGCGCGAACCCGCCGATGCTGCTGAGGGTCACCACCAGCACGGTGTGGGCCGACGCGACGAACAGGCTGTTGAGCAGCCACTTGAGGAACGGTTCCTTGGTGAAGAGCCAGCCGTAGTTGGAGAGCGTCAACTGGTCGAGCCGCGGCCAGGGGATGAAGCCGGCGCGCCACTCCCAGGGGACGAACGCCCAGGTGAACATCTCGTCGTGCCGCTTGAAGGTGGCGCAGACGAGCCAGAAGAACGGCATCAGGCTGATCAGCGCCAGCACGGTGATGACCGCGTGCAGGGCCATCGACTCGACCGCGCGCATCGCCCCGGCCGGGCGGCGGCGGCGGCGGCGCGGCGGCGGAAGGTGCGCCGGACCGCGCAGCGGCGACGGCGAAGCCGGGGGCGGCGCCTTCCCCCGCGAGCGGTAGGGGAGCACGTCGGTCACGCCGCCTCCTCCCCGCCGCGCGCGCGGGTCAGCCGCAGTTGCACCAGCGACACGAGGAAGATGATGACCACCAGCATCCACCCGATCGCCGACGCGTAGCCGATGTCGCCGCCCTCGAAGCCCATCTGGTAGAGGTAGATTACGATGGTGATCGCGTAGTTGGAGAAGACGCCGTAGAACAGCACGTACGGCAACTCGAAGAGCTGGTACGCGCCGATGGTTCCCACCAGCACCATGAACGCCAGCACCGGGCGGATGCCCGGCAGCGTGACGTGCCAGAACTGCTGGAACCGCCCCGCCCCGTCCACCTCCGCCGCCTCGTACAGCTCCCGGTCCACCGACTGTAGCGCCGCCAGGAAGTAGACCATCGCGTACCCGAGGCTGATCCAGAGGGCGGCGAAGACCACCGCGGGCATCGCCAGCTCCGGCTTGGCGAACCAGTTGGTCTCGGTGCCGATGAACGGAAAGAGAAGCCCGATCCCCTTGTTGATCAGCCCGTGGCGCTGCGCCAGCAGCATGCCGAAGATGACCGCGACGAACACGCTGCCAACCAGGTGCGGGCTGAAGAACGCAAAGCGGTAGAAGTTGCGGAAGCGCAATCGCGGGCCGTTCAGCACGATCGCCAGCAGCAGCGCCAGCGGGATCTGCACCGCCAGGAAGACCACGGCGAAGTACGTGGTGTTGACCACGGCGGCGACGAAGATCTGGTCGTGCGAAAGGAGGAACTTGTAGTTGTCCAGCCCGACAAAGCTCATCTCGCGCGGCCCGGCCGCCTTGTACATGCTCAGCATGATGCTGCGGCACAGCGGGTAGAGCATGAAGCAGCAGAAGAGGATGAAGAACGGGCTGATGAACAGGTAAGGGGCCAGCTTGTGCTGGAGCCGCCAGGCGCGCTCGCCGCGCGATTCGACCGCGGCCGGTCCGCGCGCGGCAGCGCCCGCCCCGGCGCGCGGTGCGGCAGCGGCGGCGGCGGTCGGCGCGTTGATGGTCGCGGGCG
>DASQDR010000238.1:0-2983 GCA_035634055.1 Tepidisphaeraceae bacterium | reverse complement strand
CCGCGGCGGCTTGCGCGGCGGCGGCGATCTCCTCGACGTTCGCCCCGCCCGCGCTCGTGGGCCCGGCTGTCTCGGCCGCCTCGGAACCGGCGGGCGGCAACGCGCGGTCCAGTTCGGCGTCCACCGTCGCGCGGGCGCTGCCGGGATCGTCAGCGTCGCCCTCGCCGTCGAACGACAGCGACGGATCGGCCGCATCGTCCGGCCACGCCGCCATGAAGTCCGCGGGCGCGGGCTCCTCGACCGCCGCCGACCAATCGATCGCCACGCCCGGCGGCTCCACCACCTCCCCCTCGAAATGATGCCCGTCGTCCGCCTCCGCCGGCTCGGGATGCTCCACGGTGATCGTGTCGGAAGGCGGGTCGGAAGGCGGCGGCGAGGACGAAGCGGCGGCGGCGCGCGGCGCCTCGACGAACGCGGCGAGACCCGCGTCTCCGTCGATGTCGCCATTGCCGGAAGGAGACGCGAACCGGACGGCACCGCCCTCCCCACCGGCCGCGCCGAGCGGTGCAAAAGCCGGCGCGGAGGCGCGCGGGCGGTTCGTCGACAGCGGAACCAGGTCGGCGTCCTCGCGCGCTTCCGGCGCGGCGGCTGGCTCGGCGGCGGCGGACGGTGACGTCGGCGCGGGCGCGATGAACGAATCGCCGGCGAGTTCCATGGGCGAATCGTCCCGGGCGCCGCGCCCTTCGTCCGCGGGATCCGCGTCGGCATCCGAGTCCCCATCGCGCAGCTCGACGGCAAGGCTTAATTCACCGTTGCCGCGCGCGTCGGCCTCGTCAGCGATGTCGATCGAATCCGACGCACCGCGCGCGACGGTCGCGACGTCCGTGTCCATGTCCATCAGCGCTTCGTCGACCGAATCCTCCGCGGGCAGTTCGATCGCCGCCTCGTCGTCCGCGTCGGCGGCGTGCAACTCGATGGGGGCTTCGCCGTCATCCTCGTCATCGGCGACCAGGTCCTTCGCATCCACCTCCAGGGCCACCAGGTCGCCCGAGCGCAGGTCGTCCGGCGCCGTGTCGTCCGCGTCGACGGGAACCAGATCCTCGGTGGTCGCGTCCGCGGAGGCGTCGGCGTCGGCGGCGGCCATTGCATGATCGTGGCGCGGCCGGCGGGCGGCGGTCGCGGTTGGCGCGGCGGCGTCAGCGTCGTCCGTGGCGGGCTCTTCGTCGTCCGCGGCGGCGGCCGCTTCGTCCAGCGGCGCGTAACGCATGCTAATGTTCCCGACGCGCAGCTCGTCGCCCGGCGCGAGCGGCTGGCGGTGGACGGCGCGGCCGTTGACGGCGGTGTCGCCGGCGCCGGCAAGGTCCTGCACGTGCCAGCGGTCGTCGAGGCGGAACAGCACCGCGTGGACCGGCGCCACCGTCGGGTCCTCCAGCCGCACCTCGCATCCGGTGCGCCGACCGATCAGCAGCGTCTGCCGCCCGCGCGGGAAGGGGAAGCGCGCATCGGCGGTGCGCAGCTCTCCGCGAATCCATTGGGCATTGGCGGCGGCGTCGTCGTGGGCGCGGGCGGGGGCGGGGGCGGGGGCAGCGTCGGGCGAGCTTCGCGGCGACGGACGAGAAGCGGATGGCGCGGATAGCGCTGGCGGCGCGGCGCGGGTCGCCGCGGCGGCGTCGGTCCGCGCGTGGCCGTCGCCGTCAAGCGCAATCGCCCCGTCCGCGCCCGCGCCCGCGCCGGGATCGCGGCTGAAGCCGGAGGCGCAGCGGAGGAGGTACGCGCCGATGCGGACGACGTCGGCATCGCAGAGGCCGGCCTCGCGCACCGGCTCGCCGTTGACCTCGACGCCGTTGCGGCTGGCCAAGTCGCGCAGGTAGACGCCGCCGCGCCCGCGCACCACCAGCGCGTGTACCTTGCTGACCTGCGGTGCCGGCAGCGGGAGGTTGGCCCGCTCCTGCCGCCCGATGACGCAGACGGCCCGGTCCAGCGCCACCGGCGGGTGCTTCTTTTGCGACGCCTTCGAGCCGGAGCGCGCGTGATCGGCGCCCGCGTCCGCGCCGTCACCGACGCGCGCGTCAGTACCCGTGCCCGCGGCGCCGGGCGCGGCGACGGGGATGACCTTGAAGACCGGAAGGGACCCGACGACTTGCGGCGACAACGGTGCCCGCGACACTGCACGCTCCTTAGCTCCCGAGCACGCGGCGGAGACTAATGCGGCCGCGTCGATACGGTCAACCCCGCAATATACCCGCTTTGCCGCCCGCCGCGCCGTCGGCCGCACGCGCGCGGGTCATAGCTTAAATGCGGGCGTGCCTGCGTGTCAGTGCCGCCCCGCCGCCGCCGCCCCCGCTGCCGCGGCCGCCGCCGGGCTGGACGGGCGGCGGGACGCGCACGGCCGCGACCCGGGAAGATTCCGCGCCCGCTGACCTTGCCGAACCGCCGCCGGCACGTCACCCTGTGTGCTTTCGTTGAAACCGCCGCACCGGGGGCGCCACGGATGGCGCCGCACTGCCGGCCGCGGCCGCCCCGTCATTCTACCATCCAAGCCTACGCGCCCTACCGCGCGTGCGTGCGCTCGGCGCGCCGGAGACTTTCTCGATGGAACTGCCCCGACGAAACCGCGGCGACGAACTGCTCAAGCCGGGCCAGATGCTCGCCCTGCGCGAGCGCCTGCGCGCGGTCGCTCCCCAGCACGATTTGGCGACCGTCATCGCCTGCGCCTTCGACCACCGCACGCGCATGCTCCCGTTCATCTACGCCGACACGCGCATGGTCCCCGCCGGCGTGCGCGCGGTCGGCTCGGCGATGGCCGACGCGGGATTGGCCAAGACGCGGATCGTCCTGCAGCAGTGGAACCGCCACTTCCGGCCGTCACTCATGCGGCTCGACGGGCGCGTCCCCGACCTGTTCATGGTCTCGACCATGGGCATGCACTCGGACCGCGCGCTGGAAATGATCGCCGACGCCCGGCGGATCGACCCCGCGCACCGCCCGCTGATCATCGGCGGCGGGTCGCACGCGGTGTACGAGCCGTTCCTCCTGTTCGGCG
>DASQDR010000237.1:0-9766 GCA_035634055.1 Tepidisphaeraceae bacterium | reverse complement strand
CCGCCGCCGCCGCCACCGAATCCGCCGCGACCGCCGCCGCCGCCACCCCCGCCGCGATCCTCGCGCGGGCGCGCCTCGTTGACGGTGAGGGCTCGGCCGCCGTGCTGCTGCCCGTTGAGGGCGGCGATCGCCGCCTGGGCCTCGTCATCGGATCCCATCTCGACGAAGCCGAATCCCTTGGACTGGCCGGTGTCGCGATCGTTGATGATCTGCGCGGACACGACGGTGCCGTGCTGGCCGAACAACTGCTCGAGCTCCGAGCTGTCGACGCCGTAGCTCAGGTTCCCGACGTAAAGCTTCTTACCCATCGAAATCTCCTGTGAATGGGTAGACCGTTGGCCCCGTGTGATCGGACGGTTCTTTCCGGGCCGGTACGAAAGAGGTTGACACGCCAACCGATGCGGGAGGACTGCGGACGAAGGAAGGAAACGAACACGAGTTGCTTTCCAAGGCCGATCGACGAACCCGCCACCTACGCTCGAAGTCTATCGGGCGGATTCGGGTCTGAAAAGCGAAAAATTCACGGGAACGGGTAGACTTTCGCCCGCTGGCAAGGCGGCGGCGGCCCGCGCCGCGGCCGCGCCGGCGGCTTGTGAAAGCCGTCACGAAACGCCACACCCACGCGGAGCTCGCGACATGCCCCTCAGCGCACGAAACCAGTTCCCGGGAACGATCAAGTCCGTCCGCCACGGCGCGGTGATGAGCGAGGTCGTCATTGACGTCAACGGCCTGGAGATCGTCTCGCTCATTAGCACCTCCTCCGCCAAGCGGCTGCGCCTCCGCAAGGGCAAGCCGGCCGTGGCGGTCATCAAGGCGACCGAGGTGATCATCTCCACGGACGAGGGGGATTGAACGACGCGTTGCCCCGCGTCGGTTGGCGGAGGGCCCGGCGTTCGGATGAGTGCGCGTCCGCTTCCGAACACGGCAAACGTTAGAACCCGACGAACGCCGTCTCGGCGATGTTGCCGAAGGTGCCGTCGGGGGCGAGGTAGCGGACGTAGCGGAAGGCGCTGGTCGCCGCCACCGATTGCACCGTCAGCTTGCCGTTCTTGGGCTTGGACTTGACGGTGTAGAGGTCCGTGACGGTGGAGAAGTCGGCGTCGTTGGAGGCCTGGAACTTCCCGCCGACCAGCTTCGCCTCGTACCCCTTGCGCGGGGCGAAGCTGATCTGGGTGATGGTCCTGCTTGAGCCGAAGTCCAGGCCGACCCACGCGCCGGTGGCGCGGGTCGATTGGTAGTAGGTGTCGAGGCTGCCGTCGGTGACGGATTTGGCGGTGAGCGGGGCAGTCGGGGTCGCGGCCGAATCGGACATCGCCGCGCCCGCCAGGGCCGCGCCCTGCTGCACCGTAACGTTGTCGTACGTCGAGGTGTTGAGCTGCTCGGTGTCGTGGCTGGTGAGCGACAGGCCGACGTAGACCGTCGTCCCCATGGTGACGCCGACGCTCCCGATGGTGGACCAGTTGACGCCGTCGCTGGAGCGGGAGCCGGTGAAGGTGTTGCCCGAGCGGACGAGCTTGAGCCAGTAGCCGGCCGTGGAGAAGCCCGAGCCCTGCGATGAGGTTCCGTTGTTGGTGCCGGTGCGGTACTGGAGCGCGCTGGTGTTGTCGGGGCTGAGCTCGACGTTCACCTGGCGGCTGCCGACGGCGAGCGACTCGCGGAACATCAGCCCCGCCTTGGCCCGGGCGTGGGTGTTCTGCACCGAGGCGACGCGCGCTACGATCTGCCCGTCGCCGCTGAGCTGGCGGTAGACGAAGTGGAACTGGTCGGCGTTGTTCCAGATGTCGGCGCCGCTGCCGCGCACGGTGTAGAGCCCGGTCTGCGGGTCGAAGGTGTACGAGCCGGCCGGCTTGGTGGCGGCGATGCCGATGTCGGCGCTGCTGCCGAAGGCGTCGCCGGCGACCGGGGCGTTGACGGTGACGCTGGCGGCGCCGGATGCGCCGTTGGACGTCCCCGCCGTCACGGTGACGGCCGCCGACCCACTGGCGGGGGCGGTGTACAGCCCGTTCTGCGTGATCGACCCCGCCGAGCCGGTGGTGGCGCTGGCGGACCAGGTGAACGCCGGCGCCGCCGCCATCGCCGCGCCGAACTGGTCGAGCGCGGTTGCGGTGAACTGCCGGCTGGCGCCGTTGGCGAGCGTGGTGCTGGCCGGCGCGACCGAGACGCTGGCGACGGTCTGGCTGACGACCACGCTCACCTGGCTGACGGCCGTGCCCGAGCCGTCGCTGATCGTGACGGCGAAGGTGTAGGTGCCCGCCTTGGCGAAGGTGGCGGTAACGCTCTTGGCAGCGTTGGTGCCGTTGGCGCTGAAGGCGACGGCGGCCGGCGGGGTGCCGACGGTCGCCCAGGTGTAGGTGAGGTTCGCCTCGCCGCCGTCGTCGCTCCCCAGCACCGACAGCGCCGAAGTGGTGCCGGTGACGGTCGAGGGCGAGCTGCTGGCGGGCGTGGCGACGGTGGGGGAGCTGGCGCTCTGGTAATCGAGCGTGACGGTGCTGGTAATGCTCTCCGAGCCGTCGGAGATCGTGACCTGGAACGCGTAGTGCCCCGGCTGCGACAGCGTGACGACCGCCTGCTTGGCGGCGTTGGTGCCGTTGACGTCGTAGGTCGGGGCGGCCGCGCCGGGCGGCACGGTGGTGGCGACCCAGGTGTAAGTGAGCGCCGCCTCGCCGCCGTCGTCAGCGCCGAGCACGCTGAGCGTCGCCTGCCCGCTGGTGGTGGGGCTGGGCTGCGCGGAGGCGGGCGTGGCAACGGTGGGGGCGCCGTTGGGCGTGACGGTGACGCCGGTCGAGGCGCTCGCGCCGTTGTTGAACGCCGTGACGGTATACGAGCCGGCGGTGCTCGGCGCGGTGTACAGGCCGGACGCGTCGAACGTCCCGCCGTTGGCGCTGGCCGCCCAGTTGAATGCGGGCTGGACCGGCAGCGGGTTGCCGAACTGGTCGTACCCGGTCGCGCTGAATTGCTGCGTCGCGCCGGCGCGGACGCTTGGGTTCTGCGGGCTGATCTGGATGGTGGTGAGCGTGGCGTCGACGACGACGTTGAGCGTCGCGGTGCTGGTCAGCGTGCCGTCGGAGATCGTCACCTGGAGCTGGTACGCCCCGGCGCGGGAGAACGTGGCCGTCGAGTTCTTCGCGGCGTTGGTGCCGTTGATGCTGAAGGCCGGATTGTTCGCGCCCGCCGGCTTGGCGACGGTGGACCAGGTGTAGGTGAGCCCCGCCTCGCCCGCCTCGTCGGCGCCGACGACGCTGAGGTCGGCGGAGTTGCCGGTGATCGGGTTGGGGTTGGCGGCCGGCGGGGTGGGGATGGTCGGCGCGCGGTTGGAGCGCTGCAGCGCCCCGTCCGCCAGCGCCGTCTTGGTCGAGACCCCCGGGCCGGTGTACAGGAGGCTCAGCGACTGGTTGTTGATCGAGTCGAAGTAGCTGACCTTGAACTGGTGCCAGCCGGCGTCGAGGATGATCGAGCCGATCTTCTCCTGCGCGGCGTGCTTCCCGTCGTTGTTGACCACCTGCTGCCCGCCGACCCACAGCTTCGAGCCGTCGTCGCTCGAGAGGTAGAACGTGTACGTCCCGGTGGTCGGGAGGTACATGTACCCGTTGAAGATGAAGGCGAAGTTGTCGTTGCGGTTGCGCGGGCCGATCGAGATGTTGTTGAGCAGCCCGGTCTTGACCGGCGTGGCCGCGTCGAAGTCGGCGACGACGTTGTAGGTCCCCTCGTAATAGGCGTACTCGATCCCCGGCATCGGGTTGGCGACGACGTCGGCCGGGCGCGGCGACTGCGTGACCACCGTCGCCGTGCCGCTGACGCCGTTCACCGTCGCGCGCACCGTGGCCGTTTGCAGCCCGGTGCCGGGCGAGGTGTACAGCCCCGCTTGCGAGACGGTGCCGAAGCCGTTGTCTACCTGCCAGGCGAACGTCGGCTGAGCGTACAGGTTGACGCCGAACTGGTCCTTCGCCGTCGCCACGAGCTGCTGCGACTCGCCGTTGGCAACCGCCATGCCGGTGGGGGCGACGGTGACGCTGGTGATCACCTGGCTGACGGTTACCTGCACGCTGCTGGTGGCGCTGTTGACGCCGTCGGAGATCGTCACGCGGAACGTGTACGTCCCCGGGCGGGTGAAGGTGGCGACGGTGTTCTTGGCGGCGTTGGATCCGTTGGCGCTGAAGACCACGTTCAGCGGCTGCTCGTTGATCGCCTCCCACGAGTACGTGAGGCCCGACTCGCCGCCGTTGTCGGCGCCGAGGACGCTCAGCGTGGTCGTCTTGCCGGTCACGTTCATCGGCGACGCGGCGGCGGCGGTGGCGACGGTCGGGGCGGCGTCGCCGGCGGGCGCGCCCTTCACCGTCACGGTCTGGAGGTTCCACCCGTTCGGCTCGTTCTCGCTGGTGACGTGGATGAGGTTCATCCCTTCTTCCAGCTCGAACGTGCCGACGATGTTGTCGGCGAACGTCGTGTTGCTGCCGGTGTTCTTCAGCGTGATCGTGCGGACGGCGGTGTTGTTGACCGCGACGCGGATCTGCTCGTTGCTGCCGTTGGTCCCGCCGTTGAAGATGATCTGGTAGCGCCCGGCCCTAGGGGCGCGGACGAAGTAGTCGAAGCTCTTCCCCTTGTCTGGGTCCTTCTGGTACGGGTTGGCGTAGGGCGTCGTCGCGCCGGCGAAGGCGCGGGCGTCGAAGGTGGCGGGGACGGCGTGGCCGTAGTTCAGGTCCACGCGCGGCGCGCCGGCGACGTCGATGGTCGCCTGGTTCTTCGGCGCGCCCAGGTTGTCGATCAGGTTCGACAGCCCCCACATGCCGTTGGCGGTCCAGGCGGTCGGGCCGGCGACGAAGTACGCGAACAGCCCGCCGCCGGTCTTGTACCAGCCGTTGAGGTAGTTGCCGATCAGGTCGCGCATGCGCGGGTCGAGCATGGCGCTTCGCTTGGCGGCGAGGTTGTTCCCGCCGGCGACGTCCGGCCCGCCCTCGTAGACCATGTTTTGCAGGCCGTACCGGCGGGCAAACGTGTCGTACTGAAAGTACTTCTGGTTGTTGGCCGAGCTGGTCAGCTTGGCGAGGATCTCCTCGACCGAGAGGTCGGTGCGCGTGTCGTCGATGCTCCCCATCGCGATGTAGGGGGCGATGCCGACGCCGTAGAAGAACTGGTTGGGCGCACCGTACGTGCGCTCGATGAACTCCAGCCCCTCCTGGGCGATCAGCGAGTTGGCGAACTGCGACGCCAGCACCGGGCGCACGCGCGCGTTGATCTGGTTCTGCCCCCAGACCTGTCCGAAGATGTCGCTGACCTGCTTGAGCCGGTTGGCCACCCGCCGCCAGCCCCAGTAGATCTGGTTGGTCTCGCCGTCGGCGTTGAGCGGCGAGCCGCCGGCGTTGACCTCCGCGATCGCCAGGTTCAGGTTCTCCTGGTTCTGCGTGAAGATGCCGTTCCAGACCTCGTTGCTGTACTCGACGTAAACCGCCCGCTCCGGCTCGAGCGTGTCCTTGAGGAGCTGCGCGAGCTGCTGGACGTAGTTGTCGCTCGCCTTGGCGGGGATGTTGATCCAGAGGTCCTTGTCCAGCTGGTTCGCCAGTTGGATGACGTGCTCCCAGGCGACGCCGTTGGTGCTGGATTGCCGCGCGCTGTTGAGCGTCGTGCGCTGGGACCACTCGACCGTCTGGTTGTTGTTGGTGGCCGTCCAGTCCATGAAGCGCAGGACGCTGAACTGCTTGAGGTGCGCCAGGTAGTTGTCCTGGAAAACCTGCGTGGTGTTGGCGGCGTAGCCGGGGCGGATCACCTTAAGGTTGGTGATGCCGGAGTTAAGGGCGCTGGCGGGCGTGCGGCGGGTGTTGCGGAACTGGAGGGCGGCGTACCACTCCGGCGAGCTCTCGGAGGCGTTGATGACGTAATCGAACGTGGTGGTGTTGGTGGCGGCGTTGTACTGCTTGTTGAGGATCTGCCCGCCCGGCGTGGCCCAGCGGTCCACGTCCGCCTGCCCGGTGAAGCTCGCCTTGTACGTGCCGTTGTGCACGTGGGCGGTGTTGGCGTAGCCGGTGAGAAGGATGGTCATGAAGTCCGCCGTCGGCCAGCCGTTGGCGTCGGTGGCGACGGTCGGGCCGAGGTCCGGGCCCTGGAAGGTGCGCGCCTGCTTGGCGATGTCGACGAAGACGTTGCCGACCGAGTAGTCGCGCACCGCGTCGAGCCCCGCCCCCAGCGGCGGGGTGGCGACGAGCGACACGTTCTGGAATTGCGCGCGGTTCTGCCCGCCGTTGGAGCCGCTGGTGGCGGTCAGGCCGGCGTAAACGGTCCGGCCCAGCGCCACGTTGCGCGTGCCGAAGGAGGTCCACGTCCCCTCGGCGCCCGTGGGCGACGCGTAGCCGCGGATCAGGTTCCCGTCGCGCACCAGCTTGACCCAGGACTTCGGCCCCGCCGCGCCGCTGTTGGTCGGGAACGCGCCGACGACCGTCGCGTCGGCGGACGTGCGCGATTCAAATTGTGCGTTGCCGGCGGCGTCGACGACCACGGCCGTGTAGGGCGAGCCCGCCGCCAGCGACTGGCGGAACATGATGCCCGCCTCGGCGCCGCCGCCGGTCCCCTCGGTGCGGGTGACCTGCGCGACGAGGGTGCCGTCACCGTCGAGGGTCTTGTAGAGGAACTCGAAGCCGTCGCTGCTGCCGCCGGTGCCCGGGCCGGAGCCGGTGACGTTGTAGGTCTCGCCGAAGGAGCTGACCGACCCGCTGGCGCCGCCGACCGCGGCGTTGAGGAACTGCGCGCTGGTCCACCCGGCGTCGCCGTAGAGCTGCGCCGACGGGATCGGCGCCTTCGCGGTCGAGGGGCTGCTCCAGGAGAGCTGCATCGTCGCGTCGAAGGCGTTGTCGTAGTACTCCAGGCGGATGTCGTAAAGCTCGCCGGCCTTGAGCGAGATCGTGCCGCTGTCTTCCGACAGGGTGTGGTCGGTGAAATTGTCGATCAGCTTCTGGCCATTGACCCAGAGGGCGACGCCCTCGTCGGACTGGGTGTAGAAGGTGTAGCTCTCGGTGTGCTGAGCCTGGACCTTGCCGGTCCAGCGTGCGGAGAAGCCGTCGGCGGGGACGCCGATGCCGGGGCTGGCGCCGCCCCACGCGAAGTTCACGTTGGCATCCACCCGCGCGAGCGCGAGGTTGTTCAGCTCCGTGTCGGCGAAGTAGTTGGCGATCAGCCCCGACCCCACGCCCGCCACGGCGTCGGCCAGCAGGCGGCGAGACTCCAACCGCTCGATCAGTTGCTTCGGCTGACGGGAACGAGCCACGCGCGCACTCCAAGGGTCGGTTTGGGTTGTCGGCTGGCGGAAACGCGCTTGCACGGCGGGGGAGCCCTCGCGCCCGGCCGGTGCTTTTCCGCTCGCGTCCCTGCGCTGTTCGAGAATCCTCTTCGTCGGCGGTCCGGGCGCGGGACGGTGCTTGGGTGCTTGTGAAGTCGTTGGAGCTGAATCCCGCGCGCGACCGGCTGCTGCTGCTTCTATCGGATGGCACGGCCGGCGTCGGCGACCGGCCCGTGACCTGCCGCGTCTCGCCCGTCGTGCCGGAGCGGACGCAGCCTACAAAATCCGCGACCGCCGTGTCAAAACGTTTCATCCCTCCGCGGCGGCGAGTGCGGACGTCAAAGCAGTCGCGCGCCGGGCGGGTCCCATTTCAGAAAAAGCTCCTGCCACGTACGGCTATGTGTGGCAGGAGCTATCCTGTGCCGGCCCTCGACGGCAACTTTCGTGGGCCAGTGAGGCTTCAAGTGTTGTGTGGACGTTGAAGTTACGCCGAGGTGAGCCTGCGGGTTCTTCCGTGGACGCAGATTCTGAGGTCGCCGTGAACAGCGCTTTGACGGCGGGAGAGGCGACGGGCGGCGGAGGGTGCGGGACCAAAAGAACAGCGGTCTGGGGGAGGGCTTCCCAGACCGCTGTCGGAGGGGAGAGTGATTCGAGGGCGTATTGCCCGCCGACCTTCTTATCCCAACCGGCAACGGGTGAAAACCCAGAAAATTTTTCCCTCCTTTTGCAGCCTGCCGATCTCAGCCATAAGCCCTCGCCAGCGGGGGCCTTGATGCCGCGCGAACCCTTGCTACATTTCGCCCCTCGTGACCGAAGCGACGATGACATTTCCTACGGCGTCAAAGCCGGTGGCGGCAACGGCTTCCCGGCCGGGCGTTGAGCCGATCAAACCGTTTTATTACGCCTGCCGGGCGACCGGGCGGTTCATCTTCTTCTGCACGATGCGGCTGTGGCAGATCCGCCCGGAACTGGGCGACCGCGAGGGCGGGTACCTCCTCGCCCTGACGCACCTCGGCCACCTCGACCCGTTCTGCTCCAGCATCCTGCTCCGCCGGCCCATGCACTGGATGACCCGGCGGGAGTTCTTCGTCAACCGGATCTACGGCTGGCTGCTGAGCCGCGCGGGCGCGTTCCCGGTCAACCGCCAGGGGATCCCGGTGCGCGCGGTCCGTCGGGCCATCGGCTACGCCCGCGACGGGCGGATCGTCGGCATCTGCCCCGAGGGCGGGCGAAAGCTCGGCGCCGACGCCGCCGTCCGCGGCGGGCGGATCAGGAAGGGCGTCTGCTCGATCGCCATCCGCGCCGGCGTGCCGATCGTCCCGTGCGTCATGGTCGGCACGCACGATCTCAGCCGCGTCGGCCCCTGGCTGCCGTTCAAGCGCGCGCGGCTCTGGGTGGCGTACGGCGAGGCGATCCACCCGCCGCCCGGCCCCAGCACGCGCGAGAAGCGCGAGCGGCTGCGCGAGCAACTGAGCGAGACGTACCAGCGCCTCTACCGCGAGGTCTGCGACCGCTACGGCATCGACGACGCCTGGACGCCCTGACGCCGGACGTCGTGATCCGTGACGCCATGACGCCAATGTCCCCATGACGCCGTGCCGCCGTGACGCCGCCCGCGCAGCCCGGCCCCATCGCAAAGCTCCGTGAGCGACCGCTTCTACAACGTCGTCGTCGCCATCGGCCGGCCGGCGTTCTGGGTGTCGGCCAGGCCGGTCATTCTCGGCGCTCACCACGCCGCGCGCCCGGGGCCGTACCTGCTCGCGTCGAACCACCTGAGCCCTTACGACGTCCCCGCGCTCTACCGGCACACGCCGCGGCACCTGGATTTCGTCAGCATCGTGGAGGTGATGCGCAAGCCGCTGGTCGGCTGGCTGTTCACCCACATGAACGCCTTCCCGCTGGACCGCAGCCGCAGCGATCCCAGGACCGTGCGCATCATCCTCGACCGCCTCGCCCGCGGGCGCGCCGTCGCGATGTTCCCCGAGGGGCGGATCCGCAAGACGGAGGAATCCGTCATCACCGGCCACCCGTTCCGCCCGGGCGTCGGGCGCATCGCCAAACTGGCGGGCGTGCCGATCGTGCCGACGGTCGTCTGGGGCATGGACGCCTACGCCCGCTTCGCCAGTTGGCTCCCGCTCCGCCGCGTGCGCTACGGCGTGATCTACGGCGAGCCGATCGAGCCGGGCGACGACGACGAGGCGCGCATCGAGCAACGACTGGCCGAGGCGTTCCCAAAGCTGTGGGAGCGGCTCCGCGAGGCGATGCAGGCGCCGCAGGTCTCACCCTAATTCGTCAACAAACGGCGTCCCGCGTGGCACGGATTTCCAAGCCGTGTTGGGGGCGCGGTCACGGCCGCGCACCTCGGACCGTCAAATCCGGCGTTGAAAACCCATGCCACGGGCACGCGGCTTCCCGTGCAACTGTGACGTCAGCGCCCTGGCGGCGGCGGCGGCGGCGGCGGCGGGGCGGCCGCGGGGGGCCTGGCAGGGGCGGCGGGCCGTC
>DASQDR010000236.1:0-3694 GCA_035634055.1 Tepidisphaeraceae bacterium | reverse complement strand
GGCGTTGCGTCGCGGCGGGACGCCCGGCGCGGGCCGGGGTCCGCGGCAGCCTGAGCCGGCGCCGATGGGGCGCGGAGCCACTTCTGCCGCCCCCGACGGCGGCCGGGGGGCGTCCGGCGGGATCGGCGGGCGCGCGGGGCCCCGCGGGTCGATTTGACGGGCTTGCCGCAGGGGAAGCGAACGAAAAATTTCTTCCGCCCGGATTGAACTTCCGGCGTTAGCCGGGGCTAGTATTAGCCAAGCTTTCCCCAACGAGAACTCCTGAAAGGCTTTGTCTCGGCCGTGCCGGAAACAGGCGGCCGCGCCGGTGCGACGAGTGGTCGGCCGGCGGCGAATCCGAGCGGTTTCCCCCTTCGCACCGCGCGGGGGGCTGCAAGGACGAGCAGGTCCGGCACAATCGACGATTGACGAGAAAGCGAAGCGGCGGCCGCGTTGGCTGCCAGACGTGCCGGTCCCCCCGGCATTCACGGTGAATTTCCCAAACGTTGCAATCGGAGACGACTCGGTCGCGCGCAAGGAGCAGCGGCCTTCCCACCGTCCCGCAGTTGTAGAATCACACCCCAGCACCGGAGCGTAGCCACATGGCGAAGTCCCAATCCCCCCGTTCCCGCCGCCCCCACCCGCAGCAAGAGCGCAGCACCGCCGCCCCCGCGCAGTCCGCCGCCGCCGCCGCCGCCGAGTCGGAGCCGCAGGATGTGAAGGAAACGCGCAGCGCAACCGCGTCGGCGGTTGCCGAGCCCGCGCCCGCCGCCCCCGCGCCCGAGGCGCGTGCTGAGTCGCCCGCCAAGCCGCAGGGTGGTGGTGGCGGTGGCGGCGGCGGCAGCGGGGAAGATGTCAGCGCCATCGACGCCGAGACCAATGCCAAGTACGAGCAGGTCAAGGGCGGCAAGCTGTACATCAAGGATCTGCAGCAGATGGACATCATCGGGCTGCACGAGATCGCCCGGCAGGAGAACATCCAGGACTACATCGGGCTCAAGAAGCAGGACCTGATCTTCCAGATCCTGCGCGCCCGCATCCGCCAGAACGGCCTGATGTACGGCGAGGGCGTCCTGGAGATCCTGCCCGACGGCTTCGGCTTCCTGCGCAGCCCGGAGTACAACTACCTCCCCTGCCCCGACGACATCTACATCAGCCCGAGCCAGATCCGCCGCTTCGGCCTGCGCAACGGGCACGTGGTGCAGGGGCAGATCCGCCCGCCGAAGGAATCCGAGCGATACTTCGCGCTGCTGCGCGTCGAGGCGATCAACGGCGAGGACCCCGAGCGCATCACCGACACCGGCAACTTCGAGGACCTCACCCCCATGCACCCCAACCGCCGGCTGGTGCTGGAGAAGGACCCGAAGGACCTGAACATGCGCATCGTCGACCTGGTGACGCCGGTCGGCATGGGCCAGCGCATGCTCATCGTCGCCCCGCCGCGCACCGGCAAGACGGTGCTGCTCCAGAAGATCGCCAACTCCATCAGCGCCAACCACCCCGAGGCGATCCTGATCATCCTGCTGATCGACGAGCGCCCCGAGGAAGTGACCGACATGGAGCGCACCACCAAGGCGGAGGTCGTCAGCTCCACCTTCGACGAGCCGGCCAGCCGGCACGTGCAGATCGCCGAGATGGTGATCGAAAAGGCCAAGCGCTTCGTGGAGTTCGGCAAGGACGTGGTGATCCTGCTCGACTCGATCACCCGCCTGGCCCGCGCGTACAACACCGAGGTGCCGCACTCGGGCAAGATCCTGACCGGCGGCGTGGACGCCAACGCGCTGCAGAAGCCCAAGCGCTTCTTCGGCGCCGCCCGCAACATCGAGGAGGGCGGCTCGCTGACGATCCTGGCGACGGCGCTGATCGACACCGGCAGCAAGATGGACGAGGTGATCTTCGAGGAGTTCAAGGGCACCGGCAACGCCGAGCTGCACCTGGACCGCCGGCTGGTCGATCGCCGCACGTACCCGGCCATTGACATCAACTCCAGCGGCACCCGCCGCGAGGAGCTGCTGCTGGACCCGAAGGAGCTGGAGCTGGTCTACCGCCTCCGCCGCGTCCTGAGCGACATGAACCCGGTGGAAGCCGTGGAACTGCTCAAGGGCCGCCTGGAAAAGGTCCCGAGCAACGCCCAGTTCCTGATGTCGATGAACCTGGACTAACGTCCGGTCCGTTCGATCGTCTAAATGCAGTAAGGGCGGGCCCCCGCGGGTCCGCCCTTTCGCGCGCTTGTGCCGCTTCTGCGCGGGACGCGGGGCGGTAGAAAAACCGGCCGGGTTCGTACTTACTGGCTTCGGCCGGCGTAGATAGCATGGTTGCTTTGGCACGGATGCCGATTTTGTAGTGAAGAAGGAGGCCGCCTTGCGCTTGTCGGTTACCGCATTTCTGGTTGCGCCGATCCTGTCGATGCTGCTGGCCGTCGCCCCGGTGGCGGCGGCGGAGCACGAGTGTCGGATCCCGCTTCGGGACGGGCGGCTGTCGACCCGCGACCTGTCGGCCGCGCTGTTGGAGAAGTGTCGCATCAAGGGCGTCGAACTCAACGCCGGCAGCGTCGATCTCAGCGGCGTCAACGGCTGGCTGTTCATCCAGGCGATGAACACCGCCCTTGGCGACGGGTGCCACGTGGCGCGCGACGGCAACGAGCTGCTCCTGCGCGTCGACACCCAAAAGCTGCCGAAGGATTTCGACGCGCTGCGCAAGGCGACGCGCGTCTTCGCCGCCACCGCGGCGCCGATCGCCACCGCGGATCAGAGGCGGTCGTACGGCCTCTTCCTGCCCAAAGAGGTCGACGTCAACCGCCCGATGGTGGTGCTGGTGCACGGTCTGGACTGCAACCGCGCCAACTGGTTTCCGATGGCCGACCTGATCGTCGGCGAAGGGTTCCAGGTCGCCTACTTCACCTACCCGAGCGACCAGCCGCTGGAGGACTCCGCCGAGATGCTCGGGCGGGAGATGAACGCGCTGCGCGAGACGTTCCCGCACGTGAAGATCGACGTGATCGCCCACAGCATGGGCGGGCTGATCGCGCGGCGGTACGTGGAGGGGGACAGCTACGCCGGCGGCGTCGATCGCTTCATCATGATTGGCACGCCCAACCTCGGCACCCGCTGGGCCAGCTATCGCTGGGCGCTGGAGGTGCAGGAGCACTATCAGCTCTGGAAGACCGAGCCGGGATGGAGCCCGACGTGGATGATCACGGACGGCCTGGGCGAGGCCGGGCGCGATCTTAAGCCGACTAGCCGGTTCCTCAAGCAACTGAACGAGCGGCCGCGGCGCGACGGGGTGAAGTACACGGTGATCGCCGGCTCGCAGCACCCGGTCAACGGCATCGCCGCCAACGCGCTGGACGGCGCGGCGAACATCATCCCCGACCGCGCCGCCAAGTGGTGGGGCTTCCGCCAGACCGAGGCCGCCCTGGAGCGCGGCGCCGAGAAGCTCCGCCACAGGACCGGCAAGAGCGACGGGCCGGTGAACCTCAAGAGCACGCAACTGCAGGGCGTCGAGGATCACGTCGTGCTGGCGGCCGATCACACGGCGCTCTACTACCCCGTCAACGGCCAAGCCCCGGCGGCGTGGGCGGTGATCAAGGAGCGGCTGGCGAATTAGCGCGGGAGCGGTCATTGCGCGCGCCCACGCGCGCGGGGGCCGGGGAGCGGTCGATGGGCGCCCACGCGCGCCGGCGCCGGGGAGCGGTCGATGGGCGCCCCTGACCCCC
>DASQDR010000235.1:0-65437 GCA_035634055.1 Tepidisphaeraceae bacterium | reverse complement strand
ATGCTCGCCTGCATCGCCGTCTGCTCCGACTGCCACAAGGCCTGTTTGCAGACGATCCCCTATTGCCTCCAGCAGGGCGGGCCGCACGCCGAGCCGAACCATCTGCGGCTGATGATGGACTGCGCCGAGATCTGCCAGACGAGCGCCAACTTCATGCTCCGCGGGTCCGACCTGCACGCGTACACCTGCGCGGCCTGCGCGGAAGTCTGCGAACGCTGCGCCGCCGACTGCGACCGCATCGCCGACGACAGCCGAATGGCAGCGTGCGCCGAGATGTGCCGGCGGTGCGCCGAGTCGTGCCGGGCGATGGCGCAGATGAGCCACGCGCACTGACCCGCCCCCCCCAGGGGATCTTCCCACGCGCGCGAGAGTTGGCGGTTGGCAGCGTCACGTGGCGCGGCCCGGCACAGGTAACGAGAGAACCGAGGCTCACATGATCAAGATCTTTCCAACGCTGTTGTTCCTGATTGCCCTCTGCCTTGGTTGCGATAACGCTGACGATTCGCAGGCGACCGCCGCCCGTCCCGCGGGCGCGCCGGACCCGCCGGCGGGCCAGCGCGGCGAAGCCGCCCAGCCCGCCGCCGCCAAGGCGGGCGACACCCGCGGGCACGGCAACGAGCACCTCGCCGGGCCGGAGCAGGCGTTCCTGCTCCAGGCGATCCGCGGGAACGACGTCTCGCTCAAGCTCGCCGAGGCCGCCAAGGGCAAGGCCGCCTCCGACCGCGTCAAGCAGTTCGCCCGCAGCATCCTCGACGACCAGCAGGCGGCGAACCAGCAGCTCCGCGTGATGGCCTCGCGCTACAACGTCGACCTGCACAACCAAGCCGCCGGCGAGGCGGAGGCGGCGGCGGCGATCACGATCCTCAACGGCGCGGACTTCGACTCCGCCTACCTCCGCCACGAGCTCGCCGCGATCGAGCGGCAGCTCTCCGCCTCCCGCGACGCCGCCGCAATCATCAAGACGCCCGACCTGCTCGACTTGGTGAACAAGACCATTCCCAATCTGGAGGCGCGGCTAGCAGCGGCGAAAGAACTCGCGGCCCCGGCGAAGTAGGGTGGGGAAATGTCGAATGGAGAAAGCACGAAAAGCGAAACCATCTTGAATGTCGAATGATGAAGGGTACGGCCCACGCCGTCGCTTCGGCCCTTGCCAATTTGTCATTTCACCGTGTTCGACATTCGCGCTTTCGCCATTCGACATTTCCGCGCCCACGGCCGTCGCATTTGGCGACAACCACCATTCGCGCCCGCGCGGCCGGCGTGCTAGAAGCACCTCATGGCAGCGACCAAACCGAAGAAGTCCAGGAGCCCCGACGACCTCAAGAAGCTCGCGAAGCTGATCAAGGGGATCAAGTTCGCGATGCTCACCACCGCCACCCGCGACGGCACGCTGCGCAGCCGGCCGATGGCCACGCAGCGGCGGGAGTTTGACGGCGACCTTTGGTTCTTCACCGACGACGACACCGCCAAGGTGCACGAGATCCACGACGACGCGCACGTGAACGTGGCTTACGCCGATCCGGACAGCAACACCTACGTCTCGGTCTCCGGCCGCGCGTCGCTGGTGAAGAACCGGGCGAAGGCGCGCGAGCTGTGGAACCCGGCCTACCGCGCGTGGTTCCCCGACGGGCTGGACGACCCGCGCCTGGCGCTGATCCGCGTGAGCGTGGAAACGGCCGAGTTCTGGGACACGCCCAGCAGCGCGATGGTCCACCTGTACGGCGTGGTCAAGGCAATGGTCACCGGCAAGCCCGCCAACCCCGGCGACAACAAGCGCATCCGCCTGAAGCCCGCCGGCGCGACCGGGCGGGCGGCGCAGCGATGAGCGTGGAGGAGGCTTACGGCGCCGCCGGCGTGCCCGCCTCGCGGGCCTTTCTCGCGGCGATGAACGAGCGGACGCAGAGGGCGACGAACGCCGCGCACAGCAGCCCCATCGTCAGCATCGAGCCGGTCGCCAGCACCAGCCCGCGGCTGGGGAAGCGGGCGGCGAACATGCCCAGCCCGCCCAGCGCCCCGAGCAGCCCGACCGCCGCCGCCGCGTGCATCAGGTGCTTGCGCAGCCCGGGGCGGATCAGCGTGAAGAACCCCAGCAGGATCAGGATCGCGCCGAAGCCGGCGGGGATCAGCGCCGTCGGGCTGCGCTCGGCCGAGCCGGTCTGGCCGCCCATGGCGTAAGTCGCAAACCCGAGCACGCACAACAGCGCGCCGATCAGCATGGTCATGTTGGCCACAGCGGTTCTCCTGGGGGTTGACGTGCGATCGGATCTTTCGCTAGTCGGCGTCCCCTGTCAACGCTTGTGATCAGGCGGCGTTCTGTTCCAATGCCGGCGATGGAAATCGCCATCTGCTCCTACAGCTTCCACCGTCGGCTCGCCGCGCAGAAGCAGGACCTGCTGCGCTACATCACCGACTGCAAGGCGCTGGGCTGCACGCAGCTCGACCCGTGGAACAAGCACCTGGCCCCGCTGGAGGCGACCATCGCCGCCGGCGGCGCGCTGGCGGCGGCGGACGACGATTACCTGGAGCAGATCGAGGAGGCCGCCGACGTCGCCGGACTGCCGTGGGGCTGCCTCGCCGTCGACGGCGCGCACGTCTACGAGCCCACCGAGGAAGCACGCAGTGCGAACCGCGCCAAGGCGTACCGCTGGCTCGACGTCGCCGGCAAGCTTGGCTTCGAGCAGGTCCGCATCGACGCCGGCGGCCCGGAGGAGATGCCCGACGACGCCTTCCGCACGATCGTCGCCGGCTACCAGGACCTGATCGCGCGCGGCAAGCCGCTGGGCGTGCAGGTGCTGATCGAGAACCACTGGGGCCCGTCGCTCGTCCCGGACAACGTCGTGCGGCTCTGCGAGTCGGTCGAGGGCCTCGGCCTGCTCTACGACACCGACAACTGGAAGCCCGAGCTGCGCGACGAGGGGCGGCGCAAGTGCGCCAAGTTCGCGGCGGCGGTGCACGTCAAGACGTTCGCCTTCGACGCCGCCGGCAACGAGTCCAGCGGCGCCCGCCCGGAAGAGGCCATCCGCCTGCTGCTCGATGCCGGCTACAAGGGCGTCTGGGGCGTCGAGAGCGTCCCGGCCGACGGCGACGAGCACGCCGCCGCCCGCAAGACCATCGACTTGATCCGCCGGCACGTCGCTTGAGATCCTTATACCGCAGAGGCGCAGAGGGCGCGGAGGCGGCTTCGAGCGACGGGCGCGCCTCCGCGTGCTCCGCGCCTCTGCGGTGAGCTTCGTTTTCCTCGACTGGGAGTCAGACCGTGGCGCAGCAGATTCGCGTGGGCATCATCGGTTGCGGGCAGATCGCGCAGGTGCACTTCGCGCAGTACGCGAAGATGTCCCCCGACGACGTGAAGGTCGTCGCGGCGGCGGACATCGACGAGGGCTGCGCGCGGCGCTCGGCCGAAAAATTCGGCGTCGCCGAGGTCTACACCGACTTCCGCAAGCTCCTGGAGCGCGACGACATCGACGCCGTCGACGTCTGCCTGCACAACAACTTCCACCGCCCGGCCACCGAGGCGGCGCTGCGCGCCGGCAAGCACGTCTACTGCGAGAAGCCGATGGCCGGCAGCTACCGCGACGCCGCGAGCATGCTCGAGACGGCCCGGCAGGCGGGGCGAAAGCTCTCCATTCAGCTCTCGACCCTTTACGCCAACGAGACGCGCGCCGCCAAGGAGCTGATCGACGCCGGCGAGCTGGGCGAGCTGTACTTCGCGCGCTCCACCGGCTGGCGCCGCCGGGGCCGGCCCTACGTCGACGGCTACGGCACGCCCACCTTCGTCCAGAAGCGCAACAGTGCCGGCGGCGCGCTCTACGACATGGGCGTCTACCACATCAGCCAGGTCCTTTACCTGCTCGGCAACCCCACGGTCGCGCGCGTCAGCGGCAAGACCTACCAGAAGACCGACATGGACCCGCAGCGCCGCCAGGCCAGCGGCTACGACGTCGAGGAACTCGGCCTCGGGCTCGTGCGCTTCCAGGGCGACGTCACCCTCGACCTGATCGAGGCCTGGGCCATCCACCTCGACGCGTTCGAGGGTTCTTACGTCGTCGGCTCCAAGGGCGGCGTCCGCCTGCAACCCTTCGGCTTCTTCCGCAGCAGCGGCCACATGGACCTCAGCTCCACGGCCGACCTCGAGCGCTCCAACTTTCGCTGGACCAACGTCGCCGGCGACCACGCCCACTACGCCGGCCCGCAGCCGCACTGGATCGCCGCGCTCCAGGGGAAGGTCGATCTGCTCCCGACCGCCGAGATCGCGCTGAACACGATGCTCATCAGCGAGGCGATCTACCTGTCCAACGACCGCCGCGCCGAAGTGACCGCCCAGGAAGTCGCGGAAAATTCCAAGAGCACCGCCGTGGGGATCTAGCACGCCCGCGCGTGCGAGCGCAATTGATCCGCAGCGCCCGCACAGATGGGAAAGTGCCCGACGTAGTCGCAGTCTGATGCGGCCGCGCGAGCGCAATGATCCCCTCTCCCTGGGTACAGGGAGAGGGGACCGGAGGGTGCTCACCGCGCGGCCGTCGCCGGTGATTTTTCCACGGGCAGGGCGATCACCTTTCCGCTCATCGAACCCATGTAGACCTTCGCCTCATCGGCCGTCGGGCTGCCCAGGAGGTGACCGGGGCCCATGCGGTATTGCCAGTCGATTTTCCCGGTCGCGGCGTCGAGGGCGTTGAGGGTGCCGTTGACGTTGGCTATGAAGACCTTTCCCGCGCCGCCGGCGCCGCCGCCCGTTCCGCCGTGGCAGAAGCTGGAGTCGTAGATGACCGAGCCGGTCGGGGTGGTCCAGATGAATTTGCCCGTGTCGGCATTGACGCAGAACACCTTCCCCTCGTCCGACAGCGCGCAGTAGACCTTGCCGTCGTGGAAGAGCGGGCTGGAGTAGCCCATCTTTTTCCAGTCGATCTGCCAGGCCTCGGCCCCGTCCTTGGTCGAGAGCGCGTGCAGGATGCCGTCGTTGGTGCTGACGAAGACCTTGCCGTTGCCCACCGCCGGGGAGGTGATGGCCGGGGCGAAGGCGCTGAAGTTGTCGTAGCGCTGCTTTTTCCCCAGCACCAGGTCCCAGGCGACCTCGCCGCTGCGGGCGTCGATGGCGCGGAAGTGGTTGTCCCACCCGCCGACGAAGAATCGCTCGCCGTCGGTGGCGGTCTTGCTCTGGAACATGTTCTTGCCCGGCACGGTCCAGACCACCGAGCCGGTGGCGGCGTCGATCCCGTAGATTTTGGTATCGGTCGTGCCGACGCAGGCGATCCCCTTTGCGACGTTCGGCCCGGCCAGCACGGCTCCGCCGGTCTCGCACTTCCACTTCTGCTCGCCCGTGCGCGCGTTGACGGCGTAGACGTGGTGGTCGGCCGAGCCGAAGTAGACGGTGTCGCCGTCGACGTGGCAGGCGGAGAAGATCGGGCCGCCGGTCCTGACGCGGAACTTCTCCTCCCCGCTGGCGGCGTCAAGGGCGACAAGATCGTTCCCCATGGACGAGACGTAGAGCAGGTCGCCGGCACGGACGAGGCGCGACTGCACCTCTCCGCCGACGTTGACCTGCCACGCGGCCGTCACGCCGGCGAGGGTGACGGGAACGGGGATCTGGTAGGCGCGCTTGTCCGCAAGGGTGGCCTGCACGGTGATGACGTGGTCGCCGGCCACCATGTGCGTGGTGGGGATGCGCGCCGAGCCGTCGAGCGGCTGGGGCTTGTCGGTGTTAACGCGATATTCCAGCGTGGCGCCGGGGGGCGCGGTGGCTTTGACGATGATTTCGTCACCCTCGCGCGTGGCCGTCGCCGACCATTCGGGCGCGGGCCGCTTCTTCAGCGGGATCGTCATGAGGTGACGCGTGCGCGGCGCGATCTTCTCGTCCGGCACGCTCTTGTCGCGCACCAGCTCATCGGTCGGCTTCTTCTTCGGGTCCGGCACGAACCGGCGGGTGATCTTCATCTCCGTCGCGCTCACCTCGACGATGTTGTACGAGCCCTGGTACAGCCCCTTGACCATGGTGGCCGGCGCGCCGTTCACGTTCCATTGGATGTCGCTGTGCCCGTGCCCCTGGAGCCACAGGACGACGTTGTACGGGCCGGTCACCGCCAGCAGCTTCTGCTCGTTGTCCACCTGGATGGTCTCGCGCCCGATCCAGTGGTGGAAGCCGATCACCACCGGCCGGTCCGGGCCGACCTTCTTCAAATCCTCGGCCAGCCAGTTGAGTGATTCCTGGGAGATGTGGCCCCAGTGCTCGAGCAGCACGCAGGAGTCGAGCGTGACGAAGTGGACGTTCTCGTGGTCCCAGCTCTCGTACAGCGGCCGGCCGGTGCCGCGCGTGTACCCTTCCTTGCCGCGCGGGTTCCAGCGGACATCGTGGTTGCCGGGCGTGGGGAAGTGCTTCACGTCGCCGAGGCTTTTCAGTGCCTGGCGGTACATCTCGTACTCGGCGTCGGTGCCGTACTCGCAGATGTCGCCGGTGGTGACGACGAACGCCGGGCGGGGCGTGCGCTTCTGGATCTCGTCGAACAGCTCCGCGTCCCTCAGGTGGTTCTCGCCCGCGCCGAAGTGGGTGTCGGAGGCGTGGACGAAGACGAAGTCCCCAAGGGCCGCCCGCGGCGCGAGCACCCATGAAGCCAGGACCATCGCGCACGCGCAAAATCGAATGAAGCAATTCATCGGCGGCTCACTCTCCAGTGGGGGCGGACATCCTCATCTAGCGTCCGCGGCCGCGGGCGTTGAGTCGAGCCCAGGACGGGAAGAGCGATCGACCCGCGGGTGTCATCCCTAAGCGTACTCGCGAGGGATCTCGGGACCGAGAGCGGCTCACCCGCCCGAGATCCCTCGCGAGTACGCTTAGGGATGACATCGCGCTCCGGGATGACATCGCGCTCCCGGACGACATCGCGCTTCCGGACGACATCGCGCTTCCGGACGATATCGTGCTTCGGCATGACGTCGCTGGTGCCTGTCCGCTACACCCCATCGGCCCACCGCGCTAGAATCGCCCGATGCCGACCCACCGCACCGCTCGCGCGATCATCTTCGACCTCGACGGCACCCTGGCCGACACCTTCCCGCTGATCGTCCGCGCGTGGAACGTCGCGCTGACGCCGGTGACGGGCAAGACGTACTCCGACGAGGAAGTGATCGCGCGCTTCGGCATCCCCGATGGTCAGATGATCGTTCGCGAGCTCGCCGGCCGGCCGGCGGGCGAGGCGGTCGACGCCTACCACGCCTGCTACGAGCGCGAGCACGCCGCCATCGTTCGGCCGTTCGAGGGGATCGAATCCCTGCTGGGCGAATTGCAGCGGCGGCGCGTGCCGATCGGCGTGATGACCGGCAAGGGACGCGGCACGGCCGACATCACCCTGCGGCAACTCGGGTGGGACCACACCTTCGCCGCCGTCATCACCGGCGACGACGTCGCAGGGCAAAAGCCCGCCCCGGACGGCCCGCTGGCGGCGGCGAAAAAGCTGGGCGCGGCGCCGGCGGACTGCGCGTTCGTGGGCGATTCCCCGGCCGACATCGGCGCGGGCAGGTCCGCCGGGATGATCAGCGTCGCCGCCGCGTGGCACCCGGTGTTTGTGGAAGCGCTCCGCGCCCTCGCCCCCGACCTCTGGGCCGAGCGCCCGGCGGACGTGCTGAAGGTGCTGGGGTGATCGTGCGGGGACGCACGCATGTCCTCTTGTGGCATGCGCTGGGAGACCATGGTGCGTGTGCTCACGCACGTCGGGCGCAGCCCGATCAAGCAATCCGCGGCCGGCGGATCACAAGGCAAGGGTTGGGTTCAGAAGAAGATCGCTCCGCGATTGCTGCTTCGCGGCTGCGCCGCGAGCGTGTGGGTACACACGCCATGGGCTGGCAGCCCATGCCACGTGAAGATGCGCGCGATGGTCGTTGGCGAGAAATCTTGGACGGAGAGAGCACTCAACTGTCCGCGATTCTTCGGCCCGTCCGTTCAGGATGCCACCGCTGGCGCCTTTCGCGTACGCGCGAACCGCGGGCGACCCTCTTAGCGCAAGGAACTCCGCGGCGGGACGCGCGCAACGAAGAACGTCCGACCCGCGCGGGGCCGGACGTTCTTCGGTTGTCGCTGCGGCGTCACGCCCTGGCGCGGTTACCGGCTTGGCTGCACCACCGTCGTGCCGCTGCTGCCCTGGGCGGGTTGGACGGTGATGGCGTTGCCGCCGCTGCCGGGCGCGGGCTGGACGGTCACCGAGCCGCCGCCGCCGGGCTGGGCCGGATGGATGACGGTCGCGCCGCCCGGCTGCGCGGGTTGCACCATGATCGAACCGCTCGGCTGCGCGGGCTGCACCATCACCGAGCCGCCGCCGCTCGGCTGGGCCGGTTGGACGACGCTCGTGCCGCCGGGCTGGGCGGGCTGGACGATCACGTTGCCGCCGCTCGTGCCGGACTGCGGCTGGATCACGGTGGTGCCGTCACGGTGGCGGATGACGGCCGGGTCGTTGCCGCGCGGGTCGCGGTCGAAGTAGACCTTGTACTCGTGGTCGTCGATCAGGTCGCGCTCGACGGCGGGCTTGTCGTTGAAGAGTACGCGGTTCTTCTTCGCGTCGACGCGCACGGTGTCGCCGCGCTCGACCTTGCCGGTGTAGACCATCTTGTCGGCGGTCTCGTCGTAGACGTAGACGGTGCCGTCCTGGGCGGCGGTGGTCTTCACATCCTTGGTGCCGGTGGCGACAATGTCGGCGTCGCTGGGGACGGCGTCGGGGCGATCGCTGGCGCACCCCGCGCCGCCGACGAGCAGGCCGATCCCCACGACCGCGGGTGCGGCAATTTGGCTAAAGCGCAACATTCTGACCTCCTTGGGTCTGAAGAACTTCGGGTATGAAACGTCAGGCGCCTCACCGGAGACGCTGTTCTGTACGCTTGCAATCCCGGTGCCCGGCCGCGGGTGATCCGCCCGGCGCGGGGGCGGGGGTGGGAACAGTATGTGGAGTAGTTGCAAATGAATATGTCGCGATCGGCGGCGGCGGCGGTGGTGGCTTCTTCTGGCATCGCGATGGAAGGGCTCGAGTCCCGCCGGCTGCTGGCCGCAACCACGCTGCGCGTTGACGTGGGCGGCAACGGCTTCACCGAGAGCAGCGGGAAGGTGTGGCAGGCGGACCGCGGCTTCACCGGCGGAACCGTTTCCACCACCGGCGGCGCCGTCGCCGGCACCACTTCCGACGGCCTGTACAACTCCCGCCGCTTCGGCGACTTCGCCTACTCCCTGCCGATCCAAAGCGGCGACTACCGCATCCGCCTGTTGATGATGGACCCGACGCACGCGACCGCCGGGCAGCGCGCGTTCGACGTCTTCTCCGAGAAGGTGCTGGCGCTCAACGACTTCGACGTCGCCGGCGCGGGCGGCGGCGACGCGGCGGTCACGAAGACCTTCGTCACCAAGGTGCGCGACGGGCGGCTCAACCTCTGGTTCGACTCGGTGAAGGACCAGGCCATCGTCTCCGCCATCGAGGTGACGCCCTACGTCGCGCCCGGCATCCAGTGGAAGGAAGTGGCGCCCGCGCCGCTGCCAAAGTTCGAGCACATGGGCGAGGTCGTCAACGGGAAGCTCTACGTGATGGGCGGCTACCGCACCGCCGACACCAAGGCGACCGGGCAGGTCGCCGTCTACGACCCGGCCACCAACAAGTGGACCACGAAGAAGGACATGCCCGAGGTGCTGAACCACGCCGGCACCGTCACCGACTTCCAGTACATCTACCTGGCCGGCGGCTACGTCGGCGACTGGCAGGGCGTCTCGTCGCCGCTGACGCGGCACGTCTGGCGCTACGACACGACCAACGACACCTGGCAGGCGATGCTCTCGCTGCCGGCGGCGCGGTCGGCGGGGGCGCTCGTGCGGGCGGGGCGCATGCTCCACTTCTTCGGCGGGCTCGACTCGCGCAAGCGCGACATGGGCGACCACTGGATCCTGGACCTGCGCCGGCCCACCAAGTGGATCAGCGCCCCGGCGCTGCCCAACCCGCGCAACCACCTCGGTTTCGCCGAGGTGGGCGGGAAGATCTACGCCGTCGGCGGGCAGCACAACCTCAACGAGGACACCGGCAACGACGCGGCCGTGCACGCGTACGACCTCGTCAGCGGCACGTGGTCCGCCGTCGCCAGCCTCCCGCGTCCGACGTCGCACACCCATAACTCCACGTTCGCCATGGGCGGCAAGCTGATCACCGCCGGCGGGTCCACGGCGGGAATTCACTCGCTCACGCAGGTGATGGAGTACGACCCGGCCACCAACAAGTGGCGCCAGCTTGGCGAGCTTCCGGTGGCGCTCAGCGCCACCAGCGCCGATCTGCTCAACGGTCACATCGTCATCAGCGGCGGCACCACCGAAGGAAGCCAACCGCAGAACGACACGTGGATCAACGTCTGATAACGTCGCGATGACGCGCGGGCGCTTCGCCCCGCCGCGGCGGGTTCCGCACCGGCCGCTTCCCCCGCGGCCGGCGGCGCCCTTCAAAGGGGGCGCAGTCTCCGCATCGCTGCGGTAATCCCGACCACACTACCGGACCTTAATTCGAGCGGACTCTGCGTCCCGGGCCGACCGCGCAGACTGCGAAAGCCGCTTTCCCCTCAGATTTCGCGCGATAACCACCGACCGGACGTCGTCCCTTCTCCGTAGTGAGATATGCTGTCTGTCCCCCAGGCGTTCCTCAGGAGTTGTTCGAATGGCGGTTCGCAAGTTCGCGGCGTTGAAGAAGGCAGTTCGTCCCCTGATCGAGACCCTCGAGGGGCGCAGGCTCCTGCACGGGTCGCTGGACCTGCACGTCAACTTCCAGCCGCCGACCAGCACCGTCCCCGCCAACCACGTGGCGGACTCCGGCAGCCTCTTTGCCGACCGCGGCAACGGGTGGGTCTACGGCTGGACCACCAGCAACACCGGCTCGGCGCGCGAGCGCAACGTGAACGCCGACCAGCGCTTCGATACCTTCATCCACACCCAGGCCGGCAGCAGCCGCACCTGGGAGCTGGCCGTCGCCAACGGGCAGTACGAGGTCCACCTCGTCGCCGGCGACGCCAGCTACAACGACAGCGTCTACAAGTTCAACGTCGAGAACACCCTGGCCGTCAACGGCACGCCGACCAGCGGCAATCGGTTCGTCCAGGGAACCGTTACCGTCGACGTGACCGACGGCAAGCTGACGATCAGCAACGCCACGGGCGCGATGAACAACAAGCTGGCGTTCGTGGACATCAAGTCCGTCCACGCCGGCGAGGAGCAGCCGACCGTCAGCGTCACCAACACCGATGCCTCCGCCAGCGAGAACGGCGGCGGCGGGCTGTTCACCTTCACCCGCGCCGGCGGCAGCACGGCGTCGCCGCTGACGGTCCTGTTCCAGCTCGGCGGCACCGCCAGCAACGGCAACGATTACCAGCAGCTCCTCGGCACCGTCACCATCCCCGCCGGCGCGACCAGCGCGACGGTCGAGATCAAGCCGATCGACGATTCCGCCGTCGAGGGCAACGAGACGGTGACCGCCACCATCATGGCGTCCGACAGCTACACCGTCGCCGCCGCCAGCGCCGCCAGCGTGACCATCGCCGACAACGACGCCGCCGGCCCGTTTGCCACCAAGATCAACTTCCAGCCTGCCGGCGCGGCGGTACCGGCGGGCTACCTGGTCGACGGCGGGCTTGCCTTCGGCGACCGCGGCAACGGGCTGACTTATGGCTGGAACGTCGCCCACACCGGCGACGCCCGCGACCGCAACCTCGCCAACGCCGCCGACCAGCGCTACGACACGCTCTTGCAGTTCAGCACGCACAAGTGGGAGCTGGCGGTTCCGAACGGCACGTACGCCGTGCGCGTCGTCGCCGGCGATGCGGGCTACTTCGACAGCATCTACAAGATCGACGCCGAGGGCACCCGCGTCGTGGATGCCACCGCCACCTCCGCCGCGCGCTGGAGCGAGGGTCAGGCGCTGGTGACCGTCACCGACGGCCGGCTCACCATCGCCAGCGGCACGGGCTTCAAGAACAACAAGATCTGCTTTATCGAGATCAGCGCCGCCAACGAGAACACGCCGGTGCTGAACGTGACCGCCCCGACCACCAACGCGTCGGAGACCGGCCCGACCCCGCGCGCCTTCACCCTCACGCGCAGCGGTGACCTCTCGCAGCCGCTGGTCGTCCACTACACGATCGGGGGGACGGCCACCAACGGTGTTGACTACGACACGCTCGTCTCGCCGGTGACGATCCCCGCCGGGCAGTCGTCGCTCACGGTGACGGTCAACCCGAAGGACGACGCGCACACCGAGGGCGTCGAGAGCGTCACGCTCACGCTCGTCTCGCACAGCAGCTACGCCATCGGCGCCGCCAGCAACGCGACGGTGCGCATCAGCGACAACGACACGCCGATCGGCAACACGATTACCTGGACCGGCCGCGCCGCCGCCCCCGCGGGCAAGGCCGAGGCGCTGCGCGCGGTCGTTGACGGCAAGCTGTACGTCTTCGGCGGGTTCGGCAGCGGCGGGCCGGTCAACACCATGCACGTTTATGACCCGGCCTCCAACGCCTGGACCGCGCTGGCGAACATGCCCCGGCGGCTCACCCACGCGGGCGTCGCCGTCGCCGGGCGCGACATCTACGTCGCCGGCGGCTACATCGGGCTGGGCACCACCGGCTGGTCGCAGCAGTTCGGCACGGTCGAGGTCCACAAGTTCAACGTCGACACCAAGCAGTGGACCGCCTTCAACGCGCTGCCCAAGGCGGTCGCCGGCGGCGGGCTCACGCTGCTCGGGCGCGAGCTGCACTGGGTCAGCGGCAACAACAACAGCCGCAAAGACATTGGCGACCACTATGTCCTGAACCTCGACAACCCCGCCGCCGGCTGGCAGACCGCCGCGGCCCTCCCCTTCGGCCGCAGCCACCTCGGCGTGGTCACGCTCGGCGGGAAGATCTACGCCATCGGCGGGCAGTTCGAGAACGACGAGTTGCTCACCACCCAGAAGCTCGTCCACGTCTGGGACCCCGCCAAGCCCGCAGAGTGGACGCGCCTGGCGGACATGCCCACGGCCATCTCGCACATCGCGTCGGCAACGTTCGTCTTCGGCGACCGCATCATCACCGCCGGGGGCGAGACCGGCCACACCGCCGCCACCGATCTGGTCTACGCCTTCGACCCGGCCAAGAACGAGTGGGCCGCCATGACCAAGCTCCCCGCCAAGCGTTTCAGCGGCGTGGCCGACGCCATCGGCGGCGAGATCTTCTTCACCACCGGCTCGACCCAGACCACGACGTGGAAGGGCGCCGTCTCCTGACGCGCCCCCGCCCAAAACCGAGCCAAGGCGAAATCCCCGCACTCCCTCTCCCCGGTACGCCGGGGAGAGGGCAGGGGAGAGGGGCCAGCCGCGCGGATCGGCGGGCGCCGGTTTCTCCGCGAGCGCCCCCCAACGTTCGCCGCGCCTGCGGCTTCCTCCGCCGTTCAGCGTTCAACGTTCGACGTTTGAATGATTGACGTTCCCTCTTTTCTCCTTCACGCCGCTCCTCCCCCCGCTAAAATCCGCCCATGCGTTTCGCCCGTCGCGCCGTCGTCGAAGCCTTGGAATCCCGCCGCTTTCTCAGCGACGCCACCGGCCTGCTCCCCGCGGCGTTGCCCACGGTAAACGTGACGGCGCGCGGCGCGGGCGCGTACGAGAGCGGCCCGACGTCGCGATTCTTCTACATCCGCCGCAGCGGTGACACGTCCGAGCCGCTGGTGGTGAACTACGTGGTCGGCGGCAAGGCCAAGGCGGGGGTCGACTACCAGCCGATCGGCTCGGCCGTCACCATCGCCGCCGGCTCGTGGCTTCGCCGCGTTGAGGTCGTGCCGATCGACGACGGCCTGGCCGAGGCGAACGAGGCGGTCACGCTCACGCTGGTGTCGGCGGGCGCCTACGACGTCGACCCCGCCAAGCCCGCGGCGACCGTGCGGATCATCAGCGATGACGAGCCGATCGACCCCGCGCCAACGCAGGTGAAGTGGTCCACGCAGGCGGCCTCGCCCATCAAGCGCGCCGAGGCGCTGCGCGCGGTGGTGGGGGACCGGCTGTACGTGTTCGGCGGCTTCAACGAAGCCCTGGGCCCCGTCCGCACGTCGCACGTGTACAACCCGGCCACCAACGCCTGGGGGCCGATCGCCGATCTGCCCACGCGGCTCACGCACGCGGGCGTGGCCGTCGACGGGCGCGACGTCTACGTCGTCGGCGGTTACGTCGGCACCGCCGGCCAGACCGGCTACGGCCAGACCTTCGGCACCACCGAAGCGTGGCGCTACAACGTCGACGACGACGAGTGGACCGCCATGCCCGCGCTGCCGAAGCAACTCGCCGGCGGCGGGGCGGCGGTCATCGGGCGCAACCTCCACTACTTCGGCGGCAACAACATCGACCGCGAGGACATCGGCGACCACTACGTCCTGAACCTCGACGCCCCCGGCAGCGGCTGGCAAGCCCGCGCCGCGCTGCCCAACCCCCGCAGCCACTTCGGCACCGTCACCCTCGGCAACCGCATCTACGTGATCGGCGGCCAGACCGGCAACGACCAGGAGCTGACCACCGTCACGACCGTCAGCCGCTACGACCCGGTCAACGACCAGTGGCGCAACCTCGCGCCGCTGCCGGTGGCAATCTCGCACATCGCCTCGGCGGCCGTGGTGGTCAACAACCGCATCCTCATCTTCGGCGGCGAGACGGCGCACGAGACGGCGACCAACCGCGTGACCTTGTTCGACCCCAACACCAACGAATGGAGCAGCCTGACCCCGCTCCCGGCCGCGAGGTTCAGCGGCGTCGCCGCCGCCATCGGCGACTACGTCTACTTCACCACCGGCTCGAGCCAGACGACCACCTACCGTGGATTGCTGGCGTGAGCGGCGCGCCGGACGCGGCCGATTTTGGCCGACACCGTCCGCCGCCGTTGCTAAGGTGTTGCTTGGTCCCCTTCCGGCGCACCGGGAGGGGGAGTGGCGGCTCTTGACATCGAAAAGTGCAAAACGAAGCCAAAGTTCAAAAATCTCTTTTAAGAAGTGGCTCCGCCAAGGTTTACATTGAATATCTGCGGCTCCATGTTCGCTGCTGAAATCCGCCTGACGCCGCGTCGCTATGCGCGCGGTCGCGCGGCGGGAGGCTGGGTATAATTCGGCTTGTCCGCCCCGCGTCGCCCGCACCGACATTGGACGTTGCACCGCAGAGAGAGGGATCCAAGCCATGACGACCAAGACCGCCGCCGAGATTGAGTCCCCGGGCACCAACGCCGTCGAGGAGAAAGACACCACGACGCCGCAGCCGCACATCCACGTCGAGGAGCGGCGGCTGGGGTTGAACGACTTCCTGAAGACGATGGTGAAGATCAACGGCTCGGACCTGCACCTCCAGGCCGCCTCGGTGCCGATGATCCGCGTGGACGGGCGCGCCCGTTTCCTGGACTGTCCGCCCCCCACCGATGAGGCGATGCGCTCCTTCGTCGACACGATCATGAAGGCGCAGGGCGAGGAGGCCGACCGACGCCACACCCTGGAGCACAAGGGCGCCGTCGACGTCGCCTACAGCCTGCCGGGCGTCGCGCGCTTCCGAACCAACATCTTCCACTCGCGCGAGAAGTACGCGATCGTGATGCGGCGGATCGTGACCAAGATCCCCAACTTCGAGGACCTGTCGCTCCCGCCGCAGGTCGAGGGGCTGGCGGACTTCCACCGCGGCATCGTCGTCGTCGCCGGCACGACCGGCTCGGGCAAGTCCACGACGCTCGCCGCCATCATCGGCAAGATCAACCGCAGCCGCTCGGAGCGGATCATCACCGTCGAGGACCCGATTGAGTTCCAGCACGAGAACGCCAAGTCGCTGGTGTCGCAGGTCGAGGTGGGCACCGACAGCGAGAGCTTCGAGTATGCCCTGAAGGCGATGATGCGCCAGGACCCCGACACCATCCTGATCGGCGAGATTCGCGACCCGTTCTCGCTCAGCACCGCGCTCAAGGCGTCCGACACCGGCCACCTGGTTTACACCACCATCCACGCCACTAACGCCTGGACCAGCGTGCAGCGCATCGTGTCGCTGTTCGACGTGAACATGCGCGACCTCCAGCAGCAGCAGTTGGCGCTGAACCTCAACGCCATCATCTGCCAGCGCCTGGCGAAGAAGCGCGAGGGGAAGGGGCGCGTCCCGGTCGTGGAGATCATGATGGCCACCCCGGTCGTGCGCAAGTGGATCCTCGACGGCGACTTTGACAAGCTCAAGGCCGCCGTCGGCAACCGCGAGGCGGGCAGCCAGTCCTTCGACCAGCACCTGACCGAGCTGTTCCAACGCCAGGTGATCGACGTCGGCGAGGCCCGCCGACTGGCCAGCAACCCCGACGCCCTCAACCTCGCCCTGCGCGGCATCAGCAACAGCGACACGCGCCTGCGGTGAGCCCGCGCGCGGCGCGACCCGCTCGCGCGCCGGGGCGATCATCCCCGTCGAAACTGCGCCCGGAACTGCGCCGGCGTGACGCCGGTTTCGGCGCGGATCAGGTTCGACAGCCGTTGCGGTCGGATCAAGCCGCTGCGGCGGGCGACCTCCGGGAGGCTCAGGTCCGTGTCGATCAGCAGGCGCTTGGCCTGGGCGACGCGGGCGCGGCGGATCTCCTCCAGCGGGGTGCGCTCCAGCGTGTCGGCGAACTTGCGCTCCAGCGTCCTGCGCGAGATCGCCAGGTGATTGGTGATGTCGGTGACGGTGAGCCGCCCGCGGACGTGGGTGCGGATGAAGTTGACCGCCGCCGCCACGTCCGGGTCATCGATCGCCAGTTCGCTGGTCGAGCCGCGCACGACGATCTCGCTGGGCGGCAGCAGCACCGGGCGCTTGGGGGCGGGGGCGCCCTCGATCATCGCCAGCAGCAGGTCCATCGCCGCGCGGCCGATCTGGTTGGCGGAGGTGGCGACGCTGGACATCTGCGGCCAGATGGTCAGGCACATCAGCGGGTCGTCGTCCACGCCGATGATGGAGACTTCCTCCGGCACGCGCAGCCCGGCGAGCTTGCAGGAGTGCAACGCCTGCCGCGCGTAAGCGTCGAACGGCGCCATCACCGCCAACGGGCGCGGGAGCGACGCGAGCCAAGCCGCCCCGCGCTCCTCGGGCCCCGGCATCGCCGCGTTGCCACCACCAGCGGCGCCCGTGCCGGCGCCCGCGCCACCGACGTGACCACGGCGAGCGGCCGCGCCGACGCCGCCCGGTCCGACGCCGCCCGCGCGTCCGTCGCGCGGGACGTGATCCATCGGCGGCCCGAGGTGGCACGTGAACCCCGCGCGCTCCACCGCCGCCACGAACGCGTCTCGGCGCGGGTTGAAGTAGACCGACCCGACGTCGGCGTAGTAAGCGAAGGACTTGAACCCGCGGTCGAGGTAGTACCGCGCGATCATCTGCCCGATGCCCGCGTCGTCGTTGCCCACCACCGGCACGCGGTCGTGCGCCTCGAGGTAGTTCGCCACGTTCACCACGGGAATCCCCAGCGCCGCCACCTCTTGGATGTCGCGCGGGTTGGAGGTGGAGACGATCAGCCCGTCCATCTCGGCGACGCCGAAGGTTTGGTCCGGGTGCTTGAGGTGGAGGAAGACGTTGCCGTAGGTGTGGGCGCACTTGGCCACGCCGATCGACGCCTCGCGGTCAAAGGCATAGATCGGCCGCAGCGCCATTTGCAGGTGTACGGTGCGCATCGCGACCTGAGGATATCGCGCCACGGGCAGTTGACGCACCAAAGTTAGCGACATTTTTGACGCGATAGCACGAAGCGATGTTCGCCTGCCTGCCCCGCCCACCCCATGCCGCGGCAGCCGCGTATCGCCTCAGCCGCTTGCCTAGCGGCAGTGACGCAGCAAAGTTAGGCACGCGCGAATCGCTTCCAGGCGTCCCCGCGCGTGCTTCTCCGTTTCGGTCCCCATCGGCCGCGGATCTTTCGTTTCGCTACCGTCCAGCGGTAAGGACAAGATTGCGGGCGACGGACTCGCTGTAGTCGGGAAGGAATCCGAGCACGCCCCAGGTGTTCGTGCCGAGCAGTCCCGACGTCAGGTCCAGCGGGCTGAAGATGACCCGACCGCGACCGAGGTTCGCGGCGCGGAGGCGCGGCGTCTCGATCTGGAGCTGTTCCATCGCGTAGAGACGGAGCATTTTTGGCGGCAGCGCGACCGTGCCGGGGAGGGTGGGGCGGAGCAGCGGGTCGGTCGCGGGCAGTGACTCGAGGCGGCGGCGGCCGACAAGCTTGGGCAGCCACGCCGACTCGGCGGCCTCGCTGAAGCTGGTCGATCCGCCGGCGCTCTCGACCAGCAACGTGCCGCCGGCGGCGACGAAGCGTTGCAGCGCGGCGAGCTGCGCGTCGGAGAGGTCGAGGGCCTCGGTTCCGGTCAGGTGGGCGACCTTGATGTTCGGCTCCGGCCGGCCGGTCGTGTGCGCTGAGCTCCGTCCCACCGCAGGCGCGGGCGCAGAGGCGGCCACGAAAGGCGAGGCGTACGGCGCTACCGGTGCTGCGGGGGCCGGGGGCGGCGCGAGGTCTTCAATGGCGACCGGCACAAGGTCGAGCCTCACGCCAGTCTGCCATTCGAGCAGGCGGGAGAGCCGCGGCCACGCCCCAGGCTCGGGATCCCAGTTGCCGGCGTAACGCAGCCGGGCCAGGGCGATGACTTCCGGTGCGGGTGGTGGCGCGGGCGCCGCCGGCGCGGGTGGCGCTGGTGCGGGTGGTGAGGGCGCCGCAGGTAGTGCGGGGATCAGCGGCGTATCGAGGCGGTTGCGGAAGCGCTCCTTGCCCGTCGCGTACAGGTAGATGTTGGCGCCAAGCTGAAACTCGCCCGCGCGGGTCAGGGTCGAGCGGGTCTGCCATGCGGCGGAAAGATCGGTGGGGGAATGGACCATCAGCAGTCGAACGCCGTTGGTCACTGCCTGGAGCCGCGGGCGCGGCGCGTCGATCACGTAATTCAACGTGTAGACGGCGTGCTCCGTCGGCAGCGGCTTCAGCGTGGACGTCGGGAACATCTTCAGCGCCAGTTCGCCGGCGAAGGCATTGAACTCCGGCGAGCCGGCATCGGCGTGGGTGAACAAGATTCCGCCGTTGTCCACGAAGGTGCGGAGTTTCCGGATGTGCTCCGCGGTGATGGCCGGGGCGCGGTGGCTGGCGAGGTACAGGATCGGGGCGTCGGCCCAGTCGTCGGGGTGGCGCTCGATGTCGACGATCTGCCAGTTGATCGGCCGCTCCAATTCCTGCCCGACGAAGCGGGCGAGGTTGGCGATCTCTCGCGGGCGGTTGGTCCAGCCGCCTTCCGAGGGCGTTGCGACGATGCCTCCCGCCCGCGCCGCGCTGCTGCCGGGGCCCGTCGATGAGAGGGCGGGCGGGCCGTCGAAGCGCAGCTTGTTGTAGAGGATCGGGTGCCGGCCGCGCGACAGGAAGAGCAGCGCATAAGCGGTGTCGATGACGGCGTCGCTGCCCTCGGATTCCTTGCCGAACGAGCCGTTGGGATGGCGGCCGTCGAGCAGCCGCAGCGTCAGTTCGACGAACCAATCGTGCGCGCCGAACTGCTTGAAGCCGCTGGCCAATCCGACGCGCTCCATGCCGAAGAGGTTGTAGCCGCGGTAGACCACGCGCGGGCCGTCGAACGCCTCGAGGGCGTGGTCCTCCAGCCAGGAAAGGCCGGCGTTGAGGGCGGGGGAATACGGCTGGCGGACGTCGCCGGCACGCATGGATGGGGCGACGAGGAAATCGTGCGTCACCAGCAGCGAGGCGACGCCGGCGACGGTCATGCCGTAGCGGCCCGGGTCGCCGCGGGCGGCGTAGTTCCACTCGCCGGTGGGCAACTGGTACGTCGCCCAGTGCCGCTGCACCGCGCGCCAGTAACGCTCGGGCACCTCGACGCCGACCTCCGCGCCCGCCCAGACGCCGAGCAGGCCGTACTGGGCATTGGAGTTGTCCCACGGGATCGAGGTCTTGTTGCGCCGCTCCTGGGCGCTCTTCGGCAGCGCGTTGCGGAAGATCTTCTGGTGGTTTGGATCGGCGGCGGACGGCGCGGCAGGCGCGTCCTCCGGCGGGGCCGCGGCGGCGAGATCGTCAGCGTCTGCCGACGCCGTGGTGGTGGCCGGCCGAGAGGAGGTGCTGGGAACGGTCGTGGCGGACGTGGTGGCCGTGGTCGTCCCCGCGCCGCTGTCAGAGGACGCGGCGGGGGACGCGAACGGCACGGTCAACGCGTTAGCGGACGACGCCGCCGGCGACGTGTTCGGCGAGGAGGAATCTTCCGCTACGAATTGATGCGACAAACGCGCCCGCGCCTCCCGCGCCGTCGCGTCCTGTGCGATCAGCGCCAGCGCGACTGCGTCGGCATCCGCGTCACGGTCGCCCGCGGCGGTCGGCCACCGGGGCGCCGGACGCGTCGCGGGCGGCGCAGGCTTGAGGGGATTGGGTGCGATCGCGGGGGCCGTGGTCGCGCGGCGCCGCGGGCGCGGGGGGCGGGGCGGGGAATAGCGGTCGTCGTAGGTGTAGGTGCCGGCGGTGGCGGCGTTGATCAGCCAGTCCACGTCGTCGCGCAGTTGCTCGCGGTCCTGCGGGCGATCGAACGTCGCCAGCGCGCACGCCCGCAGCGCCCGGCCGTACGTGACCGGCGCTTGGCGCGCGTCGGCCGACGGCTCGAAGCCGTACGTCTTGAGCTTCTCCAGCATCCGCACCATGTCCGGGCTGCGCGGCGAGAGGCGCGGATCCGAAATCGCCTTGCCGCTGCTGGCCAGCGCGTAAACGCACAGGGCGTCCAAACCGTGGCGGCGGACCTCGTAGGAAAACTCCTCCGGACGCAATTCGCCGTCGTGAAAGTGCGCCAGGAGAAAATCGACGCCCTGCTGGATCGCCTCGCCGACCTGCTCGTCGGTCAGCCGCCCTCGCGGCATCTTCAGCGGTGCGCGTACGAAGGCGGGCGCGGGCGCGGCGACGGTAGTGGGCGAGGTCGGCGCGGCGGCTGCTTGCGATCGGGCCGACGTCGGGGCGCTGGCGGAAGGCTCGGCGGGCGCGGCGGCGATGGCTTCGTAGGTCCTTGTGGCGGGCGCGGTGGTCGCGGTCGGCGCGGGCGTCGCCGGAGGGGGTGCATCGGCGGCTGCGACCGGTCGCGGCGATCGTTCTGATCGCGCCGGCGAGTTCGGAGCGGACGACGCGACCGGCGTCGAACGCGAGAGCAGGATGCCGCCGGTGGTGATGGCCGCCGCCAGCAGCGCGAGCGCCATGGCCGTAGCGGCGCGGGAGCGCGCCACGCCGAGAATCGACGCCGCGCCTCGTCGCCCGTCGCCGCGCGTCCCCGCGGCCGTCCGAGCCAGCTCAGCGGCGCAGGCTAAGCATACGAACGTATCGGCCGCCGCCGCGTAGCCGAGTTCCCCGACCTTCGCCGGTCGCCCGCAACGCGGACAACAAATATCGTCGCCGGCCATGGTCGTATCCTACACGCCCGGCGGCGATCCTGTCCCGCCGGTCGAGGCATGCCGGGCGGCGGCGGCGGGGGTGACGGCGGGGCTGACGGCGGGGGTGGCACGGCGGGGGTGGCAGGGCGCGGGGCGGTCGCGAAAGCCGCATCGACGCGGCGGGCGGCGGTGCTTCTAATGTCGCCAGGGCCACGAACCGCCCGCGCGACGCGCACAATTGAATCATGCTCCGCCAGTTGAAGAACATCCCGCGGCTCGAGCTGGTCGCCGCCACGGTGGCGGTGGCGGTCTCGGTCCTGCTGCTGGCGATCAAGTTCGCCGCCTATTACCGGACCGGGTCGGCGGCAATCTTCTCCGACGCGCTGGACAGCATCGTCAACGTGATCGCGTCGGTGGTGGCCGCGTGGTCGCTCTTCCTCGCCCACCAGCCGCCCGACCCGCAGCACCCCTACGGGCACGGCAAGGCGGAGTTTCTCTCCGCTGGATTCGAGGGCGGGATGATGCTGCTGGCGGCGGGGGTGATCCTGTCGCGCGCGGTCGAGGAAATGGTCCGCGGGCCCGACGCGCACCAGCTCGATTTCGGCCTGCTGCTGATCCTGCTCGCCGGCGTCGTCAACGGCGCGGTGGGCGTGCTGCTGCTCCGCGTCGGGCGTGCCAGCGGCTCGGTCACGCTCACCGCCGACGGTCAGCACCTGCTCAGCGACGCCGTCACCAGCGCGGCTGTGCTGCTCGCCCTGGCGGCCATGTGGCTGCGGCCGGCGTGGACGTGGGTGGACCCGATCGCGGCGGTGATCGTCGCGCTCTACATCGCGGCGATGGCGGTTCGCCTGCTCGGGCAATCCGCAGCGGGGCTGATGGACCGGCAGGACGTGGAGGACGAAAAGCTGCTGCGGCGGATCCTCGATGCGCACGTCGGCAGCCCGGGCAGCGCGGACACGGGCGGCGCCGGCGCGGTCGAGCCGCGGATTTGCTCGTACCACAAGCTCCGCCACCGCCACAGCGGCAGGTACCACTGGGTGGACTTCCACCTCGTCGTCCCCGCCGACTGGGACGTCGCCCACGGCCACGAGGTCGCCAGCAGCATCGAGCACGAGATCGAGCGCGCGCTCGGCGAGGGCAACGCCACGGCACACGTGGAACCGTGCGTGAAGGGGGAGTGCGCGTCCTGCGTGCCGGTGGCGGAAGCGCGCGTGTCGAAGCAGGAGATTCGAAACCGATCGCAGTAACGTGGCAGAGGAACACGAGTGGACACGAATGATCACGAGCGGACACGAATGATCACGAGCGGACACGAAGCAAGAGGGAGAGAGAAGCAGGCTGTTCTCGTTCCTTCCGTTCTTGATTCATTCGTTGTTATTCGTGAGCACTCGTGTCCATTCGTGTTCCTCTTCAACCCCAACCTAGCAGAGGCGACAGATGAAACAGGTCGGCGTGGGCATTATCGGGGCGGGGTCGATCGCACTGGCGAACCACTTGCCCGGCCTGGCGCTGGACCGGCGGGCGCGGGTCGTGGCGCTGTGCGACGCCGACCCGGCCACGCTGGAGCGCGCGGGGCGGCAGGCGGGCGTGGAGGCGCTGCACGCGGATTTCCGCGAGCTGCTGGCGCGCGATGACGTGCACGCCGTTATCGTCGCGACCCCGAACTTCGCACACCGCGAAATCGTGCTGGCCGCGTGCGCGGCGCGAAGGCACGTGATGTGCGAGAAGCCGCTGGCGCTGGACCTCGCGTCGGCGGCTGAGATGCGCCGCGCCGCCGACGCCGCGGGCGTGCGGCACATGACCGCCTTCACCTACCGTTTCGTCCCTGCCATGCGCTACGCGAAGCACCTGGTCGACGCCGGCGCGGTCGGCGCGCCGTACCATTTTCGCGCGCAGCGCTTCCAGGACTGGCGCGACCGCCCGCTCGGCTGGCGGCAGGTGAAGGCCCTGGCGGGCACCGGCGAGATGGGCGACATGCTCTCGCACCGCATTGACTACGCCCACCACCTGATCGGCCCGATCGCGTCGCTGGTGGGCGACCTGCGCACGCTTCTCCCCGAGCGCGGCGGGCGCGCCAGCGACGTGGACGACTGGGTCGCCCTCATCGCCCGCTTCGCCGGCAGCGACGCCACCGGTGTGCTCGAAAGCACCAAGCTCGCCACCGGGCGCGGCGAGGGGCATCGCGGTCAGGACGTCGTCGAGGTCAACGGCAGCGAGGGGACGATCGTCTACTCGACCCAGAAGCCGCTCCAGCTCAGCATCGGCAAAACCGGCGACGCCGACCTGCGCCAGATCGACGTCCCGCGCGAGTTCCTCACCTGGCCCGGCAGCCCGCGCGACCCGGCCGCGGGCGACCCGCTGGCGACCTTCCGCTACGACCAGGACTTTGAGTTCATCGACGCCATCGCCAACGACCGCCCCTGCCGCCCGAGCTTCGCCGAAGGGGTGGCCGCGCAGGCGGTGATGGAGGCGGCGCTGCGCTCGCACGCACAGCGGGGGTGGGTGGATGTGGAGCGCACTTGATCGGCGCGCGAGCAAGCAAGCGAGCGCAAGCGCGCGCCTGCGCGGAATGACTTCGAAACGTGCAGGGGCAGACGCGCGCGTCCGGCCTGCTCCGCTACCCGGCTGAGCGAACGGTGCGGATACGCAGCTCCGCCGCTTATCAAAAGGGCTTGGCAAATCGAGAGAGCGAGGACCCGTCATGGCAGGCATCGCGGTGGTAGCGGGAGCGGGCAGCGGCGTCGGGCGGGCGGTTGCAGTTGAGTTGGGGAAGCGCGGCTACGACCTCGCGCTGCTCGGCCGGCGGGAAGCGCCGTTGCAGGAGACGGCCGCCTTGGCGGGCGGCGCCGCGCGGAAACTCGTCGTCCCGTGCGACCTTGCCGACGAAGTCGCCGTCGCCGCCGCGGCCGATCGGGTTCGCGCGGAGCTGGGCGACGCGGAGGTCCTGGTGAACTCCGCCGGCACCAACGTTGCCCGGCGGTCGCTGGCGGAACTGTCGATCGAAGACTACCGCCTCGTCATCGACGTGAACCTCAACGGCGCGTACTTCGTCACCCGCGCGTTCCTGCCGGCGATGCGCCAGCGCGGCCGCGGGACGATCGTTCACGTCGTCTCCGACGCCGGCCTGAGCGCCAACCGCATCTCTGGCGCGGCCTACGTCGCCTCGAAGTTCGGCTTGGTCGGCCTGACCGGCACCATCAACGCCGAGGAACGTCGCCATGGCATCCGCGCGTGCGCGGTCTGCCCCGGCGAGATAAACACCCCGCTGCTCGACCGCCGCCCGGCGCCGCCGCCGGTGGAAGCACGGGCGAAGATGCTCCAGGCCGAGGACGTCGCGGCGTGCGTGATGCTGGCGATCGACCTGCCGGATCGCGCGACGGTGGAACAGATCATCGTCCGCCCGCGCGAGGCGTAGGGATGTCGCGCAGAACGCGCTACCGCTTTGCAGGCCCCGGCGCGGGCGGGAGATCAAGGCCGCCGTCGCGCGGCAGAACCTTGAACGTTGCCAGCGACCTGCCCATGGTTGACGCCAACTGGTCGAACTGCTCCGGCGGGGCGGCGGCGCGGAGTTCCAGCACGCGGCCATCGCGGAGCGGCACGACGTATTGCACGCGCGTCACCCGCGGCGCGCCGTCGGGCGACGCCAGCGGCCCGGTGGACTTGGACCAGAGCGCTTTCTTCCCGTCGAAGGTGGTGCGCCCCTGGCCTTGGAGCGTGGTATTGGCGCGTCGCTTGATGCGTTTGGCGATCGTGTCGGGGAGGAGCTGGTCGGCGGTGATGTCGCTGGGAAGCGGGGAGAAGCCGACCGAGATCATTCCGCCGTGGCGCGCGTCGCCGCAGTCGAGGATCCACGGGTCGCCGGCGAACGTGCGCAGCGACCAGCCGGCGGGGAGGCGGAGCGAGAAGCCGTTGATCTCGTCGGTGTACGTGGAGCCCAGTGGCTGCGACAGGGCCGGCTTAGACGAGGCGGGGTTGACCGCCGCCGCGCGCGCGTCGGTCGTCGCTGTGCCATTGGCCTCCAGCGACGGCGCGGTAGCGGGTTTGGCGGCGCCGCCGGCCTTCGATCCGGTCGTCGGCAGGGGTTTGACTTGCGCCGTCTTCGCGCCCGGTAACGCCTGCTTCTTCGCCAGCGCGACCGGCGGGCGCTGCTGAGCTGCCTGCTGCGCGCGGGGAGCGTCGGTCGGCGCACCGGCGGCAAGCTTCGGGCCGGGGCTATTCAAATACCACCACCCGCCGCCGCACGTCAGGACGGCGAGAGCCATCGCGGTGACGGCGGCGCGGGATCGCATCGTGCGGAGGAACGTCCTGGGTTGCCACTGACCGCTGGGCAGGCGAGTGAGCATGGGCGGCGGGTCCGAGAAAACCCCCGCGGGCGAACCTGCCCAACGGGGCGGGCGGCCGGGTCACGGACGCCCACTGCGCACATCGGACCGCCGCTGGCGCGACTGGAGGCGTTCCTGCGGCCGGCAGCGCCCAGGCGCCGGCGAGCCGCGGCACGCCGCGCCGTCTCTATGGCCTTTGCCATCCGCGCCGCCGGTTCGGCCGGCGCGCGGGCTTTCGCCGGTGGACCATCGGGATCATGCTGCTGGAATTGCGCGCGGTGGGGGCGGCGCCATGGACGTGCTATGCGGCGAGCCCCAGCACCTTCGCCAGCGTCTGGCCGATCGTCGCGGGGCTCTCGGCGACGGCGATGCCGGCGGCGTTGAGCGCGGCGATCTTGGACTCGGCGGTGTCCTCGCCGCCGCTGATGATGGCGCCCGCGTGGCCCATGCGCTTGCCCGGCGGGGCGGTCCGGCCGGCGATGAACGCGACCATCGGCTTCTTCACGTTCTGCTTCGCCCACGCCGCCGCGTTGGACTCGTCGGCGCCGCCGATCTCACCGATCATGATGATCGAGTCGGTCTGCGGGTCGCGGTTGAACAGGTCGAGGATCTCGATGAAGTTCAGCCCCTTGACCGGGTCGCCGCCGATGCCGACGGCCGTCGTCTGCCCGATGCCGCGGCTGGCGCACTGCCAGACCGCCTCGTACGTAAGCGTGCCGCTGCGGCTGATGATGCCGACGCTCTTCTTGCTCTTGGGGTCGTTGGCCGGAAGGTGGATGTATCCGGGCATGATCCCGATCTTGCACTCGCCGGGCGTGATCACGCCGGGGCAGTTCGGGCCGATCAGCACCGTGTCGGGGTACCCCTTGAGAAACGCCCGCGCCTTGACCATGTCCAGCACCGGGATGCCCTCGGTGATGGCGACGATGGTCCTGATGCCGGCGTCGGCGGCTTCCATGATGGCGTCGGCGGCGAAGGGCGGCGGGACGAAGATCATGCTGGCGTCGGCGCCGGTCGCCTTCACCGCCTGCTCGACGGTGTCGAAGATCGGCAGCCCGTTGGCGTCCTTCTGCCCTCCCTTGCCCGGGGTGGTGCCGCCCACCATCTTGGTGCCGTAATCCAGGCACCCCTTGGTGTGAAACGCCCCGGCCGAGCCGGTGATCCCCTGCGTGATGACCTTCGTGTTCCGGTTGACCAAAATGCTCATGCGAACGTCCCGTGGGTTAGTGCGGGGCAAACGTTATAAGAGGGGCGGGGCTTTTGCAATTTGGCCCCGGGAAAGCTCGGGCGACGGGGTTGCGCCGGCAATCCACGCGCACGACTGCTTCGGCCCCGCCGGACGCCGAAACCCGACAACCGCGTGTCCGCCCGCCGCGGCGAGCGGAAGTGGTGACGTTGCGGCAGGACATTTTCACGCATGACCGATGAAACACACGAGGGCGGCGGCTGGCGGTGGGGGTGGATCCTGCTCCTCGGCGCGGTGGCGCTGTTCGTGCTGCTGTTCGGCGGGCACTGGCTCTGGACCGCGGGCAGCGCCAAGCAACTTGCGCGTCATGTGGCGCTGATCAAGTCGAGCGGCGAGCCGATCGAGCCGGCGGACTTCAGGGTCGCGCCCGTCCCCGACGCCGACAACGCCGCGATTGACATTCGCGCGGCTGTCAGATCCGTCGACACCGCCAGTGAGGCGTGGAAGGCGTACGACCGGCTCAGCCCCCGCCTGCCGCTGACGGAGAAGGAGATCGCCGCCCTGCGCGCGCTGGTGGCGGACAACGCCGCCGCCTTCGCGAGCATCGATGCGGCCATGACCAGGAAGGGGATCGACTGGCAGATCAACTTGAAGTCGCCGGTCATCGCCGTGCTGCTGCCCGACCTCAACGGGCAGCGCATGCTGGCGAACGTCGTCGCGGCGCGGGCGATGCTGGCTTATACCGACGGCGACCACGCCGCCGCGCTCGCGGACGTGCGCCGGCTGCGCTTCCTCAGCCGCGCCCTCGAGACGCAGCCGATGATCGTGTCGCACCTGGTTTCCAACGGCGTCGACGCGATGGCCGTCGCGGCGGTCGCGCGAATGACGCCGGGGCTGAAGATCGACTCCGGGAAAGGCGACGTCCCGCCGCAGCAGGTCGCCGAGTTGATCGCCGCGCTGCTTGACGACGCGCCGCAGCGCAGGGGGCTGAAGCGGGCGCTCCAGAGCGAGCGGATGGCCCAGCTCGATACCGCCCGCTGCGTGGCGGACGGCACGCTGAGCCTCGCGTCGCTCTCCGCCGGCGGCATCGGCGGCGGCGGCGGCGCGCCGGGCGGGGGCGCCGCCGTCATCAACTTCGCGGTCAGACCGATCGCCCTGGCGGACGGCGCGCTGATGATCGATCACACGTCAAAGGTGATCCGCGCCGCCGAAGCCGCGCTGGACGCGCCAACATTCGTCCAGAGCGCGCCGCCCGTCCCGCCGCAGATCATGTCCGCGCCGTTCCGGCACGTGCTGGCGCGGATCATGCTTCCGTCGTTCGAGCGCGCGATCCAGACGGACTTTCGCGTGATGACCGAGCGACGGCTGGCGGCGGTCGCGCTGGCGCTGCGCTGGTATGCCATCGACCACGGCGGCAAGCTGCCGGAGAAGCTCGAGGACCTTGTTCCGAAGTATCTCCCCACGGTCCCCGCGGACCCGATGCAGGCGGGGGGGAAGCTCTTGAAGTACGTCCCCAACCCGGCCAAGCCGATCCTCTACAGCGTCGGCGACAACGCAGTGGACGACGGCGGCAGCGAGGCGAGCGCGACCAATCGGCCCGCCCATGGGATTTGGCAGCAGCTCGACGCCGTTCGTCCCCTCACGCCGCAGCCACGGGAAATCTTCCCGGGCGAGGAGGACGAGGAAGCAGAGGCTCCCGCCACCGCCCCCGCCACCGCGTCCCCGGCAGCAGCCGATCCGGTCGATTGAGCGCCGCCCCAAAGCGGACGCCCCCGACCGCGGGAACGGCTGAGCCCGCCGGTTGTCGTTTCTTAAACTTTCCGCGCCACTTCGACGTAAGTCACGTTCCGGACCTCGGTTCACGAGAGGGAGCCGACGTTTCTCACACCTAAAATCGGCCAAATATTTTTCGATTTGGTGTGGCCAAAACAGGTTCCGCCGCGTACGATTCAATCCCTAACAAACAGCGAACTTGCGGCGTCTCCCGCCCGTTGGATTCCGGTGGGGCGGCACGCCAGACAAACTCTTTTCACCGGAAGACGGAGCTTCCCATGGCACTGCGAGCACGCAAACCCGAGGCGGTCAACAAGCGCCTCAAGCTGTTCATGTTTGGCCCGGCCGGCGTGGGCAAGACCACCGCGGCGGTCCAGTTCCCCAACGCCTACATCATCGACTGCGAGCGGGGCAGCGAGAACTACGACAAGCTGATCGCCGGCTCCAACTCCGTCGTCTACCAGACCGTCGACGTCCACGACGTCATCGCCGAGGTCAAGGCGCTGCTGACCGAGAAGCACGAGTTCCGCACGCTGGTCATCGACCCGATCACCCCGATCTACAACGACCTGCTGGAAAAGTGCGAGGCGCGCGTCGGCTCGGACTTCGGCCGGCACTACGGGGCGGCCAACAAGGAGATGAAGCGGCTGGCCAACCTGATCATGGCGCTGGACATGAACGTCGTTATCACCGCCCACGCCAAGACCGAGTACGGGGAGAACCTCAAGAAGCTCGGCTACACGTTCGACGGCTGGCGGCAGCTCGACTACTGGTTCGACCTGGTGATCGAGCTGGGCAAGCGCGGCAAGCGGCGCGTCGGGAAGGTCGTCAAGACGCGCATCGAGTCGTTCCCCGACGAGGATGTCTTCGAGTGGAGCTACGACTCCATCCGCCAGCGCTACGACGCCGCCACCCTGGAGCGCGAGGCGCAAGTGGTGAAGCTGGCGGCGGCGCAGCAGGTGGCGGAGATCCAGCAACTGCTCAACGTCGTCCGCCTGCCCGACGGGCTGGTGGAAAAGTGGTTCGGCAAGGCCAACGTCGACCAGTGGGAAGACATGCCCGCCGACGCCATCGCCAAGTGCATCGAGTACGTCAAGAGCCGCTTCCCCTCCGCCGCCGCCGCGGCGTAACGATCACGTGACGGCCCCCGGCGCGGCGAAAACGCGTGCGGGCGCGCGGCGCGACAACCGAGTGTCCTCAGGGGTCGGTGGTTCAGGATGAACCGCCGACCCCTTTTCCTTTTTCGGCCGATCGACCGCCTTCGCTTCCCCTCGCGGGCCGACCGCGCAGGCGCACGCGCGGGTCTGGACTACAATCCGCCGCTCGCGACTGAACACCTACATCAACGCACTGAAGGAGCGATCATGCCAACGCGTCACGCGGAAGCGACCTGGAACGGCGATTTGAAGACCGGCAACGGCGAATATACCGGAAAGAGTGGCGCGCTGGCCGGCAAGTACAGCTTTGGCACCCGCTTCGGCGACACGCCGGGCACCAATCCGGAGGAGCTCGTCGGCGCCGCGCACGCCGCCTGCTTCTCGATGGCTTTGGCCGCCGGGCTGGGCGGCGCGGGGCACAGCCCGCGGCGCATTCACACGACGGCCGACGTCACCATCGACAAGGTCGGCGAGGGGTTCAAGGTCACGAAGATCGTGCTGAGGACCGAAGGGGAGGTTCCCGGCATCGATGAGGCCACCTTCCGCGAGTTTGCTGAGAAGACCAAGACCGGCTGCCCGATCAGCCAAGCCCTGGCCGCCACGCCGATGGAGCTTCAGATCGCCAGCTTCAAAGGGTAGCACGGCGCGGCGGCCCGCCGCGAGGCCGCCCGTAGTAGCGTCATGGGCTGCGCGAGCACCGCCTGGCTTCACAACGTCTGGAGATACGCCGCCGACATCTCCAGCGCCACTTTCTCGCTCGCTTCGGCGCCGTTGAAGTTTTCGTCTTCCAGCTCCACGCTCACCGCGCCCGGGTAGCCGGCGGCGCTGAGGATCCTGAAGATTTCCCCCCACCGCGCCAGCCCGTGGCCGGGTAGCGTGTAGCGCCAGGTCCACTCGCCCCATCGGTGAGGCTTGGCGAAGGTCGCGGGCTGGGCGCCGAACTCGTAGAGGGCGTCGGCGTCCACGTCCGTGTCCTTGGCGTGCACGTGAACCACGTGCGGCGCGAATTCCTTCAGGAAACGGATGTGGTCCACGCGCAGGCGGATCAGGTGCGACGGGTCGTAGTTCAACCCTGCGCCGCGACCAATGTCCTTGATGAACGCCCGCACCGTTTCGGGGGTGCAGACCAGGCTGGCGAAGTAGGGAAAGCCGCCGGGCCAGCCCTCGATCGCGAGCGTCGCGCCGGCGGCGGCGCAGGCTTCGGCGATGGGCGCGTAGCACTCGACGGCGAGCTTGTAGTTGTCCAAGCGCTTGGCCGCCGGCTCACCGGGGATGACGACGGTGAAGAAGGCCTTGATCCCGTGCGCGGCCGCCTCCTTGATGAACGCCAGGTTCGCCGCCAGCACGTCGCGCCGCTTGCCGGCGTCGGTGCTCATCACCTGTCCGAAGTCGAGAAGGTCGACCGAGCCGACGGTCAGTCCAGCCGCGCGCAGCGTCTGGTAATCTTCCGCCGTCGCGCGGTGGGTGAAGTCCATCACCTCGTATCGCGCCTCTTTCGCCCACGCCGCGAGCTTCGGCAGGTCCTTCTGCCACTCGACGGCCGCCCGGCGGAAGCCGATGGGGAAGTTGCCCGTCCGTGTCGCCATGTATCGCTCCCTCGGTGCTACCTCGGTTTAACGCGCGTCCGCCCCACGCGCGAGTGGTCACTTCATCTGCATCAGCTCGCGTTCCGTCCACGGCATCGCGCGGTTGCCGGCGGCGCGGCGGGCGCGGGCAACGGTATCGGGATTGACCGGCGGCGCGGCGTGATCCCACTCGCGGCGGACGTACGTCAGCACCGCGGCGACCTCCTCGTCCTTCAGCGCGCTCAGCCCGGGCATCTCCATGATCCACGTCCGCCCCGAGACGCTGATCGGCCCGCTCACGCCGTGCAGCACGATCGGCACCAGCCGGCTTTCGGGCCCGAGCACCCACTCGGAATCGACCAGCGGCGGCGCGAGGCCTTCCTGACCGAGGCCGTTTGGCTTGTGACACTGCGCGCACGTCTTCGCGTAGACGACCCGACCCGCCTCGAATCGCGAACGCTGCTCGGGCGTCAGCGGCGGCGGGGGCGGCGGCGGGACGTACCCCGGCTTGCCCGGCCAGACCACCATCGACAGCACGCGCTCCACGTACTCGCTGGCGGGGCGGGTCGTCGCCGACGCCGACAACTTCGCCAACGCGGGGGGTTCAGACTCCAGGCGGATCGGTCGCGGCGGGCGGCGGTTCCGGCTGGTCGGGCGCTCCGGGAAGGCTTCGAGCATCGCCACCTGCCGCCACGCCTCGGGCGGGAAGATCGCCATCGTGGCGGGCGCGGACGCCGGCGCGCTGGCCGGCACGGTGGTGGCGGCAAGCGCCCCGATGATCCGCGTGGCCGGTGCGGGCACGGCGGCGGCGGCGGAGGCGGAGGCGGTCGTCGGCCACGGCATCGTCCGCGCCCCCGGCTCCTGCGCGATCAGGTCGAGCATCCGCGACACCCGCTTCGGGTTGGACTCCGCCAGCACGCACCTCGCCAGTGCCGTGAGCAGCGCCGCCCGACCCGGCTGCTCCAGCGTGAACGCGGGCAGGGCGAGCAGGCGGTCGAGAAACTCCAACTCGCGCCCGCGCAGGCCGGAGATGACCGCGTCGCGCAGGTAGTCGCTGGTGGCGTCGTCGCCCAGCAGCCTCGCGAGCACCGGCTCGGTCTGCGGCGTCCCCTGGTTGCTCATCGACAGCGCGAACTGGAGCCGCACGCTGGGGTGCGGATCGTCGGCCAGCTTCATCACCGCCGGCAGCGCCCGCGCCCGCGCCGCCGGCGCTGACAGCAGCGGCTCGGCCAATCGGATCGCCGCGGCGCGCAGCTTCGGCTCCTTGTCCGCGAGCGCGGGCAGGATGGTGGCGGGATCGTTGACCCCAAAGCCTTCCAGCGTCCACAGCGCGTGCAGACGCGCCAGCGGATCGGCGCTGGTGGCGGCGAGCTTTCGCAGCATCGGGATCGCCTTGTAGTCGCCGCGCTCGACCAGCAGGCGCTGGGCGGTATCGCGCGTCCAGCCGTTGGCGTGGCCGAGCAGGGCGACGAGGTCGGCGGTCGTGACAGCGCCCAGCCGCGGTGGCTTCGGGCGGGTGGTGGGGCGCGTCGTTGCACCGTCAGACGCGGCGGGCCGCCACGTCGCTTGCGTGGTGCCCGCGCTCGCGCCGCCCGCATTGTCGGCCACGATGCGGTAGATGCGCCCGGTCATCAGGTGCTTGTGCAGGTCGCGCTGGAGGTACTGCTCGCGCGCGTAGGTGGTCAAGTACGTCTTGTGCTGGATCAGGCCGTGGTGCATGTCCAGCACGTAGAGCGCGCCGTCGGGGCCGTTGTAGAGGTTCACCGGGCGAAAGCGCTCGTAGGTGGAGGTGAGGAACTCGTCGCGCGGGTGCGGGTTTCGGCCGGCGATGCCGCCGTCGGGGCGGTCGGTCAGGACGCTGCGTCGGATGAGGTTCCCGCTCGGCTCGCACGCGAACGCGTTGCCGCGGTACTCCGCCGGAAGCGCGTTGCCGCGGTAGATCACCGGCCCGCAGGCGGCGGTGAAGATCTTCAGCACGCCGTCGGACCGGATGAACCGCTCGAGGTACCCGCGGTTGATCGCCGTCTTGTGCGCCGGCCAGGTCGCCTGGTCCTTCAGCGTCGGCTCGTTGGCGCCGCTGGCGCGGTAGTGCGGGTTGCGGTTGGTGTAGTGGACCGGGACCGGCGAGGCGCGCAGGTGGTCGCTGTTGTTGTTGTGGAACAGCCGCCCGTGGTCATCCTGGCTGATGCCCCACTGCCCGACCTCGGGCACGAGTTCGCTCGTCCACTGCCCGCCGACGTAGCGAAAGCGCTTGTCGTAGTCGGCGCTGTAGATCCAGTTGTCCAGCGCTGGCATCAGGCCGTTGGGCTGGTGCTCGGGGTTGCCGCTCAAGCCGTAATCCGTGGCGATGACGGTCTGCTTATCGGACTTGCCGTCGCCGTCGGTGTCCTGGCAGAACAGCACCTTTGGCGGCACCGCGACCAGCACGCCGCCGCGCACGTAGGAGACGGCGCGCGGCAGAACGAGGCGGTCGAGGAAGACGGTCGCCCGGTCCATCCGGCCGTCGCCGTCCAGATCGTCCAGCACCGAGACCCGGCCGGTGGGCGCGTCCTCGCCGGTTCCCTCGACGTTGGGCATGTACGCGCGCATCTCGACGACCCAGAGCCGCCCGTCAGGGTCGAAGCTCATCGCGACCGGGTGCTCGATTAGCGGCTCGGTCGCCACCACCTCCACGCGCAGCCCCGGGGGGAGCTTCATGGTCCTGATCGCCTCCTCGGCCGACAGCAGCGGCACCGGGTCGGCCGGCTCGATGGGAAGGTCCTTCGGCGGGGGCGGCATGGACGGGGCGCGATCGGGTTCGGTTTCCTCCGATGGTGCAGTGGACGGCGCGGTCGAAGGTCGGCCGGGCGCCGCGGCGTCGGACGCTGGCGCGGGCGCCGATGCGGAGGTGGATGGCGGCGCGGGCGCGGAGCCCGGCGCGGGCTCGGCGGCGAAAGAGGCGAGTAGCAACAGCGGCGTGACCAACAGCGGCGTGACCAGCAGCGGGAGTTTCCAACGCATCGGCGACAACTCGTATCTCCCTCCGGCGGGGACGGTGAATCCCAATACGTCGGCGCGCTCGCTTCTTACGCCCTCGTCCCGCGTCACCGCCGGCGCTTGTGGCGCCGATTGATGGGGATCTTGCTCCCGATGGTGCGCGGCGGGGCTTGGATGGTGATGGGGGCGGGCTGGTCGGCGCCGGCGACGGGGGCCGCGTTGGCCGAGCCGCTCGGGGAATAGGGTCGCTCGAAGCGGTTCTGCACTGGCTTGGCTTCCAGCGCGGGGCCCTGTCCGGGCTTGTGCTCCGTCCAGTCGCTCGGCTCCGGCCGCGGCTCCCACCCCTCGAGCGTGGCGACGGGAATAACCATGTTGATCAGGTTCTCGACCTTGGTCAGCTCGTCCCCCTGATCGCGTTGCACGAACGTGTACGCCTTGCCCTTGGCGCCCATGCGTGCGGTGCGCCCAACGCGGTGGACGTAAACCTCCGGGTCCTCGGGGATGTCGTAGTTGATGATGTGGCTGATGTCGGCGACGTCGATCCCGCGGCTGGCGAGGTCGGTGGCGATCAACACGTCGAACTTTCCGTGGCGGAAGTTGGCCATCACCCGCTCGCGCTTGTTCTGGGCGAGGTTGCCGTGGATCTCGCGGCACTCGATGCCGTCGGCGTGCAGCCGCTTGGCCAGCTTCTCCGCGCCGCGCTTGGTGCGGGTGAAGACGATGGCCAGGTCGGGGTTCTCCTTCAGCAGCAGGTTCTTCAGCAGGCGGTACTTGTCCCACGGCTGGACGGAGAAGTAATACTGCTCGACCTCCTCGACGGTCGGCTTATCGTCCGCGCCGGGCGCGATGAGCTTCTCGACCGGCTCGCGCATGTAACGCCGCGCGAGCTTCTCGATCTCGTCGGAGATCGTCGCGCTGACGAAGATGGTCTGGTGCCCCCCGAGGTCGCGCGCGGCGGCATCGTCTCCAGCATCGTCGGTTGCGTCGGGCGCGCTGGTCGCAGCCTCGGGCGCGAGCCCGGCGTCTCCGTTCCCATCGTGTTCCGCGTCGCGCGCGGCGCCGCGGTGTTCCCTGGAGCTCGGGACCGCGACAGCCTGATCTCCTCCTCGCGCATCCGGCGGGAGCCGCTTCGACATTCCCTTCACGCGCGACAGGATGTTTCGGATGTCGTCGCGGAACCCGATGTCGAGCATCCGGTCGACCTCGTCCAAGACCACGAAGCGCACGTTGTTGAAGTTGATGATCCGCCGGTCGAGCAGGTCGATCACCCGCCCGGGCGTGCCGACGAGGATTTCCGGGCCGTGGCGCAGGAACTTCATCTGCGCCATGATTTTCTGACCGCCGTAAACCGCGCAGGTGCGCAGCGGCGTGTACTGCCCGAGGCGCTTGAGCTCCGCGTCCACCTGCACGGCCAGCTCGCGCGTGGGGACGAGGATGATGGCCTGCGTGGCGACGCCCTTGGCGGCGCGCTGGAGGATGGGGATGCCGAAGGCGGCGGTCTTGCCGGTGCCGGTCCGCGCCTGCCCGAGCAGGTCTCCGCCGCCTAGCGCCCTGGGGATCAGCAGGGCCTGGATTTCCGACGGCGTCTCGAACTTCGCCTCGGCCAACCCCTTCAAAATGGACGGCCTGACGCCGAGGGCCGCGAACTTCTCGGGAAGGGGCGGGTGTTCTGCTTTGTCGGTCAAGGGAACCTTTGCTCGCAAAAGTGGTGGATTAACGGGCGGATTCTATCGGTGCGCGCGCGCCGGCTCAAGCGGCCGCGCGAGGGGCTCCCAGCACGCGGTTCGGCCGGGGGGAGATGGGGTGGGCGATAGGGCCGGCGAACGCTGCGACGGGCGGCCAATGCAGCTCGCATCACAATCGTGCGGCGCTGCCGCGGCGGCGGTGCTTCAACGGCGGCGCGAGACGGTGCCGTGGGTTTCGGATACCTTCCGCGTCCCATGCTGGCGGCGGTCGATTTCAGCAGCTCCCTCACCTGGGCGATCTTCATCGCCTGGATCATGTCGGTGGTCCTGCACGAGCTGGCCCACGGGATCGTCGGGTACCTCGGCGGCGACTACACCGTCCGCGAGCGCGGCGGGCTGACGCTCAACCCCATCCAGTACATCGACCCGGTCTTTAGCCTGCTCGTGCCGGCAGTGATCTTCCTCATCGGCGGGGTGCCGCTGCCGGGTGGGGTCACCTACATCCGCATGGACCTGATCCCCCGGCGGATCTGGCAGGCGGCCGTCAGCGCCGCCGGGCCGGTCATGAACTTCCTCATCTTCCTCGCCTGCGCGCTGCCGCTGCACCCCAAGCTGGGCTGGATCGAGCCGCACCCGGTCGACGGGCAGTGGAGCAACGCGGTGCTGTTCCTCGGCGCGTTCGCGTGGCTCCAGATGCTGGCCGTGCTGTTCAACCTGATCCCCATTCCCGGCTTGGACGGCTTCGGCGTGATCTACCCCTTCATGGACGAGCGCTCGAAGGAGACGCTGGGCAACCCGCAGGTGCGCAACACGCTGATCGTGATCTGGTTCATGATCCTTTGGCGCGTCCCGGGCCTGTTCCAGATCTTCCACAACGCGGTCTCCAAGACCCTGCTCGCGCTTGGATTCGACGGGGAACTGATCGGCTTCTTCGGGCACGCCTACAACGTCGCGCTCTTCGGTCACCGCGCGTCGTGAGGCGCCGGCAGCCTGCCCGCGCGGTCCTCGCCGCGACCGTTCGCTCATCGAGATGGCTGCGCGCACGCCCGCAAAAAAAACGGCTGGCACCGGGTGGTGCCAGCCGCGGGCTATGGGGTTCCGACCCGGTTTGAGGAGTGAATGGGTCGGAATTCGCGGGCTAGTTAAGGGTGATCGTCACGCCGCTACGAAAGCTGCACGTGCCGGCCACCCATCCGCAAATCACTGTCGCACCGAGCCGCGTTGTGTCACCGAAGCGACCCTCCGCGGTGCGACGCATCAGTCAGTCGCGGACGAAGAACAGGGAGAACAAAGGTTGTGCCGCGAGCCCGAGAAAAAAGTTCTACGCGCGTGGAAACGTGATAGCTGCGGGTAGCGCGACGATGATGCGGGGGTGCGGGTCAGGAAAAGGAGTAGTTCCGTCGCACGTGTCGCGACAACCTCGCCAACCTGGCCCGTTCTTGCTGCCCGAGCTCGCCGCAGCGACCGTTGCGGCAGTGGAAGGTCGGTTGTGCCGATGAACAACCAGATGCGCGTCTTCCCGCTGCTCAGCTCGTCACTGCCGCCACGCGCGCCGGTCTTGGCTGCGGCGGGAAACGTTGAGCTCGTCATTGACGCGCAGCACCATCGCCGGGTGGTGCTCGACGGCATCCTCAAGGCGAAGATCAGCCTCGACATCATGACCGCCGACTTCAAGGCGATGCTCGTCCCCCAGCCCGGCCAGCGGCGGGCACCTTCCATCGTCGAAGTCTTCCGAAAGCTGGCTACTAAAGGAGTGGAGATCCGCCTGCTTCACGCCGGCACGCCCAGCGCCCCGGCCCTGAGCGAGCTGAGGCGTGCCCTGCCCGCAAACCTGACCATCCGCCGCTGCCCGCGCCTGCACAGCAAGGCGGTCGTCGTCGACTGCCAGGGGATGTACCTCGGCTCGGCCAACCTCACGGGCGCCGGGCTCGGGGCCAAGGGGGATCAGAAACGCAACTTCGAGATGGGCGTGTGGACGACGTCGCCGGCGATGATCGACGCGGTCCTCGAGCAGTTCAACGCCCTCTGGGAAGGCCGCCGCTGCCAGGGCTGCCAGCGCAAGGACGTCTGTCCGGTGCCGCTGGAAGAGCCGCGCTTGTAACGCCGCGGGCAACGGGCGCGCAATCCGTGCGCGGCCGCGACGGTAGATCCGCGACCGCGCGTCTCACGCGTGCGGTGTCGCGCCTGGTCGCCCCTCTCGACGTTGGCCGCGTCGCAGACGCGCGTCTATTGTCTCTCAATGCCATCGCACCGCCTCTTTCTCCTCTCGCCCGCGCGATGTGACGGCGAGCGCGCCAAGCTGCTGTTTCGGCCGGAGGCGCGGTTCGAATTGGCAATGAAGCTGCGCACGCCGCAGGGGGCGATGCTCGGGGACGTCTTCAGCTTTCTCAGCGGGCTCTATTTTCGCGGGAAGCTCGCTTACGCCCGCCGCTTCGCCAGTCCGCCGTTGCCCGACGTGCCCGGCCAGCTCGTCATCACGACCAACCGCGGCCTGCTGCCGGCCGAGACGTTCGTCACGCTCAGGGACCTTCAGAAGATGGCCGGCACGGACATCGACGCCGCCGATCGCCGCTACCGCGCCCCGCTGCGCAAGAGCGTCGCCGAGCTGCGCGATCGCGCCGGCGGTGACTGCGAGTTCGTCCTGCTGGGCAGCGTCGCCAGCGGCAAGTACGTTGACGTGCTGGTCAAGCTGCTGGGCGACCGCCTGCTCTTCCCGGTCGACTTCGTGGGCCGCGGCGACATGAGCCGTGGCGGGTTGATGCTGCGCTGCGTGGAAGAGGGGCGCGAACTGGCGTACGCGCCGGTCGGCGGCGCCGTTCGTCACGGGCAACGCCCGCCGAAGCTGGAGAAGCGCACGCTCCCGCGACTGTGACACCCGCGCGCCAACGTGGCTGGCCCCCTCCATTCCGGTCGCTGCGCGGGCCGCGTTCTTGCCCGCTCGCCCTTCCTCTGGTAGCACATCGCGCGGAAGCCACGAGGGGAACCGAGGGGCGTCGGCATGGCCGAGGAACCACAACCCGTCTCGCCGCTGGTGCTCGACGAGTACTTCGCCGCGGCCGATGATCGCTTCCTGCCGGCGCTGCGCCGGTTTCACGAGCCGAAGAAGCTGGCCGCGGTTGCCGACCGTTGGAAGAAGGACCACCGCCCGTGGGCCCGCGCGCAGGTCTTGGCTTACCTCGACCAGCCGCTGAACGTCGCCGGGCACGAGCCGGTGGTCAAGCGGCTGTTCAAGTCGGCCGAGGAGCGCGGCGACGACGAGATGTTGGCGGCGTTCGCCGTCGCGTTCGACCGGCTCGTCCGCCGCATCCGCAAGACGCGGCATCACTACGATTGGCAGACGCGACAGAGCTGGCAGGAGGAACACCTGGCGTCGCCGCGGGACGTGATGCCGCACGTCGGAAAGGGATCCGCCGGGCGCGTGCGCTACGTGGACCTGCGGCACGCGGGCGTTTCGGCGCGGCGGCAGCAGTTGCTGTTCACCTACCACACCCGCTACCACCTGCGCCGCCGCGCCTGGCGGTACTTCCGGCGGATGGGGCACCGCGCGCCGGACCAGTACGTTCCCGCCGTTGCAAAATTGCTCGCGCGCTACGCCGACGGCTTCCTCGGTTCGGGCGAATCGCTGCTCGACTCGTGGTCGCTCATGCACGCCTGCTTCCGCGCGAGCGACGTGCTCGATTTCGGTGCGTCGAAGGTGAACGTAAAGGCGGGGCGGAGCCTGGCGGAGCTGGAGGCGGCGCCGGATTTCCACGAGCTGTGGGCAAGGCCGGCGGCAGTCGGCGTGCTGCTGGCGTTGCTGGTCGAGGCGCAGTCCCGGGCGGTGCGCGCGTGGGGCATTCAGGTCCTGCGCAAGCACCCGGAAGAACATTTCGCCAAGCTCCAGCCCGAAGCCCTGCTCCCGCTGCTCGACCACGCCGACGGCGACGTGCAGACCTTCGCCGCCGAAACGCTCGAGCGATTACCGGCGATGGCGAACCTGGACGTGGCGACGTGGCTGCGGCTGCTCCGCACGCGAAACATCGCGGCCCTGGAGATCATCGCCCGGCTGATGGAGCGGCACGTCAAGCCGGACCGGCTGACGCTCGAGCAGATGGTGGACGTGGCCAACGCGCAGCCGGTCCCGGTAGCGCGGCTGGGGCTGCGCTTCCTGCAAGCTCAGGTGATCCGGACGCCCGCCGACCGAGCGACCATCGCCCGCCTGGCGCAGGCGCGGGCCGAGGGCGTCGCGGGGGAGATCACGGCGTGGGCGCTGTCGGTCCTGGGCACGCCGGAGCATTATGACGTCAACACCGTCACGCCGTTCTTCGACAGCCTTGCGAGAGGGCCGCGCGATGCGGCGTGGAAGTGGCTGTCGCCGGAGTCGCCGGGCTACCGTGATCCCGCGCTGTGGTCCCGGCTGATCGAGACGCCGTACGACGATGTGCGGTTCAACGTGATCGGCGAACTCCAGCGCCGCCAGAACCTGCCCGGGGCATCCGCGGAGCAGGTGACGGCGGTGTGGGAATCGGTGCTGCTGGGGATCCACCGTGGCGGGCGGGCGAAGCTGGCGGCGCTGCGGCAGATCAGCTTTGCCATCCAAAGCGATCCCGCGCGGGCCGAGCCGCTGCTGCCGGTGCTGGCGGTCGCCATCCGATCCGTGCGGCTGCCGGAAGTGCGCACCGGGCTGAGCGCAGTTGTCGCCGCGGTCGGGTCGCACCCGGCGCTGGCGGCGGCGGTCGCGCGGCACCTGCCGGAGCTGCAACTGACCGGCGAGGAGGTGCCGGCGTGAACGTCACCTTCGCCTACGCGGGGCAGAGCGCCGTCGTGGATCGTGGCGCGCGCGGTCAGACGTTCGAGCTGGTGCCGAACCTCGCCCGCGACCCGGTCGCCTTCGACGCGCCGCTGCTCAAGCCGCTCCGCTTCCGCGAGGCGATGAGCGCGCTGCACGACTGCGTGATCAGCGACCTGCGGTTCAAGAAGAAGGACAAGGCCGCGTACCGCCAGTGGAAGCAGGCCGACGCCGGCCGCAACGCCGCCGTCCGCCGAGACGTGCTGCGCGCCGCCACCGCCGAGGTGCTGGCCAGGCAGGGGACGGCCGTCGCGCCCGACTTCCTCTCCACCTACGAGCGGGCGCGGCGCAAGTACTGGAAGACGCGGCAGGCGTACTCCAGCTACCTGATGCGGCACGACCCCGCGCTGTGGCGGCAGCTCATGCCGTGCGACCCGGTCATCACCGTCGCCGACGACGTGGTCTTCTTCGAATGCTTCAGCGCCGATGAGTCGAGCTACGGCTGCCTGAGCGTCGATCGCGGCGACGGTTTCGGCGCCAGCGAGAACCTGAAGTTCGGCACGACCAACGTCGACTACTCGTGGGAGCTGTACCACCACTTCCAATCGCTGCGCAGCTACCGCGAGACGCGCTTTCGCATCGATCCCCAGGGGTTCGAGGTGGCCACGCAGGAGCGCGCGGACTACCGGGAAGAAAAGATCGACCTTCCGACGTCGTGGCTGCGCGGGTTCATGCAGATCCAGGCGGCGATGGGGACGCCGGCGGTCGCGAAGGTGGAGCTGTCGCGCGAGGCGGTCTACTCCGTCTTGGCGTGGGCGAAGCGGCACAAGGCCAGGACCTCACCGCGCGCGATCCGCTTCGAGTTGCTGCCCGGCGAGCCTCCGCGGCTGGTGCTCGAGCCGTGGGAGACGCCGATCGTCAGCTACGCCACGCGCTATGACGGGCCGAGCATCGAACCGGTGCGCGTGTGGGGCGGGCGTCGGCTGATGACGCTGGCGCGGGTGCTGCCGCTGGCGGAAAAGTTCGAGGTTTACCTGCTCGGCACCGGGCTGCCGCACTTCTGGGTGGCACGGATGGGCGAGATGCGGCTGACGCTCGGTTTGAGCGGCTGGACCGCCAACGACTGGACGCGCGGCAGCGCGCTCGACCTGCTGGCGCCGCCGGCCGCGCCGTCGCCGGACGCGGTGAACAACGTCGCCGCGGCGCTGCGCCAGCAGCGCGCGATGACGCCGCGGCAGATCGAGTCCGCCGCGCAGCTCGATCCCGCGCCCGCCGCCGCCGCGCTGCGCCAGCTCGCCCACGCCGGGCAGGTGATCTATGACCTCTCGGCCGGTGTCTACCGCTGGCGGCAGATCATGCCCAAGGCGCTGGGGGAGGCGGAGATCGGCGCGGAGCATCCCGAGCTGGCCGGCGCCCGCCAGATCATGGAGCGCGACCAGGCGAAGCTGGAATCGCGCCACGACGACCCGGTCGCGCGCGGCGGGTACGTGCTGGGCGGCAAGGTCGAGGGCAAGCCGGTCGAGATCCTGGTCGACGCCGACCAGCGCATCAAGCGCGGCAAGTGCGTCTGCGGCTACTTCCGCCAGTACGCCTTGAAAAACGGCCCCTGCCGCCACATGCTCGCGCTCCGCTGGCGCGCGACCGTTGGCGCGCTCGAGGCGTACCGGCAGTCAACGTGGTACGAGAGGATGAGGAGGAAGGATGAACGCTGAATGCTGAATGCTGAATGATGAACAGAATAAGGACGGCTGGGTTGTCGCTTCCATTCAGCATTCACCGTTCAGCATTTACGGCTATTCCCGGGCTCGGCCCGACCGGTTGAGACAGTTTCTGCGGCGTTCCGCCGCGGGTGACGGTCGGCCTCCCATGCATCCCCAGCGCCGTTGTTCGTTTTGGCCCCCCGGGCCTCTGTGCCGGGACCAAGACAACTCGAGAGTTTCCCCGGCACAGAGGCCCGGGGGGCCTTGAGTGAACGGCCCTGGTCCGAAGGATGAAGTCAGCCGGTCGCGGCCGGCCCGGGGATTGATCTGAACGCGCGGGAACGAAAGGGCAGGGGCAACGCTTCACGTGGGCCACGCCGTCCTGGTCATCGCGATCTGCATCGTGCTGTTCTGGGTCGTCGCTGCGCTGGTGGACCGGGCGCAGCGGCGGAAGCGGCGCGACGCGAGGCTGCGGCGCGTCGCGTCAGGCAAGTCGCCGACGCCGATGGGCGAGGTGACGGCCTGGCCGCCGGCGGCGGGGCGCGCGTCATCGCCGGCCAAGCCGTCGCCGTCCGCGCCGTCGTCACGTCCAGCGCCGCCCGCGCCGATCGCTCGGCCCGCCGCCAGGCTCGAGCTTGACGCCGGCATGTTCCAGCCGATCACCGGGCAGCAGGCGTCTCAGGAGGCGCGCGGCGTCGGCTGGTCCTGGGCCAGCGCCTTCTTCGGCCGGCGGGACATCATCCCGCCCGCCGACGACCCGCGCACCAGCATCATCGACCGCGGCATGGTCGGCCGCGGGCTGATCACGCCGGAGGAGCTGGTCGAGATCCATGCGATCGGCCGGCAGATGGACGAGGTGCGCCCGAACCTCGCTCACGCCGTCGACGCCGCCGACCGCGCCGCGCGCGACGACAAGGAGGCGCGGGCGAAGCTGAAGGAGCAGAAGAAGGCGGAGGCCGCCGAGCGCAAGCGGCTGCACGCTGAGGCGGTCGCGCGGCGGAAGGCGACCGACATCGTCTTCCTCGGCCGCGGCGTCTCCAAAGGGTTGGCCGATCGTCGCTCGCACGTGGAGAAGCTGCGGGCGGCGGGGCTGCCGATCTTGTCCGCGCCCGCCGACGTCGCCGCCGCGCTCGGGGTCACCGTCCCGCGGCTGCGCTGGCTCGCCTATCACGCCGACGCCTCGCCCGTCTCGCACTACGTCCGCTTCACGGTGAAGAAGCGAAGCGGCGGCGAGCGGCTGCTGTCGGCGCCGATGGACGAGCTGGCCCGCGCGCAGGCGTGGATCCTCGCCAGCGTGCTTCAGAAAATCCCCACCCACGCCGCGGCACACGGCTTCGTCGCCGGTCGAAGCACGGTCAGCAACGCGACGCCGCACGTCGGGCGCGATGTTTTGGTGAACGCCGACCTGAAGGACTTCTTCCCGAGCGTCACGTTTCGCCGCGTGGCCGGCCTGTTTCGCGAGCTGGGTTACTCGCCCGCCGTGGCGACGGTCTTCGCCTTGCTTTGCACGGATGCTCCGCGGCGCAAAGTGCTTTACGCGTCAAAGCCGTTCTGGGTGGCGGCGGGCGCGCGGCAGCTTCCGCAGGGGGCGTGCACCAGCCCGGCGATCAGCAACCTGGTCGCCCGCCGCCTCGATTCGCGCCTGGCCGGCATCGCGGTGAAGCTCGGGTGGACGTACACGCGCTACGCGGACGATCTGAGCTTTTCCGCCGACGGCGAGCCGTCGCAGCGGATCGGTTACCTGCTGGCCCGCGTCCGCCACATCAGCCAGGACGAGGGGTTCGCCGTCAACGAGGCCAAGACGCGCGTCCTCCGCCAGAGCACGCGGCAACTCGTCACCGGCGTGGTGGTGAACGACCGCCCCGGCGTCGATCGCGCCACCGTGCGCCGCCTGCGCGCGATCCTGCACCGCGCGAAGTCGGAGGGCCTGGCCGCGCAGAACCGCGAGCGGGTGCCGCATTTCGAGGCGTGGCTGGACGGGATGATCGCTTACATCCACATGGTCAACCCGCAGCAGGCCGAGCCGCTCCGCCGGGCGTTTGATGCGGTGCGCCGGCCGTGATTTGGTCGAATTGCTTGACTTTTCGATCTTTTGTGCAACCATTGTCCTTCCCGCGCCCCCGGGCACGTTCGCCGGGCGACGTGGGAACAAGTTCGCTGGACTGACAGCCACAGACGCTCGCCCGATGCGCACCGCTGCCACGACCAAGACGACGACGACCACGACGAAGTGAGGCCCGCGCGGCCGTCGCTTCAGTCGTGGTCCGCCAGTTGTCGCCAGGTCGATGAGCAGCAGTGAAACGTCGCTAGAGCCGTCCGTGGCTGATTCTTTTTCGCCGGTCTCTTTTCCGCGGGAGCGCGTGTCATGTCCGTCAACGTCGCAGTCGTGGGCGCCACCGGCGCCGTGGGGCAGGAGTTCCTCAACGTCCTGGCGGAGCGCAACTTCCCGATCCGCAACCTCAAGCTGCTCGCCAGCGCGCGCAGCGCGGGCAGGACGGTCACGTTCCAGGGGCAGCAGCACACGATCGAGGAACTGACCCACGACAGCTTCAATGACGTGAAGATCGCCCTGTTCAGCGCGGGCGGATCGATCAGCAAGGAGTTCGGCCCCAGCGCCGTTAAGGCCGGTGCCATCGTCGTCGATAACTCCAGCGCGTTCCGCATGAAGGAAGGGATCCCGCTGGTCGTCCCGGAGGTGAACCCCGAGGCGATCCACAAGCACAACGGCCTGATCGCCAACCCCAACTGCTCGACGATCATCATGAACGTGCCGGTCTGGCCGCTGCACAACCAGGGAAGGGGCGCCAACCGCGTCAAGCGCATCATCGTCAGCACGTACCAGGCCGTCAGCGGCGCCGGCGCGTGGGGCCTGTACGAGTTGGAAAACCAGATGAAGCAGGCGGCGGCGGGGCAGCCGGTGTCGAAGGAGAAGTTTCCCCACCAGATCGTCAACAACCTCTTCAGCCACAACACCCGGATCGGCCCGGACGGCTACAACGAGGAGGAGACCAAGATGGTGAAGGAGACGCGCAAGATCTTCGGCGACCCCAGGATCATGATCACCGCCACCTGCATTCGCGTGCCGATTCCCCGGGCCCACTGCGAGTCGATCAACCTGGAGTTCGAGCGCCCGATCACGCCCGAGCAGGTCCGCCAGATCCTCGCCCAGGCGCCCGGCGTGCGCATCGTGGACGACGTGGAGAACAACCACTTCCCGATGCCGCTGGAGGCCAGCGGGCAGGACGACGTGCTGGTCGGCCGCATCCGCCAGGACATCAGCCGCGACGACGGCCGCGGCATCGATCTCTTCGTCAGCGGCGACCAGATCCGCAAGGGCGCGGCGACCAACGCGGTGCAGATCGCGGAGAAGCTGGTGTGACCGGCCGCGGCGGCGGCGGGATCAACGCTGGCCCGCCAGCGTCATTCGGCCCAGGCGTCTTTCAGCCCTCTCGGCGGAATCTCGTTTAGGTCAAGAATGCCACGCACTTGAGGCGCGAGCGAGCGCTTGAGCATCCGCTCGCGCAGGAATGCGCCGTTGACCTCCAGCCTCTCGGCCGGCGTTAGCGCCAATCGGAACTGGATCTGCCGCAGGTCGCCGTCGCTCCGCACGTAATCGCATCGCGATTCAGAGGCCATGGTTCCTCCCCGGGGGATGAGTAACGTGCAGCATACGGCGGCGACGCTGCGGGCGCGACCTCGCGAGATTCACCCGTCCCGGATGACACGCCGCTTGCCGTTCCGTTACGCTGCTCCCCGCCTTGCCCACGCAGCGTTACAAGCTCACGATCGCCTACCGTGGCAGCGGGTATCACGGGTGGCAGGCGCAGCGGCACACATCGACCTACACCGCCCCGGCGCCCGACGAGGGGCAGGGCATTCCGACGATCCAAGAGACGCTCGCCCGAGCGCTTGCCGGCATCGTGCGGCACCCGGTGGACGTGGTCGGCTCCTCGCGCACCGACGCCGGCGTACACGCCAAGGGGCAGCTCGCGCACTTCGACACCGACCAACTTCAGATCCCGCCCGAGGGCCTGCGCCGCGCGCTCAACTCGGCGCTGCCGGCCGACATCACCGTGCGCGCGCTCGAGCCGGTGCCGCCGGCGTACGATGCGATCGCCTCGACCGCGAGCAAGCGTTACCAGTACGCCATCTGGAACCGCGCCGACCGTCCGACGTTCTACCCGGACCTCGCCTGGCACCGCTGGCAGAAGCTGGACGTGCCGGCCATGCGCGAGGCGGCGGGGCGGCTGGTGGGGACGCACGACTTCGCCAGCTTTGCCCGCCCGGGACACGGGCGCGAGAACACCGTGCGCACGATCCTTGCGTGCGACGTCTCGACGCGCGGGCCGCTGCTGGTCGTCGGCGTCGAGGGGACCGGCTTTTTGTGGAACATGGTGCGGATCATCGTCGGCACGCTGGTGGAGGTGGGCCTCGGGCGCACCGGCGCCGACGAGATCGGCCGCATCCTGCTCGCCCGCGAGCGCAATGCAGCCGGGCCGACCGCGCCGCCGCACGGGTTGTACCTCCAGTGGATCAAGATCAAGGCGACTCGCCTTGATGTCCTCGCGATGCCGCCGCCGCCGCCGCGCGCGGGACAGGGCGTGGGCGTTGATCCTGCGCCGCCGAGCATCGTGATCCGCGCGCACCACGGGCAGTTCACGCGGCAGGCGGTCGACGTCGCGAAGGAGCTGCCTGAGGGGTTCACGCCAAGCGCGCTGAAGGCGCTGGCGAAGGATGCGCGCTTCCAACGCGGCTTCGTCGCGTTCGTCCACCAGTCGTTCGCCGGGTTCCTGTTGTTCCAGGTGCACGAGGGCGTCGGGCAGATCACGTGGATGGGCGTCCGGCAGGACCTGCACCGCCAAGGCGTCGGCCGACGGCTGTTCGAGCGCTTCGCCAGCGAGATGCGCTCGGCCGGGGTGAACGAGGTGCGCGGCCACGCGCCGGTCGAGTCAGTCCATCAACCGTCGCAAGCGCCGGCGCTCGCGTTCTTGGGCGCGATGGGGTTCGCCGAGCACGCGCGCGTAGCTCCGTCCGATAATACCGATGGGCCGGCGACTCTGGTGCTTCGGATGACGCTGTAGCGCTCGCGGCGTCCCACGCCTGCCGGGCCCGCGCCGGCGCGTTCCGCACATCCCACACATCCGGGCGACTCCAGCGAACGCCGCGAAGCTGACGAAGCTGCTTAAGGGAGGAAGCGGATTCCCGATTTGCCGGCGCGGCGGGCGTATTGGACATCTGTCGCGTCGAGATCGACGCGGGCCGCACTCGCCGGCGGCCTGCCGGCGGTCTGGGGACAATGCACGACCATCGCTCGCAGCAGGAGACGTACCGATGAGCAGCGCAACCGCCGCCGCCGCCGCAACCACCGAGAAGCCCGCTACCGCGAAGCTCATCGTGCCGCGCGGCGATGCCCTGAAGCACCTTCGCGCCGCGCACGATCGCGGCGGCGAGATCAAGGCCGCCCGCATCCGCAACGGCGACGATCTCGACAAGGCGCGCGGCCTCAAGCTGGAGTGGATCCAGGGGTGCACGGAGCTGCTGGAAAAACTGTTCGATAACACCAGCGTGGCCGACTACTGCAACGACTGGGTCGGCAAGATTTTTCCGGAATACGCGGAGTTCGGAAACTTCGTGGACCAGTTCTACGAGGAAATGGATTATCGCCTTGGCAAGCTGCGCACGGTGCTGAAGCGCGTGGAACAGGCGAGCGAGTCGACGGCGTCGTCGCCCGCCGCCGCCACTGCCGCCGCCGAGCCCGCAGAGGACGCGAAGCCCGCAGCCTCCGGCGGCAACGGCAACGGCAACGGCGGCCACGGCCGCCCCGCGTCACAGGGCGCCGCCGCAGAAACCAAGGCACAAGCGACGAAGTCCGCATCAACCAACGCATCGCCGTCGCACTCGGAGTCAACTATGGGCGCATCCGCAGCATCAGCCGCCGCCTCCCCGGCGGGGAACAAGGTCTTGTTCGTCTCGCACGGGCCGAAGGATCCGTCCAGCGAGGCGGTCCTCCAGTTCGTGCAGCAGCTCTCGATGGCGGTGGTCGAGGCCGATCACACCAACGGGCTGATCGACACGCTGGAGGCGCGCAACGACATGGGGTTCGCGATCGTGATGAACGTCGCCGACCACGTGGAGAACGGCAAGGCCAGCCTGAGCGACAGCTCCCTCTTCAAGCTCGGCTACGCCGCCGGCAAGATCGGGCTGAAGCGCATGTGCATGATGCACGGCCCCGCGCAACCGACGCCCAACGGCGAGGCGCACGGCATCGCGCACATGCCGGTCGACGTCAACGGCGGCTGGCAACTGCACCTCGCGCGGCAGATGAAACGCGCGGGCCTGGACATTGACCTGAACCGGCTTGCCTGAGGTCGCGCAGCGCGCGCCGCACGCGCGGCGGCGCGCCCGCGAAACCGCATGATCCAACCCTCCCCTCCACCCTCCCTCTCGCGCTCGTGCGCGGGAGGGATCGGGGACGGAGAGGCCGTCGCTGCGAGGGCGACCCCATGGCGCGCCGATTGTTTCGCGCGTGTCGCCCTCGCAGGGGGCCGGTGGGGAAACCTCTGGCCGCAGACGGACTTTTGTCGACGGCACGAGCCGCTGCCGCCGGGGCCCCTCGCTAGCCTACCAGCTCAGTTCCACGCCCTGCGCCACCAGCAGATCCTGAAATGCCTTCAGTAAATCCGGCCGCTCGCGCACCGCGCGGGGTGGCACGTCTCGGTCGATGCAAAACGCCGCCAGCGCGCCCGCCGACTCACCGATGTTCCATTCCACCGGGTGCAGGCGGTAGCAACCGTTGGTCACGTGCGTGACGCCCAGGTTCTTGCACGCCGGCAGCAAATTCTCCACGCGCACCGGCAGCAGGGCGCCCAGGGGGATCTGGAACGGCAGCGCCGGGACGTCGATGTAGTTCGTCCCGTTGCTGCTGGGGTGCAGGTCGATGTTGTAATGCCCGATGCCGACCGAATCGTGGAACGGCTCGGCGCGTTTCGGGTCGGCCGGTTGCGAAGCCGAATTGCGCGCCGCCGCCCCCACGTGCTTTTCCGTGACGGTGAAGACCGCTCGGATGCGGCGCGACTCGCGGTAGTAGGGCGCCATTGCCAGGCCGTCATCCGTGCCCATCAGGTCCGGCCGAAGGTACAGGCCCGGGTAGCCCGGCTTGCCGTCCGGCCGCGGCGCTTCGGTTTGCATCCAGTACATCAGCGACAGCGAGAGCTGCCGCGATTCCTCAAGATAGACCGCCACGTCATCCGCCGGCTGGTCGATCACGGGGTGCTCCCAGTAATCGTTCTGCGGCCAGTTGACCAGCGTTACCTCGTGCGGCTCGCGCCCGGGCAGGTAGATGTCGTTTCGGACGATCTTGCGGTAGTTCCAGAGATTTCCCTGCCCCTTTTTCGCCTCGCGCGGGAAGAGCACGCGCGTGACCGGCTCGCGCGTGTGCGGGTTGGAATAGGACCAGCTCAGCAGCTTCCCCGGCCACGGCGGCGCGAGGTGCGGGACGTAGTCACGCCAGCGCTCGTACTGCCGCGGCTTCTCGATGACGTGATCCGCCCCTGGCGACGGGTCGAACCCGGCGGCGAAGCACCAGGTGAAGCTCTGCACGTTGCCCGGCTGCGGCGTGTCGGCCGCGTGCGGCTCGCCGGTCTGCTGCTTCGACTCGGCGCCGGTGACGTACTCGGTCCTGGTCATCGGCAGCAGGTCGCCGAGCTCCGTCGCGTCCAGGACGTAGGGCGCACAGACGGTGACTTCGGAGCCGTCGCGGAGGTTGCGCAGCGTGATCGCCCGCACGCGATCGCCGTCCACGTCGGCCCGCACCGGCTTGTGCCGCATGAGCGCGCGGACGCGGCCGGTGGTGACGTGCGGCGCGAGCATCGCGTCCATGGCGGCCACGGCCACGCGCGGCTCGTGGCAGATCGGCGAGACGCCGCCGCCGCCGGGGTTGAGCTTCGGGTCGTTCCGCGCGGCGTCAGTGAGCGGGTGGTTCTGGCGGTAATAGTCGCGCACGCGGCGGCGGAACTCGAAGTAGCGGCGCGTGGCGCCGTGCTTGCCGTCGCGGATGGCGGCGTTCTCGTCCGGCGGGACCGCCTGCGACGTGAGCTGCCCGCCGAGCCAGTCGGTCTCCTCGGTGAGGACGACGCGCTTGCCCAGCGCCGCCCCCGCCAGCGCCGCGGCGACGCCGCCGGTCCCGCCGCCGACGATGAGCACGTCCGCCCGCAACTCGCGATCCGCCATGGTGAGTCGGATCATACCGGCGGCGCGTCCGCCTTCCACGCCGCCGTCGCGACCTTGGCGGCGCGGCTGAAGGCGATCACGCACGAAAGGAAGATGAACGCGCCCCAGAGCAGGAAGAGCATCAGGCTGACCATCATCGTGAGGGCGATGAGCAGGCCGAGGGGGCCCTGCATCTTCACGTTCATCCACTCATCGGCAATGGCGATCGCGGCGATCAGCATTGCGGTCGCGACGAAGCCCCAGCCGACGATTGCGCTGTGCTCGGCCAGCCCCGGGTCAGCGATCATCCGCGCAACGGCGCGCAGGCGCAGGAAGATGGCGGTGGGGGCGGCGGCCCCGACGATCATTCCCGCTATCGCAGCGCGCTCCACCGCGCGGCTGTAGTCCTTGGTGAGCCAGGCGGCGCAGGCCGTCGCGCTGAGGATCCCGAGCGGGGCGATGCGCAGCGTCCACCGGTTGATCGGCGCGCGCGGCTCGGTCCAGTGGCCGGACGAGCGCGCCAGCATCCATGTCGCCAGCGCCTGAACCGCCGCGGCAACGGCGAGCGCGCAGAAGGTGACGAACTGGCTGGCGGGCCAGAAGTCCTGGGTCATCGCGAGCATGAACAGGAACATGCCGGCGTAGACCGCCAGCAGCAGCCGCACCGCCCGCGCCATCGCCGCCACCCAGCCGGCCGGGTAGTGCGCCAGTTGCTCGGGAGCGCGCAGCGACCAGTAGGCGGGCAGCCCGCACTCCGGGCAGCGCGCCTTGTCGTCCGCCAGGCCGCGCAGGTCGTAGCGGCAGCGGAGGCAGGTCAGCTGGCGCGGATCGGGTTCGGGCGCGTCGAGCTCGCGCGGCGCGGGGGCGGGGATGGGAGGATCCGGGGTGATGCTGGAGGATACGGTGGGGACGTCGGAGGAGGAAGCGTGGGACGCGGGGGCGCGCGGCGCGGGATCCAGCGTACCGGGGGAAGACGTGGGAGGGAACACCTGGGGCTGAAGCCCTGGGCTTGTCGCAGCGCGCGGTGGAGGGGTATGGTCGTGGGATGGCGTGGGACCGGTGGTATCACTGCACGGGGTCGACCTACGGCGCGTGGTTGCGCGGGGACCCGCGCGGGTGGCGCTCGCGAAACCATCGCGAGCATTGCGATGGGGACTATCAGCATCCCCCCGCGGCAGGGCGGTATTCGCGTGAGTACGAGCAGTCGCTGCGCCTCATGAAGCGCCAGCGCGTGGTGCTGACGCGCGAACAGCGCGAAGCCGCCTGCCGCCATTTCGTCGACGCGCTGCGCGAGCGCGAGGTCGAGGTCGCGACCTTCTGCGTAGGCGCCAAGCATTGGCACGGCATGCTGCGTTTTCGCCACCCGCTCAAGCACGGGGGACAAGACCGCGACGCGAACCGCCTGATCGGACAAGCCAAGGGCAAGAGCGCCCGGGAGATGAGCCGCGCCGGCATCGTCGCGCCCGGTGGCGTGTGGACAGCCAAGTGCCGCGTCCGTCCCATCGCCAATCAAAACCACTACGCCAACGTCGCGCGCTACATCCTCGACCACGCGAAGAAGGGCGGTGCGGTCTACATCGCACCCCCCGCCAAGCCCGAGGCTTCAGCCCCCGCGCCTCGAACTCCGTCAAACCCCTGACCCATGCGCATCACCCACGTCATCACGCGCCTCATCATCGGTGGCGCGCAGGAGAACACCCTCCTCTCCTGCGAGGGTCAGCACGACCGCGGGCACGAGGTCACCCTCATCACCGGCCCCGCGATCGGACCCGAGGGCTCGCTCATGCGCCGCGCCGAGCAGCACGGGTACCGCGTGATCGTCGTCCCGGAGATGCTCCGCTCGATCCTGCCGGTCAAGGATTTCCGCACCTACCACCGCCTGCTGAAGTTGCTGAAGGAGCTCAACCCCGACGTCGTCCACACGCACAGCAGCAAGGCGGGCATCCTCGGGCGCTGGGCGGCGGACCGGGCGAAGGCGCCGGCCATAGTGCACACCATCCACGGCCTGGCCTTCACCGCCAGCACGTCGCGGCTGGTCAATTCCGCCTACCGGATGCTCGAGCGGCAGACGGCCCCGCTAACGACGCGCATCGTCTGCGTCGCCGACGCGATGCGCGACCAGTCGCTGCGCGCCAACATCGGCACGGCCGACCAATATGTCACCGTCTACAGCGGCATGGAAACCGCGCCGTTCCTCGATCCGTCGGTGCCGCGCCAGGCGACGCGGGCGCGGCTCGGGCTGACGGATGACCACGTCGCCGTCGGCACCATTGCGCGGCTGTTCCACCTCAAGGGGCACGAGGATTTGCTCGCGCTGGCGCCGGAACTTTGCCAGCGACACCCGAACTTGCGGTTCGTCTTCGTCGGCGACGGTCTGCTGCGCCAACCGATCGAGGCGGAGATCGCGCGGCTCGGACTCACCGATCGCTTCATCCTCACCGGCCTGGTCCCGCCGGCGCAGATCCCGGAGCTGACCAACGCGATGGACATCCTCGTCCACCCCTCGCGGCGCGAGGGGCTGGCCCGCGCGATCGTCCAGGGGCAGCTGGCCGGCTGCCCGGCCGTCGCGTACGACATCGACGGCAACCGCGAGGGGTTGCTCGACGGCCAGACCGGCTTCGTCCTCCCGCCGTTCGACCGCGAGCAGCTCGGGCGCAGGCTCACGATGCTGATCGAAGACCCCACCCGCCGCCGCGAGATGGGCGTCGCCGGCCGCGCGTTCGCCCTCGGCCGCTTCGACGCAAATGCGATGGTCGACGCGCTGGACGACGTCTACTCCGGCGCCCTCTCCTCCGCTCGCCAATAAGGTTCGTTGCCTCTTGGCGTTCCCGGCGCGCGGGCGCCCGTGCTGGTTTGGGCGCCGGCGCCTACACTTGCCGCATGGCATCCATCCTGGTCTTCGGCCCGCACCCCGATGATGCGGAACTTGGAATGGGCGGGACGATCCTGAAGCTCGTCGCGCAGGGGCACAAGGTCCACATCGTGGACCTGACCAACGGCGAGCCGACCCCGTTCGGGTCGGTCGAAACCCGCGCGGCGGAATCGGCGGCGGCGGCGAAGGTGCTGGGGGTGGAGCGGACGCTGGTCGGGCTGACCAACCGCGAGGTCGTGCACACGGTGGAGAACCGCCACAAGGTCGCCGCCGTCATCCGCCGCCACCGCGCCGACTGGATCTTCGTCCCGTACCCGATCGACGCCCACCCGGACCACGTCGCGGTCACCAGGATCTGCGAGGACGCGCGCTTCGACGCCAAGCTGACCAAGAGCACGATCCCCGGCGAGCCGTACTACCCCAAGCGGGTGATCTACTACTTCTGCACGCACCTGCGGATGAACTTCACGCCCAACTTCTGCGTGGACATCAGCGACACGATCGACCGCAAGATCGAGAGCATGCGCTGCTATGCGTCGCAGTTCGTGGGCAACAGCGCGTTCGTGCCGGAGATGGTGCGGAACATCACCGCCTACTTCGGCAGCCGCATCGGCACCGCCCACGCCGAGCCGTTCTTCACCTACGAGATGCTGGGGTTCGGGGGGTTGGATCAGTTGATCTGAACACGGCGCGGGCGCGGAAGCGCTGCGGGTGCCGGATCGGGAGCTATCCCGCCGCCAGCGCCGGGCGGTCGATTTGGAGGGGCGGGATAGGGGACTGCGTCGTTGTCGCGGGCGTGCTCCGCAGTTGCAGCACCTCCGCCAGCTCGCCCAGGTGCTCGATGACGTGGTTGGCATAGTGCCGCGCCGCCCGCGGCGGGTCGGTCGACAGCAGCACCGTGGTCATTCCCATCGCGTGCGCGCCGACGATGTCGGTCTTGAGGTCGTCACCGACCAAGACCGTCTCGCTCGCGCTGACGCCCAGTTGCTCCATCGCGTGCAGGAACAGGTGCGGGTGCGGCTTGCTGGCGCCGATCTCGCTCGAGTAGGCGCGCGCCGGCAGCAGATCGAGCAGGCCGAGGTCCGATAAGTGTTGGTCGACCACCGCCCCCAAGTGTGGCGTGTTGGCGACGAGCCCCAGCCGCAGGTCGTTGGCGCGCAGCAGGCGAAGGGTGGGCAGGACGTCGGCGGCAACCTGGGTCAGCTCGACCAGCGGCTCGTACCAGAGCCACCCGAGCTTGGCGAGGCACGACTCGTCGCGCTGGAGCCCGAACTCGCGGCACATCTTGCGCAGCGTGCGCCGCGCGTCCGGCTCCCCGCCGGTCAGCCAGGTCGCCCAGCTCGCGCGGGTCTGGAGCCAGCGCTGGCGGCGGCAGAACGGCTCGAAGGCGGGCATCGGCAACTCGTGGGCCGACAGGTAGGCGTAGACGCGCTCCGCGCCGGCGCGAAAGAGCGCGGCGGGGTCGCCGGGGCGGAAGCCCACCAGCGTGTCGTCGAGGTCGAACAGGACGGCCCGGGTCATGCGGTACGGCGCGGCGGCAACAGTCGCGCCGGCGGCAGCGGCGGCGCGGGAGGGCGAAGCGTACGGGCCCGGCGGCAACATCGCCATGCGCGAGCCGCCCGCGCGGCCCCCGCCGGTTCCCACCATCGGCTGCCGACCGCGGAGCACGTCTTGTACACGACTCGCCACCTCAAGCAAATCGGCTAAACGGGCCGAATAAATCGCGTCGGCCCCCGCGTCCGATACACTTTCTGAGAGTCACCTCACGCGCCGGAGGCCGCCATGCCCGAAACCCTGATCGACGTGCTGTACATCCTCAACCGCTACGTCCACATCATCTGCACGACGGTGATCGTCGGCGGGACGCTCTTCTTCGAGCTGATCGTGCCGGTGGCAACCGGGGACCTCAAGCGCGAGCAGCAGCTCAGCGTCTTCGGGCGGGCACGGTGGAGCTTCAAGGCGGTCGTCATCACCTGCGCGGTGCTGCTGGTGATCAGCGGCGTGGTCTCTACCATGCGCCTGTGGCGGAACTACACCGGCGGCGACCGCGTCATGCACGTGCCGGTCGACGCGCCCGGCCCGCTCAAGGCGTTCGCCGCCGAGGCGCGGCGGCCCGGGTGGTGGTGGGTGGCGCACTCCAGCACCGGGGTGCTGGCGCTGATCGTGGCGGTGTCGCTGATGACCGTCCGCCGCCCGCCGGATTCGCCCTTGTACTGGATGCGGCTGAGCCTCACGATCCTGATGGTGGTGATCTTCCTCGCCGTCGCCGCGCGGCACATGCGCCTGTCGCACCTCGAGGCGGAGCGCCATCCGATCCGGTCGCAGGAATGAGCGGAGCGACATGACCGACGCGGGCGACATCCTTTCGACCGGAAGCCACCCGGGCGGTTCCGGCGGCGGCACGGAAGTCGCGCCGGGCGTGACGGCGCCGGCGGACGCGCTGCGCGTGCAGTTTTCCCGCAGCGGCGGGCCGGGCGGGCAGAACGTCAACAAGCTCAACACGAAGGCGGAGCTCTGGGTCCGCGTCGACGCGCTGGCGGGCCTCTCCTACAACGCCCGCGCCCGCCTGCGCCACGACGCCGGCCGCCGCATGACCGCCGCCGGAGAGCTCCACCTCGTCAGCGAATCCGAGCGCGGCCAGGAGGGGAACCGCGCCGCGGTCATGGACCGCCTGCGCGAGATGATCGTGCGGGCGAAGGTCGAGCCCAAGGTCCGCCGCAAGAGCAAGCCGTCGCGCTCGCAGAAGGCCAAGCGGCTGGACCAGAAGAAGCGGCGTGGGGAGATCAAGTCAAAACGGCGGTTCCGGGCGGAGTAGTGGATAGCGCAAAGGAAAGGGGCGCCGCGCGCGGCGCCCCTTCGTGTTGCTGCAGATCATGTGTCGCGCGCGCGGGCGGCGGGCCCGCGATCAGTCGTCATCGTCGTCGAACTCTTCGTCGTCGTCGTCGAGGTCGTCGTCCTCTTCCTCGTCCGGGTTGTCGAAGTCGTCGTCGTCCTCGTCCTCGTCGTCCTCCTCCTCTTCATCCTCGTCGAGGTCGTCGTCGTCGTCGAAGTCTTCGTCCTCCTCCTCGTCGTCCTCTTCGTCTTCGTCGTCGTCGAAGTCCTCGTCTTCCTCTTCCTCGGCATCGTCGGTGCCGGCGGGGGTTTCGTCCTCGTCGTCGCCGCCGCCGGCAAAGCCCTCGTCTTCGTCACCGGCGCCGCCCGCGCCGGCGCCGCCGCCTTCTTCCTCGTCGCGGGCGCGGCGCTTCGCGGCCTCGGGCTCGATCAGGAGCGAGGCCACCGAGCTGCCCAGCACGCCGGCGAGCGACGCCTCCAGCGGCGAGAGCGGGTCGATCTCGAGCAGCAGCGGCAGGCCGATGTCTTCTTGCGTGGGTGTCATGACCGGGTCTTTCGTTTCGTGTGCGCGTGTTCGCGTGCGTGTGGGGTCAAACGGCCGCGCGTCTCTCTCCGGCGCGCCGATCGTGTGCGGCGTTGCAATCGAGCGGGGTGTATCTGAACCGCAGCCGGCGTCCTCCGTCAACGCCGATTTGCAATCTTTCCGTGCCGCGCGCCGCCGGTTCCCTTTGCCGGAGCGCGGCGGTATTGGACCGGTGCCATACCGCACCGTCAAGATATGCGCCCCGTTTGCCCGCGGCAAATTTCGCGCGCGGGCGGCAGAGCGACTTCACCGCGCGCTTGCGCGACCGCGGGCCCGGCTGGCCCGCGCGCAGGGCGCGAGACGTTTCCGGGATGACAGCAGCTCCCGTGCGTTGGCGCGACCGGGCGCGCTAGTCGATGCGCGAGCGGCGGAGGAGCAGGGCGTTGCCGATCACCGTGACGTCCGACAGCGCCATCGCCGCGGCCGCCAGCAGCGGGTTGAGGAAGCCCAGCGCCGCCAGCGGGATCGCCAGCACGTTGTAGAGGAACGCGAAGAACAGGTTCTGCCGGATGGTGCGCATGGTCGCGCGCGACAATCGGATGGCGACCGCGACGCCGCGCAGGCTGCCGCCGACCAGCACGATCCCGCCCGCCTCCTTGGCCACGTCGGACCCGGAGCCGATGGCGATGCCGAGGTCCGCCTTGGCCAGCGCGGGCGCATCGTTGATGCCGTCACCGACCATCGCCACGCGCGATGGTCGAGCATCGAACGACGGGTTCGAGGGCGGGTACTCCGGCGACACCCGCCCCGCCTGGATCTCGCCGATCGCGCGCGCCTTGCCGTCGGGGCGGACGTTGGCGCGCACGTCGTCGATGCCGACGGCTTGCGCGACCGCATCGGCCGTCGCAGCGTTGTCGCCGGTGAGCAGCACCGTGCGCAGCCCGAGCGCCTGCAACTCCGCGATGGCGGCGGCGCTGTCCGGCTTCACCTCGTCCGCCAGGGCGATGCTGCCGAGCATCCTGACCTGCCCGTCGCGCTTTTCCGCAACGTGAACGATCGTGCGCGCGACCGCCGGCGCCGGCGCGACCGGCGCAACGGCTGGCGAGGAGCCACGGTGCCGGTCGAGCAGCTCCGCGCCGCCGACGAGCAGCTCGCGAGCGTCCACCGTCGCGACGACCCCCAGCCCCGGCTCGTTCTGAAATGCCTGCGGCTCGGGAAGCTTCAGCCCCTTCGCCCTGGCGTGCGCGACGATCGCCTTGGCGACCGGGTGTTCGCTGAACAGCTCGGCGGCGGCGGCGCGGGCGAGCAGCTCGTCCTGCGTCAGGCCGTCCAGCGCCGTCACCTCGGCCACCGACGGCTTGCCGCGGGTGATCGTGCCGGTCTTGTCCAGCACGACGGTATCAATGCGCTCGGCGTGCTGGAGGGCGTCGATGTCGCGCATCAGGATGCCGCGCTTGGCGCCGCGCCCGGTGCCGACCATCACCGCCGCCGGGATCGCCAGCCCCAGCGCGCACGGGCAGGCGATGATCAAGACGCTGCACACCGCCTTCGCCAGCGCGCCCCAGGTGCGCGCGGCGGACCAGTCGTGCCAGGTTCCCCAGGCGAACCAGCCGATGGCCGTCAGCAGCGCGATGGCCAGTACCGCGGGGACGAACACGGCCGCGATGTCGTCGGCCAGCTTCTGCACCGGCGGCTTGGTCGACTGCGCGTGGTCCACCAGCTTGACGATCTGCGCCAGCGCGGTCGCGCCCCCGGTCCGGGTGACGCGCACGGTGAGCCGGCCGTCGGTATTGACGGTGCCGCCAATCACCTCGTCGCCCGCCTGGCGCAGCGCCGGTAGCGGCTCGCCGGTGATCATGCTCTCGTCCACGCCGGATCGCCCGGCGACGACGACGCCGTCGATCGGGATCCGGTCGCCGGGTCGAACGAGCACGCGGTCGCGCGGCTGGAGCAGGGCAACGGGGACTTCCTCGTAAGCGTCGTCCGCGCCGCCAGCGGCGGTCGCACCGGCGGTGCTCGCATCAACGCGGCTCGCGTCGGCCGCGCCATCGTCGGACGCCGCCGATGCGTCAGGCGCACTGGCCACGAGCCGCCGCGCGGTCGGCGGGGCGAGGTTGAGAAGCTCGCGGATCGCGCCGCCTGCCGAGTCGCGGGCGCGCGCCTCCAGCCAGTGCCCCAGGCTGATCAGCGCCAGCAGCCCGGCCGATTCCATGAAGTAGAGGTCGGGCAGTTGCGACCAGGCGCCGGCGAGCCAGCCGGCGAAGGCGACCAGGCTGTAGCCGTACGCAACGCTGGCGCCCATGGCGATCAGCGTGTCCATGTTGCTCGTGCGGCGCACCAGTGCCCGCCACGCGCTGCGGTAGAAGGCCGACCCAACGTACGTGATGGCGACCGTGCTGCTGGCCAGCGCGAGCCACGTCATCCAAAGATGGGCGGGCGCGGCGCTGGCGTCGGCATGGGCGGCGTGGTCGCCGCGCGAGCTGAGCGTCAGGATCCAGTGGGTCAGCTCGACCGGCAGCCAGAGCAGGAGGCCAACGATCATCCGGGCGAACCACGAGCGCGCGTGGGCGGCATGCGCGGCAACGCGGTGCTCCTCCGGGTTGGCGCCGTCCGAGGCGTCCGGGGCGGCGGGGTAGCCGGAATCGGTGATGGCGACCGCCACGTCCGACGGGCGCACCCGCGCAGGGTCGTACTTCACCACCGCGCGCCCGCGGGCAAGGTTGACGCGGACATCACTCACACCCGGCACGCCGCGCGCCGCCTTCTCCACGTGAGCGACGCACGAGGCGCAGTTCATCCCGGAGACGTTGAAGCTCAGCTCGCACGCTTCGGCGCCGGAAGCTTCCGGCGGGGCGGGCGAGGCGGGGAGAGAGATTGTTGTGGAGGGGGTCATGGTCAGGCGTCCCTGTTATCGGAGGAAGCGGGAGAGCGTCAGCCGCATCTCCTCCACCAGTTGCTCCTGCGACTTCTTCTTCGCCGACGGGTGGGCGTGATCCGACGCGCCGGCGTTGGCCACGCAGTGGGTCATGTGGTCGGTCAGCAGTTGCACGCCAACGGCGTCCAGCGCCGACCGCACGGCCGCAAGCTGGGTGAGGATGTCGACGCAGTACCGATCCTCCTGCACCATCTTCTGCAAGCCCGCGACCTGCCCGGCGATGCGGTTCAGGCGGTTCTGAATCTTCTCACGATCATCACATGCCATGTGAGCACTATATACCCCCACAGGGTACTTGTCCAGTCGATGCGGAATGGCGGCCGCGCGCAAGCGAGAAGAGCCGCGACGGCGAGATCGCGGCTCCTCTTGCTCGATTGTTCTTTGGAACGTGCGACGGGGCAGCCGGCCGAAGGCGCGGCGACCGTCGCGGGGGCGGCGGCTTACTTCTTATAGTACGCGGCGTTCTTCTCGATGAACTCCGCCCACTCCGCCGGCAGGTCTTCCTGGGGGAAGATGGCCGAGACCGGGCACTCGTCGACGCACAGCCCGCAGTCGATGCAGGTGTCGGGGTCGATGTAGAGCATCTCCGCCGGCGCGAAATCCGCCTCGTCCTTGGTGGGGTGAATGCAATCGACCGGGCACACCGTCACACAGGCGGTGTCCTTCGTGCCGATGCAGGGTTGAGCAATAATATGGGCCATTTCCGGAACTCCTCTATCGCCGGCCACCATACAGGATAGGTGCCGAGGCGTGCAATACGGCGAAAGCCTCAGCAGATCGTCGGCGGATGGGCTGTCGCGCCCGGTGCCAATCCCGGCGGCGCTTTTCCCCGGAACGACCGAGCAGCGCGCCCGCGCCATCTTGCTCGGTCCGCCTGGCTAGCCCGAGATCAGCGATTGCCCGTTCATCTCGGCGGGCAGGTCCAGGCCCATCATGTGGAGCATGGTGGGGGCGACGTCGGCCAAGCGGCCGCCCTCAAGCAGCTTCTTGCCCTTCATCCGGTCATCGACCACGACCAGCTCGACCGGAAAGGTGGTGTGGGCGGTGTGCGGCCCGCCGGTGGCCGGGTCGATCATCTGCTCGCAGTTGCCGTGGTCGGCGGTGACGATCGCCACCCCGCCCTGGCGCTGCACCGCCTCGAGGATCCGCCCGGTGCAGATGTCCACGTGCTCGACCGCGCGCACCGCCGCATCGAGCACGCCGGTGTGCCCGACCATGTCGCCGTTGGCGAAGTTGACCACCAGCAGGTCGTACGCGGCGGAGTTGATGCGATTTACGGTCTCGTCGCAGATGCCGTACGCGCTCATCTCGGGCATCTGGTCATACGTGGTGAGCGGCGAGCCGTCGGGGCAACTGCGCGGCGACGGGACGATCTGCCGGTCCTCGCCGGGGAACGGCGCGTCGCGGTAGTCGTTGAAGAAGAACGTCACGTGCGGGTACTTCTCGGTCTCGGCGCAGCGGAACTGCTTGAGCCCGAGGTTGGCGGCGTACTCGCCGAGGATGTTGGTCATCTTCGGCGGCTTGGGGTAGGCGACGTGCACCGGCAGCCCCGACTCGTAGGCCGTCATGGTAACGAAGTAGAGGTTGAGCTTCGGGCCGCGGTCGAAGCCGCTGAACTCGTTGGTGACGAACGCTCGGGTGAGCTCGCGCGGGCGGTCGCCGCGGTAGTTGTAGAAGACGACGGAGTCGCCGTCGCGCACGGTGGCGCGGGGCGTGCCGCCGGCGGCGCCGCCGCCGTCGGTGATGACCGACGGGGTGACGAACTCGTCGCCGCTCATGTTCGATTCGGTCGGGTGCTCGTAGTAGTGGGTGATGGCCGCCTCCGCCGAGTCGAAGCGCGGGCCGTCGGCGAAGGCGATGGCGTCGTACGCCTTCTCCACGCGCGGCCAGCGGGTGTCGCGGTCCATTGCCCAGTATCGCCCGCTGACGGTGGCGACGCGCCCGACGCCGATCTGGCGCATCTTCGCCTCGATCTGGCGGACGTAGCCGAGCCCGGAGTTGGGCGAGGTGTCGCGCCCGTCGGTGAAGGCGTGCAGGAACACGCGCTGGAGCCCGCGCGCCCTGCACAGCTCCAGGCAGCCGTAAAGGTGCTCGAGCAGCCCGTGCACGCCAGCGTCGGAGACGATGCCGAACAGGTGCAGATTCGTCCCGTTTTTCAGGGCATTTTGCACCGCGTTGTTCATCTCGACGTTGTCGAGGAACTGCCCGTTGCGCACGTCCTTGGTGATCCGCACCGACTCCTGGTCCACGATCCGCCCGGCGCCGATGTTCTGGTGACCGACCTCGCTGTTGCCCATCGTCCCCTCGGGCAGGCCGACGTCGAAGCCGCTGGTGTGGACCAGCGCGTTGGGATACTCGGCCATCAGCCGGTCGGCCACGGGGTGGCGCGCGAGGTGGACGGCGTTGGCGTGGTCCCACTTCGGGTCGGGGTTCTTTCCCCAGCCGTCACGGATGATCAGCACGAGCGGGCGCTTGGTCGCGGGCATGTTCTCAAACCTTTCGACTGAACCGGCCGATCATCTTAGAGGCACGGGCGCGGCGCAGAAAGGGAACGGGGTGGAGCGACGGAGCGACGGAGCGACGAAGCGACGAAGGGTAAAGCATGCGAGTTCGCGCGCAGTCAGGCGCGCTCTGGTCTGCGCGATGGCTCGCCGTCGGCGCGCGCCGATGACACCTCCGGTCGCGCGCGAGTGAGTCGCGCGCTCGTCAGTCGCGCGGGCACGCTGGCGCGCCAGCGCTGAAAAAAAGTTTCGTGCAAGCAAAAAATCGTTGACCAAAAAAGTTTCCAGCTTTACATTCCGCAACAGAAAGGAGGTACCAAGCGCCATGGCAGCTAAGAAAGGCTCCGCTAAGAAGTCGACGACCAAGAAGTCTTCGGCCGCGAAGAAGACGACGAAGAAGAGCAGCAAGAAGTAACTTGCTCTTACGTCGGGTGCGTGGCTCGCACGGCGACACCCGGCATCTTGGTCCGGTCCTGCAAATCAACCTTTGCCGTTTCGACCCTGGCTCCAACTAAGGGTCACGAAACACGAAGAAAGCTTCCCAGCCACGGCGGAAGCTTTCTTTTTTTGTCCCCACGCCCAACCCTCGCCCGCGTTCAACCGGAGGCGCGAATTCCGCAGATCACTGAGCAAAACCGCACGTCTGCTCCGGATACAATGGTGATGTGAGCGAGGAGCGGGAGAAGTCCGACGCGGCGGCAGGTGCGCCTTCGCCTTCGCCGTCGCCGTCGCCGTCGCCGCCGCGACCCGCGTCGCCGCGGACGGCATCGCCGCTGGTGGCGCCGGCGCCACGAGTGCCCGCTTCATCGAGTGCTCCGGCGCCGACATCGCGGTCACCGTCATCTCCTTGGCACGCGTCACCGTCACCGTCACCGTCATCTTCGTCGTTGTCACCCGCGCCTCGAGCGCTTTCACCTTCGCCGTCGCGAGAAGCTTCTCCGCCGCGCGTGTTCGCGCGCGGCAGCGCGATGTGGAAGGTCGTGCGGCACCGCGCGATCCTGCTTCACGGTCCGGCGGCGGCGGTGCTCCAGGTGGCGCAGCCGCGCATCGGGCTGGGGGTGATGGAGCACAGCAACTTCACCGACGATCCCACCTCGCGCCTGCACCGCACGCTCGACGCCGTCTACGCGATCGCCTTCGGCACGCGCGAGCAGGCGGAGCGCGCGGCGCGGGTCGTGGCGGGGCGGCACCGGAAGGTCGTAGGCGACGCGTCCGCCCACGCCGTGCCCGGCGCGCCGCGCTACTCCACGCGCGAGCCGGACCTGCTGATGTGGGTGATCGCCACGCTCGTCTGGTCGGCCGTCGGCGGGTACGAGCGCACCGTCGCGCCGCTCGCGCGCGACGAGAAGGAAGCCTTCTACCGCGACATGCGCACGCTCGGCACCTTCTTCGGCCTGCCGGCCACGTTCGGCCCGCAGGCCCTGGACGACTTCGAGCGATACTTCGACGCGATGATCGCCGACCCGCTGATCGGCTCGCACCCGGTGAGCCGCAAGGTCGCCCGGGCGGTCGCGCGACCGGCGACGCCGTGGTGGCTGCGGCTGGCCGGCGGCCCGATCACCTTCATCTTCAGCGAGATCCTCCCGCCGCCTGTCCGCGACCGGCTGGGGTTCCGCTCGACCGTTATCTCTCGCGCGAGCTACCGGTTCGCAACCGTCGCGCTGCGGATCTTCGATCGCTTCGCGCCCGACGTGCTGCGCTTCCAACCGCAATACCGCACCGCGATGAGGGAGGACGAGCCACTTCGACCGACAGGCGTCGCCGACGAGCACGCCTTCCCAACCGTGCCGCAGTAGCTCGCGAGGCGTGCTCGCCCAGGGACCGCAACGGATTGCTGCATCGACCGCTTCAGGCTCACTCATCATCTCACCTCTCATCGCTCGACGTTCAGGCGTTCCCTCAGTCCCGCCCTGGCTCCCTCGCTCCGTCCACGCGATCCCTCAGTCCCTGAGTCCCTTCACGTTCGCCCATCCGGGAAAGTGTCGGCGCCGCGCACCGGCGCTAACCCGGAAGACATTCCCCTTCGTCGCTTCGTCGCTTCGTCGCTTCGTCGCTCCCCCCTCCCCCTCCTTGTCATCCCCCCGCTTCGCGGCATAATCTGCGCGACGGTCACGGATGACCCGCGACCCACGCACGCGACGGCCCACGGAGGCGGCTCATGCCCATCATCGCGCTGATGAACCAGAAGGGGGGCGTCGGCAAGACGACCACCACCGTCAACCTCGGCGCCGCCCTGGCCGAGGCGGGCAAGCGCGTCTGCCTGATCGACCTCGATCCCCAGGCCCACCTCAGCATCAACTACGGCGTCGATCCGCAGGCCGAGACCGTCACCATGTATGACGTGCTGGTCGAGGACCGAAGCTTCCTTGAGGCGGTCCACAAGACCGACGACGGGATCGCGCTGGTCCCCTCCAGCATCGACCTTGCCGCCGCCGAGGTGCAGCTCGTCTCGGTGGTCGGGCGCGAGACGCTGCTGAAGGAGAAGCTGGAGGTCGCGCAGCACGACTTCGACTACATCCTGCTCGACTGCCCGCCGTCGCTCGGCATCCTCACCATCAACGCGCTGGCGGTGGCCGACGAGGTGCTGATCCCGATGCAGCCGCACTTCCTCGCCCTCCAGGGCGTCGCCAAGCTGCTGGAGACGGTGCAGTTGGTGAACCGGCGGATGAACCCGAAGCTCAGGGTCGGCGGCATCGTGCTGACCATGTTCGACGCGCAGACCAAGCTCTCGACGGAGGTGGTGGCCGAGCTGCACGGGTTCATCGAGCAGGCCAAGGGCAAGCCGCTGCCGTGGGCCCACGCCCGGGTGTTCGACACGCGCATCCGCCGGAACATCAAGCTGGCGGAGAGCCCCAGCTTCGGGCAGACGATCCTGAAGTACGACGGCGCGAGCAACGGCGCCGCCGACTATCGGATGCTGGCCAGGGAGCTGTTGGCGGCTCATGGCGAGACCCCTCCACCGATGCCGAAGGCGGTGGTGAAACCGGCGGCGGGGGCGGCCGCGGGGGCGACGCCGGTGTCGCACGCGGCGACGCCCGCACCGCCGCCGGCACCCGCGACGGTGGTTCC
>DASQDR010000234.1:0-32351 GCA_035634055.1 Tepidisphaeraceae bacterium | reverse complement strand
CCTGTGACGAGTAGCCCCGCCGGCCGGTCGATTCCCAGCGACCGGGCAACGCGGCGGGGAGAGGAGTGAGGACGTGCCGACTTACGAGGAACGCGAGGAGGCGTTGAATCGACTGCGGCGTCAGCACATCCCGCTAGACGCACCGCCCGGCTCACTGGAGGAGCAGTTGGCGGACAAAGCCATCGCCACGATCCACGAGGCGGTGTCGTGGGCAGAGAAGGCGTGCGAGCTTGGCAACCGCAGGGCCGGCGATGACGGGAAGCGATACGGCCTAACCGGCGGGGAGCTTCCATGGGACGACGATGAGGAGTGGCCAGCGGAGTGTTTCAATCCACGCCCCCGCGTGAGGGGCGACGACCTCGCCGCGTTCGAGCTGCGACAGCAGGCGAAGTTTCAATCCACGCCCCCGCGTGAGGGGCGACCGCGGGTGTTCTAAACCTTCGCGCCGGCAGGAGCAATGCCTTCCAAACACGAACGTGGGAGCCGAGGCGGCGGGCCCGATCGCACGGGTGGCAACCACGTGCGATATTCACTTGTCAAAGAGCGGGTTAGGCGGGCCGCGAACCTGCCGGGGGTCTTGCGCGTGCTGAGGGTTCGCGGAGCGTCGGGAGTTGCCATCCGGGCGGAAAGCGGTCACGCGATGAGGGGCCCGTCCAGGTCGAGGGCTCCCTTGGTTCCGTGATGTTCCACGCGGCGCCTCCAGTTGGTGCCAAGGTAGTAGAACCGCAGGCTGTCCTCGGCCGGCACGTACAGGTCCAGGAGGCGTCCCTTCAATTCCGCCCAGCGGGCCGGGTCGAGCTGGCACTCGAAGACGCTGTTCTGCACGCGCTGGCCGTAGTCGAGGCAGACCTTGGCCACGCGGTGCAGCCGGCGCTTGCCGGCGTCGGTGAGGGTGGAAACGTCGTAGGTCACGAGAACGAACATCGGGCCTCCGGTTGATCTTTATGGTGTGACCGCGCCCTTGTGGGTTGCCGTCGGATGACACGAATTGAGGAGGCAGATCGGTCACCCACCAGTGACGGTTGACGGCTGCCACGCCCTTCGCGGCACCACGCGCGCCCGAGACATTCGCGCCGCCGCGGCCTGCCCCCGCACGTGGACGGGAACCGCACGGGCGCCGGCCACTACTTCCAGATGAACGGCGGGTAGGCGTCTAGGTCGCCGCGGAGGTGCCGCGCCATCAGCCTCGCCTGAAGGTGCACCAGCAGCCCCACCGTGACCTTCTCCTGGAGGAACGGGTGCTCGATCGTGTCCTGCTTGCGCTTCTGGTAAGCCACCAGGACGGCCTTGCGGGTTGCGTCGTTCATCCGCACGCCGCCGCCGGTCTCGTCGGCGGAGAAGCCGCGCGCATCGACCTGCCGGCGGTTGACGAGCGACAGGACCAGGCGGTCGGCAAGAAACGGCCGCAGCTCCTCCATCAGGTCCAGCGCCAGCCCCGGTCGGCCGGGGCGGTCGCGGTGCAGGAAGCCGACGGCGGCGTCCAGGCCCGCGGCCTCGCAGGCGCTGCGCGCGTCGTGGGCGAGCAGCGCGTAGATGAAGCTGAGCAGCGCGTTGACGTTATCCAGCGGCGGGCGACGGCTGCGCCCGCGGAACGCGAACGATTCCTTCTGGCCGGTCACCAGGTGATCGAAGACGGCGAAGTACGCGTTGCCGGCGTCGCCCTCCATGCCGCGGAGCGTGTCCAGGTCCATCCGATCGCTGATCAGCCGGAGCGACTGCCCGAGCTTGTCCGCGGCTTGCTCCAGGGCGAGCGCGCCCGGCGCCGAGGGGTAGTCGCGCGCGCCGCGCAGCAGCACCTGCCGGCAGTTGGCGATCTTGCCCGCGATGACCGCGCGGGCCACGCCGGCGGAGTCGCTGGGGGAGTCTGCGCGGCGGTACTGCTCGCGGCGCAGGAGGACGTTGCCCGGCGTGAACCCGGTGACCCGCGCGAGGAAGCGGCCGTTGGCCGTGCACAGGCTGATGCTCACGCCGCGCTCGCCGCACAGCCCGGCCAGGCTGGGGCTGAACCCCACGCGCCCGAAACAGACGATCGAGCCGAGCGTGTGGATGGGGACCCGGAGCCGGGTCTGCTTCTCGACGCGGACGAGGACCGCGTCTCCCTCGCGGGCGAGGTAGCTGCCCTGCGTGGTGATGAACAGCGTGTTGAGGTGCTGCTTCACGTTCAGCCCCCTCCTCCGGAAGCGAGCGTATGGCTTGCCAGTGGTAGCGTTCACTCCCTCGCGCGCTCGCACGTTCGCTCGTAGGTTGCAGTCGCCGGCGCGAGCCAGCGGTTTCCTCCCGCCGGCGCGCGATGTCCTCTTGGTTCGCGTCGCTCCTGCCGATTGGACGCCGACGCGTTGCCCGCTCGACGGTCATGCGCGCGTCGCAACGCTGACCCGTTGTCCGGCGCGCCGTCGCTGCGTGCGGCGCCCGCGCGGGTCACATCGGCTCTTGATCGCTCGCGGGGCCATGGGTCGCCAGCACCGCCGTCAGCATCCGGCCGAGATAGCGCGACGCGCGCTCGCTGCCAAGGAGCGTTTCGGGCAGGCAGAGCGACTTGAGCGAGCAGCGGTCGCACTTGCTCTTCTCGTACTGCGCCGCCGGCGTGCGGCCCGACGCGAGCGTCTCGTGCAGCCGCGCGGCGGTGCGGGCAGTGAGCTCGCGCAGCGCCGGCGTGAGCGCGACCTGCTCGCGTCGGCGCGTCTTGCCGTAGAACAGCAGCCCGCGCTCGATGCGCACGCCGAGCATCTCCTCGAGGCACAGCGCCTGCGCGCAGAGTTGCACGCGGTCGGCGTCGTGCTTCTTCGGCAGCCCACGCTTGTACTCGATGGGGAGGACGAGCTTCGCGGCCGCGGCCAACGCCCCGCCGCCGCGGCCGCCGGCGTCGGCGCCGTCCCCCTGCCCCGCGCCCGCCATCTCGCCGCCGCCGGCATCGGCGCCGACTCCCTGCCCCGTGCCCGCCATCTCGCCCCCGCCATCACCGGCGCCCTCTCCCCCGCCGGCACCCCCGCCGCGCGCTCCGCGGCCTGCGGCTGCGGCGTCACCGCCAGGAGGCGGGTCGTGAAACTCCACCACGTCCGCGACGCCGAACAACCCCAGCGACAGCGACCGCAGCGCCAGCCCGCGAACCGTCCGCACCCCGCCGCGGCGGTCGCCCCTGGGCTGGTGCGCTTTGGCGTGCAACTGCCGCCCCTCGACCGTCAGCCGATTCTCCGCCCACAGCCGCTCGACATGGATCAGCGCGCACTGCCGCGGGCAGTACAGCAGGTGCTGCAGCGCGCTGATGGGGAGGAGGTCGGACTCGTCGAACATGATATCGGGCCGTCACAGTTTCTCGTCCAGGCGCACGCCCGCCGGCAGATCCTTCAGCGCCGCCGCGTCCAACTGCTGGTAGTCGGAGAAGGCCCGGGCAGGCTTCGTCTTGTCCGTCCGCTCGAAGCGGACGCGGTCGAACAGCCGATGCGCCGGGGCACCGCCCAACGCGGAGTCATGCTCGAAGACGAAGAGCCGCCGGCTGGTCATCTCCCCACGGGCCGCAGAGCGGTCATGCTCGAACATGTTCGCCAGCGCCTGCCAGAGCAGGTCGAGATCCTCCTGGTCGAACCCCGTCTGGGCAGCGAGGTGGGCGTTCACAAAGCCGTGGCAGCGGTACAAGCCGTAGGGAACGATCTCCTTTCGGCCCATCGTGCGGTTGCCGCCCTCCTGGTTCTTCGACTCCTCCTCCGTCGTCACGGCCATGCGCGTGATCGACTGTTCCAGCGAGATGATGGGATCAATGCTCCGCGAGAACGCGATCTGCACCGGCCCGCGCACCTGCCCGGCGTTGACGCCCGTGCTCATCACGGCGCCGAACATGCGGACGTCGAAGAAGGTCTGGCACATCCACTTCCGCGCCTGCTCCTCCGGCGTCGGCGGCACGGGGCCGTTCGGCTTCTTCGCCTTCTCGCCCTTCTCCTTCTTCTCGGCCTTCTCCGGCTTGGCGTCCGGATCAAGCCCCAGCGCGTCGTAGGCGCGCTGGTGTTGCAAGTTCAGGATCGCCCGCTCTTTCACGTAGATGTGATACCCCTTCTTTGGCGTGGCCGAGGTATCGGCCGCGGGCGCCGGCTTGGCGAGCGTGATGTAGTTGCGAATCTTCCGCTTGATGCAGACGTCGGAAACCAGCCCGTGCCCCGTTTCCGGATCGATGCGCGGCGAGTTGCCGGCGTCGGGGTCTCCGTTGGGGTTGCCGTTGATCACGTCGAAGAGCAGGACGAAGTCGTAACGCTTGGTGACGGGAGTGTTCACGATTGTGCCCCTTCCGAGTCGGTGGAATTGTCCGATGCGTCGTCGTCGGCCAACGGCTGGCCGAGGTGCTTTTTAAGTTCGGTGAAGATTGAGGTGAAATCGGGGTGACGCTGGTGATCGATCACGATCAATTTGCCGGCCTTTCCGCCCCCCTCCTCGATCGGCAGGAGCCCAATCCTGCGGTACTCCTGAAGCTTCTCGTTCCAGCGCTGCACGTAATCCGGCTTGTCGAGCATGCCGAGGTACTCGATGAAGACGTGGTCCGCGGCGCTGACGCCGTCGACCAGAAAGTCCGGCAGGCGGGAGCGATCACCGTGGGTCCGCAAGCCGGGCTCGTAAAGGAAAGACCTGCCGAGTTTCACCAGCGCTTCCACGACGTGCCGCTCCCCGCGCGACATCACCCACAGTCCAATGGACGTCTGCCACTTGTACTGGGAGGGCGGATGGGTTTGCAGGAACGTTCGCTCCTGGTCGAAGCCGAGGAAGAACGTGCCCTGGTCGCGCATCTGGAGCAGCCGCGGGATCTCGTCTCCGAGCCGCGCGCTGATCGACTGCATCCGGTCGCGAATGAACTTCGCCCAGTCGCCGTCCATCTTCGGCAGGTACGCGACCTCCATCATCCGCCGCAGCCGCCCGAGGTACAGGGCCGGCGCCGTCATGATGGCGCCGAGCATCCGGCGCACGTTGGTCGTGTTGGTGTTGCCCAGCGCGCGCTGCTGGGCGAAGTCCAGCGTCGCCAGCAGCCGACCGCAGTGGTATGCGACGTTGGGGTGATCCTCGTTGACGAATGTTTTCATGTCCGCTTCCCCTGATCGAATGGTGAAGAGCTTGAGAAGGCTGAAGGCGTGGCGCGCCGGCTCGTCGCCGCGCGCCAGCGCCACGTGAACGCGCGCGATTACTTTCGCCACCACGCCGGTCGACACGTTCGCGCCGCGCCCGCCCCAGACGATGCGCAGCCAGTCCCGGCCGAACGGCGCCGGCACGTCGTCAAGTTCCCGGTACACCGCGAGCTTCACGTCGCGCAGCGATGGGAGGGAACTGTCGTCCAACTCCATGACCCGCCCGGGGCCCGCCGAGCGGACCAGGCGCAGGTCCTCGAAGTATGCCGAAACATTGGACTGGATCTCCGCCACCGTCGTTTCGAACCAGTCGCGGACGATGATGCGCCCGGTCGTGCCGGTGAGTGTCATCGCGTAAAACTTCGCCGGTGCCTTTAGGGGCTGGAACACGCCGCTCCGATAGCTCGCGATCAGGTTCCCAACATCTTCGGCGGCGTCGCGGCGGTCGAGGAGGTCGGGCATGGCGTCGAGCACCCCCTGCACCGCCGGCTCGTCGTCGGGCGACCAGTACACGACGATCGTGTCATCGCTCAGGCGGATGCGGCGGACGGGAAGCGGATCGCCCTTGCCATCGGTCGGCCGCGGGTCGGCCAGGCGATTGAGCGCCGTCGCGGCGGCTTCGGCGGCGAGCCGCGAGACCGGCGCGTTCTCGTTGCCTTCCAACCCGAACGACGACCACGTCCGCGACGATGGCCCGTTGAACGGAAGCAACCCGCTTCCCATCGTGCCCGCGCCGGGCACGCCCTTGATGAGCGGGAACAGGACCGGCTTACCCAGGATCGGCACGCCCGTCACCAGGCAAGTGGTCTGGTCGAGCGTCTCACCGTCCGGCGCCGTCGGCGGCTCGGCGCGCACCTGCTTCCAGTAGGCCTTCACGCTGGGACGCGCATGTACGGGCTCGGCATCATCCGCGATGCGAAACATGAACAAGTCGCTCGGCCCAGCCTCGGCGGGCAACGTCGCCACGGGCTCCCCCTTCAGCACGCGGTCGAGCATGAGCCGGACCGCGCGGACCGACGCATCGCCGGTGGCGGACTCGCAGTCGATCACGCTCTTCCGGAACCGCTCGACGTAGGGCATCAAGGAATCGTCGTGCGTCTCCTCCAGCGGCTCGCGGCCGAAGACAAACTTCGCCATGTCGACCAGGAACGCTGCCTTCGGCTTGGTGCCCGAGCGGCCGGTAGGGAACAGCGGGATCAGCACATCCCGCCCGACCCACTTCGCCTTGAGCGGCTTGTCCTTCTTGTCCTTCTTCCCCTCGTTCAGGTTCAGGCGGTTCTCTTCGATCGCGATAACGGTGCCGTTGCTCTTCAATCGCACGATCCACGCGACCGGCTTGAACTCGAAGTCCGGGTCGGCGATGAGCTTCTCGTTCTCGGCCAGTTCGACCAGCGCCTGGAGGATCATTCGTCACCCCCGCCGGCGGACGCGGGCAGGTTCAGCGCGCGCTCCGGATCGATTGGCACCTCGAGCACGCCATTCACCAGTTGGGCGGCGAAGAAGATGGGGCGCGCGTTGCCGCGGACGACGCTGTCGCCTTCGCGCCACGTGAGCTTCGCCTTCTCGCTGTTGGCCGCGGGGCGAAAGTCAACGTCCCACAGCATCAGGCCGAGGTCGCGGGTCTCGGGGATCGGCGGTGGCGTCGTCTCATCCACCGGCGATACTTCGCCGACGAATTCCCGGCAGCCGAGGTACGGCTGATGGAAGTGCTGCCCCTTCTCGACCCGGCGGCGAAACATGTCGACGAACTTCGCCTTGTTGTCGCCGGCACCGGCCCGCTCGGTCATCTCGATGCGCGCTTCAATAACGTAGTCGACGTCGCGGAGCGCAACGGTGTTGCGCTGCTGTCGGCGCTCGTCGGCGAAGAAGTCTTCGTGCGGCCCGCCGCTGGTCACCGTCGCCCGCACCGGCGCCGCCGCCACGCTGCCAACCTCGTTGCGTCGAAAGCTGACGAACGCGATCGGCGCCAGCACCTTGACCCGCTCGACCCGCCAACGGATCGCCGGCTTCCACAACACCGCTTCGAGCACCCCCCGCGCGGCCGACGGTGTCATCGTTGGGTAGCTGAAACGTTCCGCTTTGAGCTCAGGGCGGCTGAAGCACGCCCTGTCTCCGCGGACGCGCAGGGCCAGCGGCGGGGGCAGATTCTCTTCGCGCATGTTCGATCCCCGGTCAAGGATTTGATGCCACGGCGCGCGACCGGGAACCGCTACGGCCCACTCAGGTCGCCGATCCAACACGGTTGTGTTAGACGCTCCCGCTGCGACACCCCGCTAGCTCTGGCAGGTGGGGTGTTGTCGTTAAGGCGGCGGGAAGAATAGCCGCTCATCTCTGCAAGTCAATGAAAAAAAATGTTTCCCGTACCCTTCTAGCTTTCGCTTCATGGAACCTCCGCCTACTCCCTCTCGTTTTCGCGTCATGGAAGCTACAGTCTGCCCGTCGCCTGTTATGACGGCGTGGGTTGAAACCATGACGCGAACCCGGGTAGGGGAAAGCAAGCGGCCGGCGTACTGCCGGCCTCTTTTTTAGACAATCGAGACCTCCGTAGGCAGTAGACCATCCGCTCCCTCATCAAGCCCGAACCGTTGGTGATAACTGCTCTCTCTCCCCTCATTCACCGCGTCGAAATACTCCACCCCATTGGCACCCTCCACCGGCGAGCACACGCCGGCGTCGCGCAGCCGGTCCAGCGTGTACCGCCGCACCTGCACGGTGAACGGCTGGAGCGCGCGGCGCGTCTCGCGGGAGGGCGAACGCCGGTACGCGGCGAGGCGTTGCGCGCCGTCTCCCCAACGCACGACCACCGGCCAGGTGTCGGCGTCGATCATCTTGAACCGGTCGGCGACGGTCGCGAAGGCAAGCGTGCGGCGAAGTCGCTCCAGTTCCTTGTCCCGCGGGTCATTGGCCGCCTTGCCGTACAGCTCGCGGAAGAAGCGGATCGAGTGGTCAGGGTTGAACGGGTCGACGGGGCCCAGGGCGAGCAGGACCTGCATGGATTGAAACGCCTGCGCCGGCACGCCCGGCGGCGGATCGGTCTCGGCGAGAAAGACGACCATGCGCCCTCCCGGCGTCCCCCCGGCCGCCTCGGTCAATTTACCTTCGCGGTCACAGCGGCCGGCGCTCTGGGCGATGGAGTCCAGCCCCGCTAGCGCGCGGTAGACGACGGGAACGTCCAGGTCCACCCCCGCCTCGACGAGCTGAGTTGAGATCAGCAGGCACGGCTTGTCGCGGCCGAGCCGATTGCGCACCTCATCGATCACCGCGAGCCGGTGGGCCGGGCACATCAGCGCCGACAGGTGCAGCGCATGTCCGCCGATGGCGTCGGCGAGCACGCGCGCGTCGTTGCGGCGATGGACGATGGCAAGCGCCTGACGGTGGCGGCGCAGTTCGCCTGCAAGATCCTCGTATCGCGTCACCGCGTCCGTGCGCCACTCGATCGCCACGCGCCGCGCCGTCGCCGCTAGCGCGGCGGGATCGGGCATGATCTCCGTGACGTCGGTCAGCCCAGGCAGCGGCGAGTTGCCCTCCCGCACCAGCGCCGGCGGCGTCGCGGTCGAGAGGACGACGCTGCACCCGTAGGCCGACACCAACTGGTCGAGCAGGTCCACGATGGTCCGCAGGAACTGCGGCGGAAGCGTCTGCACCTCGTCGAGGATCAACACGCTCCCGACGATGTTGTGCAGCTTGCGGCAGCGCGACGGGTGGTTCGACAGAAGCGACTCGAACAACTGCACCGTCGTCGTCACCACCACCGGAGCGTCCCAGTTCTCCGCCGCCAGCTTGCGAAGCTGCTCGCCGCGCGCGTCTGCTTCGGAAAGCGCCTGCTCGTCCAGGTTCGAATGGTGCTCGAGCACGTTGTTCACGTCCGGGCGCGACGGCTCGTTCAGGACGCCGCGGTAGACCCGCGCGGACTGCTCGATAATGCTCGTGTACGGGATGACCACGATCACGCGCCGCAGCCCGTGACGCTCGGCGTGCCGCAGCGCGAAGCTCATCGCCGACAGCGTCTTGCCGCCGCCCGTGGGAACGGTGAGGCTGAACCGCCCGGGACCATCCTCGGCGTGGACCCGGCAGGCGCCGAGCACGAGCCGCCGAAGGGCCACCACCGCGGGCGATCCCCTTGGCGGCATCGCGTCGATATGGTCGTCCAGCCTGCGGCGCAGGGTGGCGATGTCGTCATAGGTCAGGTCGCTCGCCGTCAGCGCGGGGATGAAACGCGCGTAGAAGCGTCCGGTTGCAATTTGGTCGGCGTCAACGAGCGCGCTGAACAGGATCCTTGTGAACATCTCCAGGCGAACGGCATCAGCGTTGGTGCTCGCGGGGAGCTGCGGCACTGCCGGCCGACCTGTGCCGCCCTGGTGATTTATCAGCAGCGGCCGAAGGCGCTCGTAAAGCTCCCTGTGCTCTGCAACCAGTTCCGCAAGAGGTGTCGGCGAACGTACCGAGGCAATGGCCGCATCCGCGCGGAAGTCGCCGAGACCGCTGTGGTGGCCCGCGATGGCGAACGCGAGCGGCAGCATCGCCTTCGTCAGCTTTAGGGCGTGAACCGCACCCACCCAAGCGTGCGGGGCGCCCACACTGCTGAACCCGCAAATATAACGCTGGAACTCCGGCTGCACCTTCCCCAGGTCATGCCAAAGCCCCGCCAGGCGGCCCCAGTCGCTGGCCCCGAAGGGGGAGGCGAAGTCGGCGGCGAGTTCCGCGACCTTTGCCAAGTGCTCGGCGAGATCCTCCCAGTCCGCCCGGTCGGCGGAGCCCGGCAAGCTGTGCGCGTACATTCGGTCCCCCATTCGTGCCCCCCTGCGGTCATTTGCGCTCGCGCTGCGCCCGGGTCGAAGTGCCCGAGTCCAAGCTCCCCGTCCGGTCAGTTGCAACGAGTCTACTCGCCGCGCAGGATCAATACGAATTCCGCGGAATTCATCGACACCTCAGGCCGTCCCATCGCCTTTGCCTGCGCTACGCGATGTCACTGCCCGACCGTCCGGCGGCTCGTGGCGTTTGCGGCCGGCGACGCGGCGGGGGAGGTTCTCCTGCTGCGTGGGGCTCCAGCGCCACTCGCGCACCTCCGGCATGTCCTCGCCGTGCTCGCGGATGTAGTTCTGGTGCTCGATCAGCTTCTCGCGGAGGAACTGCTTCGCGTGGGCGGCCCGGGAGCGCAGGGAAGGCACGCGGTCGATCGCGTCGCCGACGAGGTGAAAGCGGTCCAGCTCGTTGATCACGACCATGTCGAACGGCGTGGTGGTCGTCCCCTCCTCCTTGTAACCGCGGACGTGCAGGTTGCGGTGGTTGGCCCGCCGGTACGTCAGCCGGTGGATGAGGTACGGGTAGCCGTGGAAGGCGAAGATGATCGGCTTGTCGGCGGTGAACAGCTCGTCGAAGTCATGGTCGCTCAGCCCGTGCGGGTGCTCGGTGGGCGGCTGGAGCTTCATCAGGTCGACGACATTGACGACCCGCACCTTCAGCTCGGGCAGGTGCTCGCGCATGAGCGACACGGCGGCGAGCGTTTCCATCGTCGGGACGTCGCCGCAGCAGCCCATCACGACGTCCGGGTCGCCGCTGGCGTCGTTGCTGGCCCAGGTCCAGATGCCGATGCCGGCGGTGCAGTGCTTGACCGCCGCGTCCATGCTCAGCCACTGCGGGGCGGGCTGCTTGCCGGCAACGACGACGTTGACGTAGTTGCGGCTGCGCAGGCAGTGGTCGGCAACGCTCAGCAGGCAGTTGGCGTCGGGCGGGAGGTAGATGCGGATGACGTCCGCCTTCTTGTTCATCACCACGTCGAGGAAACCGGGGTCCTGGTGCGTGAAGCCGTTGTGGTCCTGCCGCCAGACGTGCGACGAGAGCAGGTAGTTCAGCGACGCGATCGGCCTGCGCCAGGGGATGCGGCCGGCCGCCTTGAGCCACTTGGCGTGCTGGTTGAACATTGAGTCGACGATGTGGATAAACGCCTCGTAGCAGTTGAACAGCCCGTGCCGGCCGGTGAGCAGGTAGCCCTCGAGCCACCCTTGGCACAGGTGCTCGCTGAGGACCTCCATGACGCGGCCGTCGGGGGCGAGGTCCTCGTCGGTCTTGAGCAGCTCCGCCTCCCACGTCTTGGGGCTGGCCTCGTAGACGGCCGAGAGCCGGTTGGAGGTCGTCTCGTCCGGCCCGAACACGCGGAAGTTCGCGGCGGCGGCGTTGAGCTTCATGACGTCGCGGAGGAACGCGCCCAGCACGCGCGTGGCCTCGCCGGCGGCGGCGCCGGGCGCCGCGACCTTGACCTCGTACTGTCGGAAGTCGGGCATCTTGAGCCCGCGGAGGCGGGTGCCGCCGTTGGCATGCGGGTTGGCGCTCATCCGCCGCTCGCCGGCCGGCGCCAGCTCGCGCACCTCGCCGACGAGCCGCCCGGCGTCGTCGAACAGCTCGCGCGGGCGGTAGCTCTTCATCCACTTCTCGAGGAGCTTCAGGTGCGCGGGGTTCGTCCGGACCTCGGCCAGCGGAACCTGGTGCGACCGCCAGGAACCCTCGGTTGGCTTTCCGTCGACCTCCTTCGGCCCCGTCCACCCCTTGGGCGTGCGCAGCACGATCATCGGCCACGCGGGGCGCCCGCGCTGTGGGCGCGAACCGCGGGCCTCCGACTGGATCTGTCGCACGTCGGCCAGGACGGTCTCCAGCGTCTGCGCCATCAGCTCGTGCATCGTGGCGGGATCGTGCCCCTCGACGAAGTGCGGCGCGTACCCGTAGCCGCGGAAGAGGCTCGCGAGTTCATCGTGGGGCAGGCGCGCCAGCACGGTGGGGTTGTTGATCTTGTAGCCGTTGAGGTGAAGGATCGGCACGACCGCGCCGTCGCGGGCGGCGTTGAGGAACTTGTTGGAGTGCCAGCTTGCCGCCAGCGGGCCGGTCTCGGCCTCGCCGTCGCCGACGACGCAAGCGACGATCAGGTCCGGGTTGTCGAACGCCGCACCGTAGGCATGCAGGAGCGAGTACCCCAGCTCGCCTCCCTCGTGGATCGAGCCCGGCACGTCCGGGGCAACGTGGCTCGGGATGCCGCCGGGGAACGAGAACTGCTTGAACAGCCGCCGCATCCCGTCCTCGTCCTCGCTGATGTTCGGATACAGCTCGCTGTACGTCCCCTCGAGGTACGTGTTGGCGACGATGCCCGGCCCGCCGTGCCCGGGGCCGATCACGTACATCATGTTCAGGTCGTGCGCCTTGATCAGGCGGTTGAGGTGGACATAGATGAAGTTCAGCCCGGGCGTCGTGCCCCAGTGGCCGAGCAGGCGCGGCTTGACGTCATCGGCCCGGAGCGGCCGCCGGAGCAGCGGGTTGGCGTAGAGGTAGATCTGGCCGACCGAGAGGTAGTTGGCCGCCCGCCACCACGCGTCGATCTTCCGCATCTCGTCCGGCGCAAGTGTAGGTTTCACGGTACAGGCTCCTTTCGTAGGCAGGCGAGCGTGTCGTGGGCAATGATGATTTCTTCGTCCACGGGAATGACAACAGCGCGGATCGGCGAAGCGTCGGCGCTGATCACGCCCTCGGCGCCGACAAGGCGCGCGTTGCGCGCCTCGTCCAGCCGCAGGCCGCACCATTCCATTCCGCGGCAGGCGCGGGCGCGGATCTCGGGGGCGTTCTCGCCGATGCCGCCGCCGAACACGATCGCGTCGGCGCCGCCCAGCACGGCCAGGTAGCTCCCGATGTACTTGCGCAGGCGGTAGCAGAACATGTCGACTGCCAAAGCCGCCCGCGCGTCGCCGCGCGATGCGAGCGCGAGCAGCTCGCGCACGTCACCCGACGCGCCGGACAGCCCGAGCAGGCCACAGCGCTGGTTCAGCCACGCGTCGACCTCGCCGGGCGTCATCCGCGCGCGCTCGCATAGGTAGCGTACGACGGCCGGGTCGATGTCCCCGGAACGCGTGGCCATGATCAGCCCCTCGAGCGGACTGAATCCCATGGAGGTGTCGACCGGCCTGCCGCCGCGGACCGCGGCCGCCGAGCACCCGCTGCCGAGCTGCATCGTGATGAGGCGGAGATCCGCTGCCGGCAGGCTCGGGAGGCGGGCTGCGGCGCGCTCGCTCATGTACCGGTGGGCGAGTCCGTGGAACCCGTACCGGCGGATGCCGTGCGCGTCGGCGGTCTCGGGCGGGATCGCGTAGCGCGCGGCCCGCTCGGGCAGGTCGTGGTGGAACGCGGTGTCGAACACGGCGACCATCGGCACGGACTGGCCCAGGACATCGCGTGCCGCGGTGACGGCGTCGAGGGCGCCGCCGTTGTGCAGCGGGGCCAGTTCGCCGGCGGCGGCAATCTCGCCCAGCACCCGCTCGTCGATGAGGGCCGGCGCGAACAACCGCGGGCCGCCGTGCACAACGCGGTGTCCGACGGCGTCGGGCGGGGAGCGCATCATGTTCGCGGCCAGCCAACGGAGTGCCCAGTGCGTGGCCGCGGCGTGGTCGACGATGTCCGCCGCGACCTGCTCCCGGCCTCCGCCCGTGAGCTGAATGCGAATCGCCGCGCGCCCGCCGATCCCGCCGACGTTGCCCTCGGCCAGCCGGGTGCCGTCGGGGGACGAGCCGTCGAACGAGAACAGCTCGAACTTCAGCGAGGAGCTGCCGCAGTTGAGCACCAGGATCCGCACGGAGGCTTGCCTCGCCTTCGGACTGCGAATGACTACGAATAGATGGGACTTCCCAAAGCGTAGCCCTCTTCGAGAGAAGGTCACGTGGCCCCGACCACGTCGACGCCGTTGCCGCGGTGGATCATGGAACCAACCTCCGGCGGCACGCGACGAGGCGCACGGCCGCCTTCGCGCGTCCTGGTGGTCTTGCGCGGGCTCGGGCTCACCCGTGCGCAGGCGGCTTGTACAACCCGGCTTCGGAGCGGAAGGCGATCGCCACGCGGTTCCAGGCGTTGATGGCGGCGACGGCCCAGGTGAGGTCGGCCAGTTCCTTCTCGGAGAAGTGGCCGCGGACGGCGTCGAAAACGGCGTCGGGGACGTGGCCGTCCCTCACGTTCGTGAGGGCCTCAGTCCATTCCAGGGCAGCGCGCTCCCGGTCGGTGTAGTAAGGGGCTTCGCGCCAGGCGTCCAGGCCGTAAAGGCGCTGCTCGCTTTGGCCGCCGGCGCGGGCGTCCTTCCAGTGCATGTCGATGCAGTAGGCGCAGCCGTTGATCTGCGACGCGCGCAGCTTGACCATGTGCAGCAACGGCTTGTCCAGGCCGGACTCGCGAAGATAAGCCTCCAGTGACGACAGCGCTTTGAAGCCGCCGGGGGCGACCTTCCAATATTCCATCCGCGGATTGATGTCGGCACTCCTTCCTCTTTGCGACGAAACGATGCGGGCGAACGATCAGGTGCTCTTCGTCGCCTTCCAAACCCCCAGCCGCTCGGCGACCAGTTCGGCGCGCTTCTGTTCATCGCGGCCGTCGAGGATGCTCATGTCCGTGGGCTCGGCGCGCAGGAAGATGCCGGCGGTGCGCGCGTTCACGTTCTGGGCATCCGCGCGCGTCGTCCAGTAGCCCGAAGCGCGATCGGCGGACTCCAGCCGGATCTCGCCGGTCCCTTCCAACTGCGGCGCGTCCGGGTGCAGCGGGCGCTCCCCCTTCCAGTAGTAGAAGATGCCGGAATCGTTCTCCCGCTCCTTCAGCGCCTCGCTCCAGTACCGCGCCGACAGGGTGCCGTCCTCCTGCCATGCCCGGCCGGTCACCTCCAGCGCGCCGTTGCGGTCCCGCGAGATCTTGAGAAGGCTCACGGCCGACGGCTCCTTCTCGCTGCGCTGCGTCAGGGAAAACTGCCACCACGCCCCCTCGATGCGCGCGACGCGGCCGACGTTATCAATGGCGCCGCGAAGCTTCTGGCAGACGACCTTGATCACGGCGGCGGTGGTCGAGCCGTCGTAGCGCACGCACGTGAGGCCGAGCAGATCGGTCCGGAGCTTGGCGCCGCTGGCGTGCAGGATGAAGGTGCGGCGCATCCCGAGGACGCCGCCGAACAGGCCGGCCTCAAAGACGACGTTGTCGCGGGGGGACGCCTGACCACCCGTCGGCGCGGCCTCCGCCGGCGGGCTGTTCGTCGTCCAGTCGTCCTCAGCGAACACGAACGCCGCGAAGTCCACCTCGCGCGTCAGTTCGAGGAGCCGCTCCAGCGTGGTGACGCCCGGGTTGAACGATGTCATCCAGGGCTCGACGCGCGCGATGTCCTCGAGCCCGCGCGTCAGCGCCTGTAGCAGCTTCGCCTGCGCTCCGGACGACCCGAGGAAGATACGCGGCTTGTCCATCAAATCCTCCGGATGGCCCCGCCCTGATAGCGGAGCAGAGCGAAGGCGACGACGATGCAAGGGCGACGCACGGTTGCCGCAACCTGCGGCCGATCAGCGGCCAGCCATTTCTTCGAAATTTTTGGACGGCGGTGATCATACCCGCGGCTTCCGTCCGCGGCACTGAATAGCGCGCGGACGCACCGCCGCCCTTACAGCCTTGGGTCCACCGGCTCGCTCTCCAGGGCGAGGACGCCGAAGACGCACTCGTGGACGCGTCGCAGCGGTTCGCGGCGGACGAAGCGCTCGAGCGCCTCGACGCCGAGGGCGAACTCGCGCAGCGCCAGGGATCGCTTTGCCGCCAGGCCGCGCTTGCGCAGCCGTTGAAGGTTGTCAGGGGCGTCGTACTCCGGGCCGTAGATGATCCGTAGGTACTCGCCGCCGCGGCACTTCACCGCGGGCTGGACCAGTCCCTTGGGGCCGCGCGCGACGAACTCCAGCGGCTTCACCACCATGCCCTCGCCGCCGCGTCCCGTGAGGCTTTCCCACCACGCGATTCCTGCCTCCACGCTCGCCGGGTCCGTCAGGTCCACCACCTCATGGCGGGTGAGCATCAGCGGCGACTCCGGCCGCGTCCCGACGAGCCACGCGATTGTCTGCATGTGCCAGAGATGGTCCCGATCGACGTAAGCCTTTCCCTCGCCGGCGAGCAGGTGGAACGGCGCCAGCCGCAGGTCCGTCACGCTGCGCACGGGCCAGCAGTACTGGCGGTACGCCTCCACGTAACGCTGCGCCTGGCCCGACCGCTCGTGCTGGCGGCTGAGCATGGGCGTTAACGCCTGGTTGCCCAGCGCCCTGTAGCGCTCGTCCGCCTGCCCCAGCACCGGAAGAAGCTGCGACAGCGACGCCCGCGCGGCGGATCCCACGGCCGCGTACTGGTTCTTCAGTAGGTCCTGCGCCTTGGCCGACCACGGCATCAGCTCGCAATCGAGGCAGAACCAGTCGCTGGAGAGTTCCTCCCACAGCCCCGCGCTGGTGATCGCGCCGTGCAGGTGGGCGAGCAGTTCGCCCTCCACCTGCCGATCGTCGAAGAACCGTCGCCCCGTGCGGGTGTAGACGATGCCGATGCGATCGTCGCGAACCCCGAATCGCCGCAGCGCCACCGATGACTCGCGACAGATGACCGCGACCGCCCGCGACCCCATGTGCTTTTCCTGGCAAATCACTTTCTCGACGCCACCGGCGCGGAAGTGGTCGAACGCCTGCTGCGGGTGTTCCAGCAGCCCGGGCCGGTCGCTGGTCTCGGATGGCGACATCGTCGGGGGCAGGTAGATCAGCCACTTCGGGTCGGCCGCGAACCGGCTCATGACCTCTAAGGCTGCAATGGCGTTCTCCTCGCGCACGGTCACGCTGTGGTGCAGGCGCGTCGCGATGATCCGCTTGCCCAGCACGTCCTCGATGTCGAGCACGTCGTCGTGCGCCTGCTGGGCGGAGAGCGCGACAGCGCCCGCGGAGGCAGGGTGAAGTGGCCTGGCCGGCTCAGCGTAGGTCCGGGCGGCGGGGACGGAAACCACTTCCCGCTCCGGCCAGCGCAGCGCCGTCAGCATCCCTCCGAAAACGCACCCGGTATCGATGTTGATCGTGCGGTTCAACCAGTCCGGCTGGGGCACCGGCGTGTGCCCGTAGACGACAGCGGCGCTGCCGCGGTAATCGCCCGCCCAGTTGTAGCGGACCGGCAGCCCGAACTCGTCGGTTTCGCCGGTCGTCTCGCCGTACAGCGCGAACTCGCGGACGCGACCGCTGGCGCGGCCGACGTACTGCTCCTTCATCCCCGCGTGAGCCACCACCAGACGCCCGTCGTCCAGCACGTAGTGACTGACGAGCGAATCGATGAACCGCTCGACCTCGCCGCTGAACGCCTGCGGTTCGGCTTCCAGTTCGCGCAGCGTCTGGTCCAGGCCGTGCGTGATCCGCACGTCCTTGCCCCGCAGCTTGCGGAGCAGCTTCACGTCGTGGTTGCCCGGGACGCACAGCGCGTGCCCTTGCCGCACCATCGACATCACCAGCCTGAGCACGGGCACGACCTTCGGCCCCCGGTCCACGAGGTCGCCGAGGAAGACTGCCTTGCGGCCCGCCGGCGGGACAACGCTGTAGCCGAAGCCTTCGCCATCGGATGCTTCCGGTGACGCGGAGACGGCGTAGCCCAGCCGCTCGATCAACTCGACCAGCTCGTCAAAACAGCCGTGCACGTCGCCGATGATGTCGAAGGGTCCGCGGTCCCAGCGCCGGTTGTTCCACAGCGGCTGCCGCTCCAGTTGCACCTGCGCGACTTCCTCCGGCGTCGTGAATTCATAGACGTAGCGGAAGCCCTCGCGCTGCAAGCCGCGCAGGCCGCGGCGAAGCTGCTGGCTCTGCTGGCGGACGACGTGCGGGCCGAAGTTGCGGTCGGGGCGGGCGGCGTTGCGCTCGTGGCAGAGCCGCTCCGGCAGGTTCAGCACGACTGCGACCGGCAGCACGTCGTGCTCCTTGGCCAGCGCCACCAGCGGCTTGCGCGACTCCGGCTGCACGTTCGTCGCGTCCACCACCGTCAGCAGCCCGCGCGACAGGCGCTTGCCCGCGACGTAACGCAGCACGTCGAACGCATCGACGGTGGCCGACTGATCGTTCTCGTCGTTGCTCACCAGCCCGCGGCAGAAGTCCGAACCGAGCACCTCGGTCGACCCGAAGTGCGCGCGGGCGAACGAGGACTTGCCGCTGCCGCTGGGGCCGACGAGCACGACCAAACAGAGTTCAGGAACCGTGATCTTCAACGCAGGCCTCCCCTCAAGCAGCCGGACCGGGATCGGCCGAGGCGTCGGCGGATCGCTGAAACACCGCCATCTGGGTCGGCGGGCCGACCTCCGGATCGTCCGGGCCGACCGGCGCGAACCGCACCGCGTAACCGGTGCGTTCAGCGACCGCAATGGCCCACGCCTGGAACTGCTGCCGCGTCCACTCGAAGCGGTGGTCCTTGTGCCGCAGCTTCCCTGCCGGCAGCGTCGGGAACCGCACGTTGTACTCCACGTTGGGCGTGGTGAGCACGACCGTGCGCGGCCGCGCGAACTCGAACAGCACCCGCTCGAACGCCGCCAGCCGAGGCTCGTCGAGGTGCTCGATCACCTCCACGACGGCGGCAGCGTCGAAGCCGGCCAACCGCTTGTCGCGGTAGATCAACGATCCGTGCACGAGGCCGATGCGCTGCCGCTGCCGCTCCGGCAGGCGATCGAGGCGCAGGCGCTCGGCCGCGATCTCCAGCGCGCGGTGGGACACGTCGAGCCCGACGATCTCGTGGAACTGCCGGTCCTCGATCAGGCGCCGCAGGAGGTTGCCGTAGCTACAGCCAAGGTCCAGCACGCGGCTCGCCCCGCTGGCCTTCAGCTCGGCGACGACGGCGTTCAGCCGCTGCTCGTTCAGGCTGATCTTCGCCTCGACCTGCTGCTCTTCCCCGGCGTGCCGCTCATCGGCTTCCTCGGCGCCCTTTTGGTCTTCCTCCAGCAGTTGCGCCAGCGCCTGGCGCGCCAGGTGCCGGCGGTGCCTCAGGTAGCGGTCCACGATCTGCTCGCGCTCCGGGTGCGCGGCCAGCCACCCCTCGCCGTGCCGCAGCAGCTTCTCCACCTCGTCGTCGCCGATCCAGTAGTGCTTGTCGTTGTCCAGCACCGGCACGAGCACGTAGAGGTGGGTTAGCAGGTCGCGCAGCGTGACGCTGTGGCGCAGCTCGACCGCGAAATAGGGGCTCTCGCCCCACTCGGGAAAGCGTTCGTCGAGGACGTGCCGAGTGGCCGACACCTCGTACCCCAGCGGCTCGAACAGCCGGCGGAGCAATGCATCGCCACCGCGACACGGCAGCACGCTGATGCGCGCCACGAGCGGCAGCGGCGTCGCCGCCAGTTCCGGCCGCTCGCGACTGGTGCCCGCCAGCGCCGAGCCGAACACCTGCGCGATGGCGACGGAGAGGAACGAGCTGGCGACGTACGGCCGGTCGTTGACGTACTGCTCCAGCGCGAACCCCTCGCCTGCGGGTCCCCGGCGGTTGCGCACGAGCCCCACCGGATCGACGTCCAGCAACAGCGCCGCGGTGCAGAGCTCGTCCGACGCCTCGCTGTAGAAGACGTGGACCTTGCCGAAGCTAAGCTCAAACACCTGCGGCCGCACGGGGTTCTTGTGGAGCAAGTAACCGAGGTCGGTCGCGGGCCGGTGCGACGTTGTGATCGTCATCAGCACAACGCTGATGATACGTAGCGATCATTACGCCCGCATTCCCGCGGCTTGCGTACGGCGTCACGAGTCAATGCTCCTGAACGGCCGCACGCGGACGCAGGCGTGAGGGACGGTTCCGTTGCTCGACGATCCGAGGACGCCGCACCTAGCGAGTCGCCGGTTACCCGCGCCGGCGTTGCTGCGCAAGTTGCCCGTGGGGTGGGAGCCGGTACAATCCCCGCGCAGCCGCGCCGCGGAAGCAGAGGTTGATCAGCAGGATTTGCAGTGCTGACCAGAACGGGCCGCGAGGCGGCTTTCCAGACGGTTGTTTTCTCAAGGGTTGAAGCCGGCAGGAGTTCCAACCCCCTCTTCTGCCCTGGGTGATTGCCCTCTCGGTGAGGCGCCCCAGTCGGTCAGCACTCGCTCCCCGGACGCGCGCCCCCATGCGACGACCCGACGCCTTAGAAACCGCAGTCGCAGCCGCCGTCGCCGCGTTGTTTGCTGTGGTCGGCTCGGCCGGCGTTGCGCGGGCGGACACGCTGTGGGTGAGCTCGGGCGCGGCCGCCAACGCCACCAACGCGCTCCAGCTCAGCAACGTCACCATCACCGGCGTCTCCGGCGAGCGGATCGTCTTCACTACCAACGGGCGCGAGGCCAGCCGTGACATGGCGCAGGTCGTGCGGATGCAGATCGACGACGATCCGGCGCTGTCGACGGCGGAGCAGGCGCTGGCGAACGGGCAGCTCGATCCGGCGGTGGAGAACTACCGCCGCGTGCTCGACGCTTCGCCGCGCGAGTGGCTGAAGCTGTACGCGGCCCGCAAGCTGGCGGAGGTGGCGCCGCGGGCGAACCGCTTCGACGCCGCCGCCGCCGCGTACGTCGCGCTGCTGTTGAACGACCCGCAGAAGGCGGCCCCGCTCAAGCCCGAGCTTCCGGACGCGCGCTCCACGTACATTCCAACCGCGATCGCGCACGTGAACAACGCGCTGGCGTCGCCGAGGCTGTCGCCGGTGCAGCGGCAGGCGGTGCAGGGTTTCCTGCTCGAGCTTCAGCGCCGCGGCGGGGACGACAAGGGGGCGGCGCAGACGGCGCAGCAGCTCGTGCAGTCCGGCGCCGCCACCGGCGCCGACGCCGCCGCCGCCGCTTCGCTGGCCAAGGTGCGCCTCGACGCCGCCTCGGCCGCCCTGCAATCGAAGCAGTACGCCCGCGCGATCGACGAGATCACGGCGGCGAAGTCGCTACTGAACGAGCCGCGCGACCAGGCCGAAGCGCTCTACTTCCTGGCCGAGGCGCGCGCCGGGCTGGCGGCGCAGAAGAACGACCTCGGGTCGTGGCAGGACGCGTCGCTGGCATACATGCGCGTGGTCGCGCACTTCAAGGAATCCCCGTTCGGCGCCGCCTACGTCCCGCGCGCGCTGGTGAAGACCGCGCAGATCCAGGAACACGTGAAGGACGCCGCCGCCGCCCGCTCGCTGTACGAGCAGGTGATTGCCCAATATCCCAACGACCAGGCCGCCGCCGGCGCCAAGCTCGCCCTCCAGCGCCTTGCCGCCGAGCGTTAGCCCCCGTGCCGTCTTACTTGCCACTAGCCACTGACCACTTGCCAATAACCTGACTAAAACCATGTACCGCTTCATCCAACGCCACGGCAAAAAGCTCCTCGCGCTGTTCACCGCGTGCCTGATGATCTCGATCGCCCTGCCGACCGCCTACCAGTACGGCGGGAGCGGCCAGAACCCGGTGATCGGGCGGCTCGGCGACGAGAAGGTCCGCGCCGTCGAGGCGCACAACGCCGCCCAGGCGTGGGACCTGCTCGGCCGGCTGCGCGACCCCCAGCAGGGCCGCCCCCTCACCGCAGCGCTGGGGGGGACCGCCTTCCAGCAGATCAACGATCACCCGGTCCTGTTCCTGCTGCTCCAGAAGGAAGCGCAGCGCATGGGCGTCGCGGTGCACGACGACGAGGTGCAGACCATGATCGGCGGGGCGCCGTGGCTCAAGACCACCAACCCGGACCAGAACCTCGCGATCGAGCGCGCGCTCTCGCAGCTCCTGCTGGTGGGCAAGGGGTTCCGCCGCGCCACCAGCGCCATCAAGGTGAGCGAGCCGATGGTCCGCCACGAGCTGGCGGACACCGGGCAGACGATCAACCTCGGCGCCGTCGATTTCACCACCGCCAAGTACCGCGATAAGGTTCCCGCCCCGACGGCCGACGCGCTGAAGAGGCAGTTTGAGACCTACGCCGACACCCTGCGCGGCAACGTCACCGAGGCCAACCCGTTCGGGTTCGGCTACAAGTACCCGGACCGCGTCAAGCTCCAGTACATCGCCATCCCGCGCGCCGACGTGCGCAAGGCGGTCGAGGCCACGCGCGACGCCTACGCGTGGGAGGTCGAGGCGCAGAAGTATTACATCCGCAACCAGAAGGAATTCCCCACCACCGCGCCCGCCCCGCCGCCCGGCTCGTCCGCCTTCAGCATGGAGTCGCGACCTACCACCCGCCCGTTCACCGAGGTGCGCGACTCGATCAAGAACCGGCTGATCGACGAGGAGACCGCCCGCAAGGTCCAGCAGGTGCAGGACCGAATCACCGGCGCGCTCGCGGGTGACTGGATGGCGTTCCACAACGCCGCCGGCAGCGCCACCCGCCCGGCCACCGCCCCCTCGACGCCGTTCGGCGTGCCCTACGACTCCTTCGATTACCTCAAGCGCCTTGCCGAGCAGGTGCAGAAGCAGACCGGCGTCCTGCCGACCGTCGTCAACGTCGCCGACAACTACCAGAGCCTGGAAGACCTCAACAAGCTGCCCGGCATCAGCCAGGCGGTGTTCGGGCAGACCGTGCAGCCGATCACCATGCCGGTCTACCTCACCATGTTCACCGCGCCGTTCATGGCCAAGGAGAACCAGAACGAGGGCGGCGTGCTGCAGGTGCTGGAGCCGACCCGGCCGATGACCGACAACAACGACACCGTCTACGTCGCCCGCGTGACCGATGCGCAGAAGGCCCACCGCCCGGCGGCGCTGACGGAGGTCGAGAAGCAACTGCGCGACGACCTGGTCGCGCAGCAGGCGTACGAGATGGCCAAGGCCGACGCACAGAAGCTGCTGGATCAGGCGCGGCGGTCGGGACTGGAGTCCGCCGCCGGCGGTCAAGGCATCATCAAGATCGGCCCGCTGACGCACCGCCCGAACCAACTGATCGCGCAGCTCGCGCTCAGCGGCACCGTCGCCGACCGGTTCACCGAGCAGGCGTTCAAGCTGCTGTCGGCCCCGCCGGTGAACACCTCGACCACGGCGCCCGCCGCGAGCATTGCCGCGGGCAGCGCGACCGCGCCGATGACTGGCGCGACTGCGCCCATGACTGGCGCGACCACAGCGCCTACGACCGGCACGGTCGCGTCGACCACCCATCCCTCGGGCGCCGACGACATTGCCCGCGAGCGCCGGCTCGGGCTGATCGAGCTTCCCCAGACGGGGCGCGTGCTGGTGGCCCAACTGAGCGACGTGCAGGCGATGTGGACGGATCGCTCGCTCCCGATGGAGCAGGCGCAGCTCGTCATGATGCTCCGCAACGAACTGGACAGCCGCTTCAGCCGCGATTGGTTCGCGTGGGACGCGGTCGTCGCTCGCCTGGGCTACAAGGAGGAGGGCGAGGGCCGCACCGGCGCCGCCCCGGCCGCCCCACCCCCCGCGCGCCCGCCGATGTTCTAAAACCGGCGGACCGCATTCCACCTGCGCCCCCCGCGGCTCCGCCGCCAGCGCAGGCGGTGTACGGTCCGCGCGACCGACTCGTGCGCGCGCTGATCTCCGCCGCCAACACCGTTTTGCCCGCACCCGGCGCGGCTTGACAACGTACCACTGTTGGATACAGTTCCCAGCCCTCGACTCGATCGCGCCATTAGCTCAATTGGCAGAGCAGCTGACTCTTAATCAGCGGGTTCTAGGTTCAAGTCCTAGATGGCGCACTCGCACCAATCAACGCGACAGCCCTCGGAAGTTTTCCGGGGGTTGTTTCGTTTGAGAACCTGCCGCAGCACGACGAGCCATTGAGTTTAAATCCGACGCTCTGCCGGGGCTGCATTTGGCGCCGCCGGAAATGTCGCGTGAAGTTCTTGGGAGCCCAAGTTATAGTTTAACGCGTGGCACGTCCTCCTCTTCCCCGTCCGACCGACGGCGACATCGTGATTCTCAACATCCTCTGGGCCGCGGGCCGGCCGCTTTCGGTCCGCGAGATCTTTGACGCGATGCCGCCGGGCAAGCGCGTGGGGTACAACAGCTACCTCAAGCGCGTGCAGATCATGGAGGGGCGCGGGTACGTCACCCGCGCCCAGGGGCGCCCGGCGCGGTACGAGCCGATGCCGGAGGAGCAGACCAAGGCGAGCCTGGTGCAGGACCTTGTGCAGCGGGTTTTCGGCGGCTCGGCGCAGAGCCTGGTGGACCACCTGGTCAGCTCCAAGAAGGTCACTTCAGCCGAGCGCGCGGCGATGAAGCGCACGATGGGGAAGCAGAAGGGCAAGCGCTGACGCACCGCCGCCCGACCCGCAACCGTGCAGGCGCACGTAGGACGCCGCCGCGGCAGCTCCTTGCGCCTTCGGTAACGACGCTTGGCCCGAGAGATTGCCGCCCGTTACCCGGGCATGCCGTCGGGCGATTGCTGACGCGGCCGAGTCACCCTTGGCCCTCCTCGATTGAACACCATTTCCGCACCGGGTAGCATGTTTCCCTTTCATGCAGCCCCCCTCGCCCAACTCGCCGGCCCTGCCCCTGCATCTGTCCGCGAAGTCCAGGCGGACGAAGGAGCAGCCGATCAACGCGCTGGTGGCGGCGGCGATGGGGAACCCATCGCTGATCAACTTCGCGGCCGGTCTGGTCGACTCCCACACGCTGCCGCTCGAGATCTGCGCCGAGGCGGCCGGGCGAATCTTGGGCGATAACGTGCGTGGGCGGGCGGCGCTTCAGTACGAGCAGACGCTGGGCTCGGCCGAGCTGCGCCGCGACTGCCTGCGGCACCTCGAGAAGCTCGAGGGCAAGGCCGCCGCCGACATGGACCTCACGCCCGGCGACCTGGTCATCACCACCGGATCGCAGCAGGCGCTCTACATCATCGGTGACGTGCTGGTCGATCCGGGCGACATCGTCATCGCCGCCAATCCCAGCTACTTCGTCTACACCGGCACGCTCCAGTCGCTGGGGGCGAAGGTGATGACCGTGCCGATGGACGACCACGGGATGGACGTCGAGGCGGTGGACCGCCTGCTGGCGCGGATCGAGCGCGACGGGCACCTCCACCGCGTCCGGTTCATCTACTGCACGAGCTACTTCGACAACCCGACGGGCCTGACGCTGTCGCTCGAGCGCCGGCCACGGCTGCTGGAGATCGCGCGCAAGTACAGCAGGCAGCACCGCATCCTGATCCTGGAGGACGCCGCCTACCGCGAGCTGCGTTACGACGGGGAGTCGCTGCCGTCGATCAAGTCGTTCGACGCGAAGAACGAGCACACGATCCTCGCCTGCACGTTCAGCAAGCCGTTCGCGCCCGGGATCAAGACCGGCTACACCGCCGTCCCGCCGGACCTGATGCGCGCGATCCTCGACCAGAAGGGGAACCACGATTTCGGCTCGGCCAGCCTCGCTCAGCACATCGGCGCCGAGGTGATGCGCAGCGGTAAGTACCTCGAGCAGGTGGAGCACCTCAAGCGCGGGTACAGCACGAAGCTGCACGCGATGCTCGGCGCGCTCGAGCGTTACATGCCCAAGGCGGACGGGCTGCACTGGACGCGGCCGGCGGGCGGGCTGTACGTGTGGCTCACGCTGCCGGAAGGGATCGACACCTCGCGCGACGGGATGTTCCCCGCGGCGGTCGAGGCGGGCGTGCTGTACGTGCCGGGCGATTACTGCTTCCAGCCCGACGAGGCCGGACGCCTCCCCACCAACCACCTGCGGCTCTGCTTCGGTAACGTGGCGGCGGAGCAGGTCGAGCCGGGCGTGCAGAAACTGGCCGGGGTTGTGCGGCGACTTCTAAGCGGCGCGAGCCCCCAGCCGGCGTCGAGTGGTTCCAGACACGGCCCGGCGGCCCGTGCCACGGTGTAACCGAGCCCCCCGCCGATGAGCCGCACGCTCTTCTTCTACATCTTCAAGGACCTGCTGCGGATCTTCTTCCTGTGCAGCGGGGCGCTGGCCGGGATCATGAGCTTCGGTGGGCTGCTGCGCCCGTTGACCGAGCACGGGCTGAACGCGCCGCAGGCGGCGAAGATGCTGTCGTACTTCATGCCGGCGATGACCACCTACTCGCTGCCGATCGCCGCGCTGTTCGCCACCACGGTCGTCTACGGTCGGCTGGCGGCGGACAACGAGCTGGTCGCCTGCCGCGCCGCCGGCATCAGCTACCCGTCGATCGGCATGCCCGCGCTCGTGCTGGGCTTGACGGTGGCGCTGGTCAGCCTGCTGTTCCTCTGCTTCATTGTGCCGGTCTTCACGCTGAAGGTGGAGAAGGTCATCTACTCCAACCTCGCGCAGCTCATCAGCAACCAGATCGAGCGGACGCACCAGATCAAGTTTCAGGACACGACGATCTTCGCGCAGGAGGCGTCGGTTGCCGAGGGCGACCCCCGCAACCCCGACGAGCAGATGGTCCGCCTGGGCGGGATCATGATCGTGGCTTACGACCGCGTGGACGCGTCGACGCCGGACAGCCCCAAGCTCCAGGTGCCCAAGGAGTTTTACCTGGCGAAGGAAGCGCGGGTCTTCATCCGGCGGGCGCGGAACGACCAGTTCACGCTCGAGGCGCAGCTCGAGCGCGGCGCCATGTTCCCCCGCCGCTTCTCCGACGGGCAGGGGATGCAGGGGGGCGTCGAGCAGACGCAGTTCGGGCCGATGGTCATCGACTCGCTCATCCGCGAGGAGACCAAGTTCATGGACATCCGCCGGCTGCACGAGCTCTACCGCGACCTGGAGCAGAGCCGCAAGGTGCAGGAGCAGATGGGCCGCATCACCCGCGCCATCCAGGAGCAGCACTACCTGGCGGAGATCGCGCAGGCGCTGTCGAAGCCGGGCGGGACGTTCCACTTCCGCGCGGGCGCCGGGCGCGAGCAGTACGACCTGATCTCGCCTAGGGGGAGCGTCGGCACCCGCAACAACCGGCTGGTGATCACGCCGGCGCGGCTGGTGCAGTTGCGCGACGGCAAGGCGGACTTCACCTGGGACGCCGCCGAGGTCGAGCTGACCGCCCGCCCGGTCGCCGACGAGCAGCTCAGCGTGCAGGCGGCGCTGCGCGACGTGAAGGCGCAGACGCCGGAGGGCCCCACCGCCATCACCAGCTTCGCCCGCCACTTCGGCGTCGCGATGCCGCCCGCGCTGAGGCGCCACGAGACGCGTGGTTTGGAGGATTACCAGACGGCCCCCGACGTGCTGCCGGAGCACCGCGCGACGCTGAAGCGCGAGGTCATCCGCCTCGGCAACGGCATCCAGAGCGAGATGCACAGCCGCGCCAGCTTCGCGGTGAGCTGCCTGATCCTGGTGGTCGTCGGCTGCGCGCTGGGGATGATGTTCAAGAGCGGCAACTTCCTGACCGCCTTCGCCCTGAGCGTCGTTCCCGCGCTGGTCTGCATCGCCCTGATCGTCGCGGGGCAGCACACGTGCGAGAACGTCCCGTGGAAGCTGGAGGGGTTCCAAAACCCTATCAACCTCGGCATCGGCTTGATCTGGAGCGGCAACGCCCTCGTGCTGGCGCTGGCGGCGGCGCTGTGGAGCCGGTTGGCAAGGCAGTAGTGGCTAGTGGTCAGTTCTTAGTCGTTAGTGATTCTGATGAAGATCCTTGACCGTTACGTCTTGGCCACGTTCCTCAAGAACTACCTGATCAGCCTCATGGTGCTGATCGGCTTGTACGTGGTTCTGGACATGGTCTTCAACTTCGACGAATTGGCCGAGGTGCAGGCGCGCTCGGCGGGGACCGGCGGCGTGGCGTCGGTGATCGCGCTGCTGCGGAGCATCGGGGACTACTACTTCTTCCAGACCTTCCGCATCTTCATCCACCTGTCCGGCATCATCCCGGTGGTGGCGGCGGCGTTCACCCTGATCCGGCTGTCGCGGTTCAACGAGCTGACCGCCTCGCTCGCCGCCGGCGTGCCGCTGCTGCGGACGGCCATGCCCATCATCATCGCCGCCATGGTCCTCAACGTGCTGCTGGTGGTGGACCAGGAGCTGCTCGTGCCGCAGATGATCCCGAAACTGACGCGCAAGCACGATGAGATCAACCAGAACGCCGCCCGCACCTTTGCCATCCGCGCGATGCAGGACGAGAGCAACGGGCTGCTCAACGCCGCCCGCTTCCACCCCGCCACCGCGCAGGCGCCGGCGTGGATGGAGCAGGTGGACCTAATCCAGTTCGACGATCAGTTCATGCCCGTCGCCCACATCACCGCCGACCGCGGCGAGTGGGACGCGCGGGCGCAGCAGTGGCGGCTGATCAACGGGCGCGTGGTGACCGGCCTGAACCCGCGCGAGCGGGTGACCAAGGAAAAGCCGGTCGGCTCCTACCGAAGCAGCATCACGCCGGACGAGATTGCCCTGTACCGCAGCGGCGAGTTCGTCGAGCTGCTGCCCACCTCGCGCATCAAGATGCTGCTGGAGCGCCCCAAGAGCTACGGCACGATCGACCTCCAGCGCGTGAAGCACAGCCGCTTCACCCAGCCGCTGCTGAACGTCATCCTGCTGCTGCTGGCCATCCCCTGCCTGATGTCGCGCGAGCCGGGGAAGATCAAGCAGGGGATCATGGCGTGCGTGGTCCTGTGCGGCGCGTGCATGACGGCGATCTTCCTCAGCCACCAGTTGGCCGGCACCCCGCCCGGCGGCGCCGACTGGACCGACAAGTGGCCCGCGCTCATGTCATGGGCCCCCATCCTGATCTTCGGCCCCGTGGCCGTGTTCCTGCTGGACCGCGTCAAGACGTAGATTGGAATCAGGTCACTTGTTACTTGTCATTCGTCACTCGCAAAGCGCCCGTCTGAAGCGGGCGACTCGCGAGTGACACGTGATCAGTGACAAATGACGATCCAAAAGTGACACTCCTTCCATGTCCCTTAACCCCGAACTCGCCGACCTGTTCGCCAACCTTGCAGCCCTGATGGAGCTGCGCGGCGAGAACACCTTCAAGGTGATCGCGTTTCAGAAGGTCAGCCGGATCATCCGCGAGAGCAACCTGGACCTGAAGAAGTGCATGGAGCAGAAAACGCTCTGCGACGTCGAGGGGATCGGCAAGGCGAGCCAGCAGATCATCGAGGAGTACATCAACACCGGCAAGAGCACGGTGTTCGACGAGGTGGCCGCCAGCGTGCCGGCCGGGCTGATCCCGCTGCTGCACATCGAGGGGCTGGGCCCGAAGACGATCAACCTGCTGTGGAAGGAGCGCGACATCACCAGCCTCGAGGCGCTGGAGAAGGCGGTCACCGGCGGCGCGCTGGCGGGGATCAAGGGGATCGGGCCGAAGAAGATCGAGACCATCCGCGCCGGCATCGAGAGCTACAAGACGCGCGCCGCCGACGGCCCGGTCAATCGCCGCGCCGGGATCATGGAAGCGCTGGTGCCGGCCGAGGACCTGATCGAGCGCGTGCGCGCGCTGCCCGGCGTGATCCGCGCGGAGATGGCCGGCAGCCTGCGCCGCCGCCGTGAGACCATCGCCGACATCGACTTCGTCGGCGCGGTGCGCGACATGGCGTCCGCCGAAGCGATCATGGCGCAGTTCGCCAGGCTCCCCGGCGTCGTGCAGACCATCGTCACCGGCCCGAGCAAGACCAGCGTGAAGATCGCCAACGGCATGCAGGTCGACCTGCGCCTGGTGCCGGAGGAAAACTTCGGCGCCGCCCTGCTCTACTTCACCGGCTCCAAGGACCACAACGTCAAGATCCGCGGGCTGGCGCTGAAGAAGAAGATGACCCTCAGCGAGTGGGGCCTGTACGATTTGGAGGCGTACGAAAAGGCGAAGAAGGAGGTCGCCAAGCCCCCGCCGCTCATGCCCCTCGCCAGCCGGACGGAGGAAGACGTCTACGCCAAGCTCGGCTTGGCGTTCGTTCCGCCGGAGATGCGCGAGGACCGTGGCGAGGTCGAGGCGGCGGCGGGAAGCCGACTGCCGACCCTCATCACCCGCGCCGACATCCGCGGTGATCTGCACGCCCACACCAACGAGTCCGACGGCGCCGCCACCATCGAGCAGATGGCCTGGGCCGCTAAGGAGCTGGGTTACGAGTACCTCGCCATCACGGACCACTCCAAGGCGCTGGCGATGACAAACGGCCTGTCGGTCGAGCGGCTGCTCAAGCACATCGAGACCGTCCACCGCATCAGCGACAAGCTCAAGGGGATCACGCTACTGGCCGGCAGCGAGGTCGACATCCTGGCTGACGGGCGGATGGATTACGACGACGACGTGCTGAAGGAGCTCGACATCGTCGTGGCGTCGCCGCACCTCTCGCTCAAGCAGGACGCCCGCAAGGCGACCGACCGGCTGATCCGCGCGATCGAGAACCGCTACGTCACGATCATCGGCCACCCGACCGGCCGGCTAATCAACCGCCGCGAAGGGCTGCCGCTGGAGATGGACAAGGTGATCAAGGCCGCCGCCGACACCGGCACGTGCCTGGAGATCAACGCCAGCTACCCGCGGCTGGACCTGGACGAGTTCAACGCCCGGGCGGCGATGGAGGCGGGCGTGATGATCTCCATCGACACCGATGCCCACTCGACGCAGGAGTTCGACCTGATTCCCTACGGCATCAGCGTCGCCCGCCGGGCGTGGCTGACGCCGAAGCACGTCCTCAACGCGCAGCCACTGGCGGCCGTCCGAAAGTTCATCAAGGCCAAACGCGGGTAGAATGGCTGTCGTGGCGACGAAGAAGACGCCAGGTCCATTAAGATTCATGAGGCTAGCAGGAGGAGCGTTATGCAGATCGGTACGAACCGTCGTCGCGCGTTGAAGCTGACCGGGTTGGCCGTGGCGCTCCTGGCGTTCGCGCCGCTCTTCGCGCGCGCTGCCGACGCGCCGGCGACGGCGGAGGCGGCGGGGCCGCGGAAGAAGGTGTTGTTCTTCACCAAGTCTTCCGGCTTTCAGCACAGCGTGATCACCCGCTCGCAGGAGGACCCGCAGAAGTTGGCCTATGCCGAGCAGATCCTGACCGACCTCGGCGCCAAGCACGGCTTTGACGTCACGTGTTCCAAGGACGGCACGATCTTCAGCGCCGAGAACCTTCAGAAGTTCGACGTCTTCGCCTTCTACACCACCGGCGACCTCACGAAGGATTCGGATAAGCACGGAACCAGGAAGGACGAGAACGGCCGGAACGTGCGCGACCCGGACAAGCTGCTCCACAAGGAGCCGGCCATGCCGCCGGGGGCGAAGGAGGCGTTCCTCGAGGCGATCAGGAACGGCAAGGGGTTCATCGGCTTTCACTCCGCCTCCGACACGTTCCACAGCCCCGCCCACTCCAGGGGCCCGGAGTTGCTCCGCAACGTCGACGAAAAGGGACAGGACGCGTTCGACCCGTACATCGCCATGCTCGGCGGCGAGTTCATCGTGCATGGCCGGCAGCAGCCCGCGGCGCACAAGGTGATTGACGGCCAGTTCCCCGGCGCGGCCGCGTTCGAGGGCGCGCGATTTACCGAGGAGTGGTACGCCCTGAAGAACTTCGCCCCGGACCTGCACGTCATCCTCGCGCAGGACACCACGGGAATGACCGGCGGCATGTACGAGCGCCCGTTCTATCCCGCGACCTGGGCGCGCATGCACGGCAAGGGCCGCGTCTTCTACACCTCGCTCGGACATCGCGAGGACGTCTGGCAAAAGCCGGAATTCATCGGGCTGGTGACCGGCGCGCTGAACTGGACCAGTGGCCGGATCGAGGCGGACGTCACCCCGAACCTGAAGCAGGCGACGCCGGACGCCGATCGAAAGACCGCCGGCGCCACGACGCAGGCGGCGAAGTAGGAAGGGCTGCACCCCGGGCGCGGTGCGACGCGTCATGCTCGCCACGGAGGAAACTTTCTCGCCGCCTGCCCGTCGATCCATAGTATGGCGGTGCGGCGGCGGCGAGCGCGATCGGGTAAGATGGGGGCCTCATGGCGAAGATGGTGAAATGTCCCACCTGCGGGACGAAAATCGAGGTGCCGGCGCAGCCCAGCGGGCAGATCGTCAAGTGCTCCGGGTGCGGCAAGGGGCTGAAGCTGGTCGCGAAGAAGCCTGCCGGCCAGCCACCCGCCGCCGGTGCAGGTGCCGCTGCGGGCGCGGGCGGCGGGAGCCGTTCCGGCACCGGCGAGTTCCGCTCACCGGGCGGCAGCATGGCCGGCGGAACCATCTCCGGCTCGGTCTCCGCCATGACCTTCACCGGCGAGCCGTCGCCGGGCGCTAACGAGGACATCCCCTCGCTCGACAGCAACTGCGCCGTCTGCGGCCGGCCGACCGACCCGGACCGGCTCACGGAAGACAACGGGCGGATGGTCTGCCCCGACTGCGTCAAGGGGGCGCGCTCGCGCATCGAGCGCCCGGTCGGCGGTGCGGACCTGGTGGAATTCAAGGCGCCCGTCCCCGCGCCGCCGAAGCGCGGTGGGTTGATCACCTTCGGCCCGGGGTTCTTCACCGGCGCGGCCGCCGCCGCCATCCTGGTCGGGTGCCAGATCTACCTGACGCTGATCGAGAAGCCGCAGGGTACGCTCCAAGCCAGGACGGTGAACCCCGCCGCGCCGCCGACGGTCGCGACCGCGCCGCCCGGGGACCCGGCAAGCGGGGGGCCGACGACCAACCAGGGCG
>DASQDR010000233.1:0-29914 GCA_035634055.1 Tepidisphaeraceae bacterium | reverse complement strand
CCTCGCGCCGCGGGACCGGAGCCGACGAGGCGGCGCCGGCGTCGGCCGGTCCGCCCGGCGGTGGTTGCTGCACCGCAGCGGCAGCGGCCGAACCCTGCGGCGGTTGCGCCGCGGGCGCGGCGGCTGTGCCTTGCGGCGGCTGCGCCGCGGGCGCGCCGGGGGCGGCAACGACCACGGCGATGGCGGCGGCGGCGAGAACTCCCGTGGCGCACAGCAGCAGCTTCATGTGTTTCATAGGCGTATGACCGGCGGCAAAAGGTAGCGCAGCGCTACCGGAAAGAAAAGACCCGCAACGCCCGCCAATGTTACGGCGGCCAACCGGCGGCGCGGGGGCAGCGGACGCGGCGGCACCGGACCGCCTCTCAACATCGGCATGCCGGGCGCAACAACTTACGCCCGCCGCACTTCCCGCCCCGGCGCCACGCCGCGCGGCAAGGGAATCGGCAGCGTTGATTTTTTATCGGCCGCCAGGGTTGACGCGGCCACCGGCGCCGATAGCGTTAGCCCTTTCGATCCGGTTTCCAAACGTGACAGCACCTTCGGCCGCCGCTCCCACGAAAAAGTCCGATCCCGCGCCGGCGGCGACCGCCGCTGCCGCCGGCGAGCCCGCGCGCGCGGGCGGCGCGCAACCGCCGCCGGCGGATAAGTCGGGCGCGGTCGTCTCGTCCCACGCCGCGGCGATGACTAACCCGCAGCTCCTGCGCTGGATGTTCAAGTTCCTTGCGCCGGTCAAGCCGCTGGTCGCCCTCGCCTGCTTCTACCTCGCCAGCTACGTGGGCCTCGAGCTGCTGGCGGTGCGGCAGACCGGGCAGGCGATCGACCACATCAAGCTGCTGGCCGTCAGCGGCAAGGCGCCGGAGGTCGGCGTCTGGACGTGGTTCTGGAGCGGCGAGGGCCACCCCCTCAGTTGGGCCGCGCTCGGCACCACGCTCATCGAGCGCCGGCCGGACATCCCCCTGCGCGACATCGTGCTCGTGCTGGCGGCGCTGATCGCGTTCTACCTGCTGCTGCGCTACCTGCGCGAGGTCTCCAACAGCAAGTTGAGCATGACGATGGTCTTCTACATCCGCGAGGCCGTTTACGACAAGCTCCAGCGCGTCGGCTTCGGCTTCCACGATGCCATCAGCTCCGGTCAGCTCATCAACCGCGCGCTGACCGACCTCCAGCACGTCCGCGCCTTCATCCAGACCGCCGTGCTGACCAGCCTGGAGATCATCCTCGTCGTCGGCGGGTACATCATCGTCGTCTACACGCGCAACCCCTGGCTGGCGCTGCTGTCGCTGATCCCGCTGCCGGTCTGGACCGGCTACATCCTGCGCTTCAGCAGGCAGGTGCAGCCGGCCAACAAGGAGGTGATGGAGGCCGGCGACAAGGACGTATCGATCATCACCGAGAACATCGCCGGCGTTCACGTCGTCAAGGCGTTCGCCACCGAGAAGCACGAGATCCAGAAGTACAACGCCAACGCCGACAGCTACTACGGCAAGGTGATCCACCGCATCCGAATGTTCGCGAACTTCACGCCGGTGGTGCGGGCGATCGCCACGGCGTCGTACCTGTCGCTGTTCTGGGCGGCAGCGGTGCTGATGATCCAGGGGAAGCTGGACGCCGGCGATTTCGTCATCCTCGGCAGCGCGATGGGAGCGATCCTCACGCGCTTGCAGCAGGTGGCGACGATCAACGAGCAGTACCAGAACGCGATCGTGAGCGCGCGCCGGCTGTACGAGGTGCTGATGGCGCCCGCCACGGTGCCGGAAGCGCCCGCCGCCCGCCCGCTGCCGCCGGGGCCGGGCGCGGTGCGGTTCGCCGACGTCAGCTTCGGCTACGCCGCGGACAAGCCGGTGCTGCACGACATCAACTTCGACGTGGCCGGCGGCAGCGTGGTGGCGATCGTCGGGCCGACCGGCGCGGGCAAGAGCACGCTGGTCAACCTGATCGCGCGCTTCTACGACCCGCGCACCGGTCGCGTCACCATCGACGACGTCGACGTGCGCGACGCGACGCTGGCGAGCCTGCGGACGCAGGTCGCCTTCGTCTTCCAGGAAACGTACCTGTTCAGCGATACCGTCGCCGCCAACATCGCCTACGGCCGGCCCGGCATCACGCACGGGGAGATCGAGGCGGCGGCGCGGCTGGCGCAGGCGCACGAGTTCATCGAGCAGATGCCCAAGGGGTACGACACCGTGCTGGCCGAGCGCGGTTCGTCGCTGTCCGGCGGGCAGAAGCAGCGGCTGGCGATCGCGCGGGCGATCCTGACCAACCCGCGCATCCTCATCCTGGACGACGCCACCGCCGCGGTAGATCCCGAGACCGAGGACATGATCCGCAAGGCGATGCGCTTCGTCATGTACGGGCGGACGACGTTCGTCATCGCCCACCGCATCAGCACCGTGAAGCGGGCGGACCTGGTGCTGGTGGTCGAGGGCGGCCGCATCACGCAGATGGGGACGCACGACAAGCTGATGGCCGAGCAAGGGCACTACCGCGAGATCGCCGGCGTGCAGCTTTACGGCGACGAGGCGATCGCCGATCGCAGCGAGCACCCGTCGCACATGCAGCGCATCCAGGACCCGCGCGAGATTGCCCGCGCCCGCCTGCGCGATGAGCGCGACGGCGGTGGCATGGGCGGCGCGGCTAGCGGCGCGGGTCCCGGCGGCGCCGGCGCTCACGGCGGCCGCGCGCGCGACGCGGCGACCGATGGCGCCACAAGCGGAGGCGTCGAGTGAGCAGCATCTCCGCCAACACCACGCCGCCGCCGCCAACCCCGCCGTCGGCGACGCGCCGCGGCCGCAAGCCGCTGCTGGTCAAGCCGGCCACCCTCGAGGGGATGGAGAGCGAGGAGCAGTACAAGCCGATCGAGTGGCCGCTCGTCCGCCGGCTGCTCACCACGCTCGCGCCGTACAAGAAGCAGTACGCGCTCGGGCTTGCGCTGGGCATCGTCCACGTCGCGTGCGACATGGCTTCGCCGAAGTTCATGCAGCACGTGATCGACTACGTGACGAACTTCACCAGCGGCACGATCCAGGTCAGTGGCGGCGCGCGCGGGGCGGTCTGGCACATCACGTTCGTCATCATGCTGTGGGCGGGCGTGTCGGTCGTGTCGTTCGTGCTCCAGCGCGCCACCATTATCGTCATGACGCGCGCGGGCGAGAGCGTGCAGTTCAACATCCGCCGGCGGCTCTTCTCCCACCTCCAGCAGCTCTCGATGAGCTACTACGACAAGACCAAGCTCGGGCGCATCATCAGCCGCTGCACCAGCGACATCGGCGCCATGCGCGAGGTCAACGTCTGGGGCATCTGGCGCATCATCGCCAACCTGTTCATCATGCTGATCGCGTCGGCCATGCTGCTGTGGACGGACTGGCGGCTGTTCCTCGCCGTCGCGTGGCTCGGGCCGATCGTGGCGCTGCTCAACTACGTCTACCGCAAGCGCGCCAGCGGCATGCACCAGGCGGCGCGCGAGGGGTGGACGCGCGTTTCGACGAACCTGGCGGAGAACATCACCGGCATGCGGGTGGTGACCGCGTTCAACCGCCAGGAGCCGAACCTCGACGTCTTCAACACGCTCCAGGACGCCAACACCTACAACAACCTCCGCGTCGCGCGAATCAACGGCGTCTACCAGCCGCTGCTCCAGCTCGTCGGGTTCGTCGGCAAGATCATCATCCTCTCCTACGGAGGTTACCTCGTCGTCACCGGCCGCATCGACCGTCCGGAGACGCTCGTCGTCGAGGGGGTCGGCGCCGTGGTGGCGGCGTTCCTCTACTGGGACTGGTTCATGCAGCCGATCCTCAACATCGGCGACTTTTACAACCAACTCATGATGGCGATGGCCGGCGCCGAGCGCGTCTTCAGCCTGCTCGACACCAGCCCGGACGTGCAGGACGTGACCGAGGCCAAGCCGCTGCCCCGGATCGTCGGGCGCGTGCAGTTCGACAACGTCACCTTCGGCTACGACCCCGAGCGCCCCGTGCTGCACGACGTGAACTTCGAGGCCCAGGCGGGGCAGACCTTCGCGCTGGTCGGCGCGACCGGCAGCGGCAAGAGCAGCATCATCTCGCTGATCGCGCGCTTCTACCAGCCGCAGCAGGGGCGCGTGCTGGTCGACGGGCACGACATCCGGCACGTCACCGGCGAATCGCTGCACCGGCAGATGGGGCTCGTGCTCCAGGTGAACTACCTGTTCACCGGCACGGTGATGGAGAACATCCGCTACGCCACGCCCGGCGCGACCGAGCAGGACGTGATCGACGCCGCCAAGGCCATCGGCAGCCACGACGCGATCATGTCGCTCCAGAAGGGGTTCGACACCGAGGTCGGCGAGCGCGGCGCCAACATGAGCCTCGGCCAGCGGCAGCTCATCTGCTTCACCCGCGCGTTCCTGGCCGACCCGCGCATCTTCATGCTGGACGAGGCCACCAGCGCCGTCGACACCGCCACCGAGCTGCTGGTCCAGGAGTCGCTTGAAAAGCTGCTCGCCGGCCGGACGACCTTCATCGTGGCCCACCGCCTGAGCACGATCATGAAGGCGGACTGCATCCTGGTGATCGAGCAGGGCCGCATCATCGAGCGCGGCACCCACCGCGAGCTGCTCGCCGCCAACGGCAAGTACGCGCACCTGTACGAGCAGTTCGTCACGCACAGCGAATAAGTCGCCCGCCTTCACGCGCGCCGGGGCACGGGCGGGTTATCGGACGCGCCGCCCGGGTCCGCCGCCGCCGCGCGCCGGTCGTATTTCCCGCGCGGGCGTTGCCGGCGGCTCAACCCTGATCCCTTCCCACCCGACATAGCAATATCGAACGGGCCCCCGGGAGGTCATCCGTGCGCAGGGTTGTCAGCATTGGCAGAAATCGTGGGGCCGGCATCTCGCTGGTCTGGATCGTGGTGACGATGACGGCGCTGTGCGTGTCGGCGTCGCTGGCGGTGGACTTCGGCCGTTACCAGGTGGTGAAGATCGAGCTGCACCGCGCCGCCGACGCCGCCGCCCGCGCCGCGGCTTCCAACATTTCCAGCCCCGCGACGTGCCGGCAGTTGGCGCGGCAATGGGCGGGGAAGAACACCGCCGACGGGAAGGCCGTCGACGTCTTCGACACGACCGAGGACGTTGTCATCGGCAAGTGGGACCCGACCAAGCCGCCCGAGCAGCGCTTCACGCCGCTCAGCGGGCTGGCGGAGAAGAACGGCAACGCCGTGAAGGTGTTCGCCCGCAAGACCCAGGCCCGCGGCAACGCGGTCGAGCTGATGTGGACGCGCATGCTCCCGGGGAATTTGGGCAACTGCAACGCCGAGGTCTATTCCATCGCCGCCGTCTCGCCGGAGAACTACGGCGTGATCGGGCTGAACTCGATCACGATGAGCGGCAACACGACCAGCAGCTACTGGTCCGACGGCAGCGGCTCGACCGCGAATGCCGGCAACATTGCCTCCAATGGCAACATCAGCCTGGCGGGCGGCTCGGTGATCAACGGGAACGCCCGCGGCGCGACCGTGACCGGCGGGACCGTCACCGGCACGACCGGGCCGCTGCCGGTGAAGCTCGCCTTCCCCAATGGCGACGCCGGCACTTACGCCACCGTCAACGATAACTCCAAGATCCCGGGCTGGGCCCTCAGCGGCACGAACCTCATCGTCGCCAAGAACAAGAACCTCCCGCTGCCCGGGGGGAACTACTACTTCAACAACTTCTCCATGGCCACCGGCTCGATGCTCACCTTCAGCGGGCCGGCAACGATCTACTGCTACGGCAACTTCACCATGAGCGGCCAGACGTACACCGCCGCCAACTTGCCGAAGAACCTCACGGTGGTGATGTGCCCCGGCCCGACGGGGCTCCCGCCCGGCAACGTCAACATCCAGGCGGGGGCGGCGCTCTACGCGAACATCTACGCACCGCAGAGCAACGTGACGATCAGCGGGCAGGGGACGATCTACGGGTCGGTGCTGGGGCTGACGGTGAACATGAACGGCGGCGGGCGCATCAACTACGACCTGACGCTGAAGGGCGCGGGCGGGATCCAACTCGTGAAGTGATCGCGCCGGCAGTCGCCGACGCCGACGAGAACAGGAAGAGGACGAACGCGTGAAGACAGCACATACCCATCCGGCCACGGCGCAACGCTCGTGCGGCCGCAGCGTCCGTCGCGGCGGCTTCTCGGTGCTCTACCTGAGCTTCGCGATGGTGCTGGTGTTCGCCTTCGCGTCGCTGGCGCTGGACTACGGGCGGGTGCAGGCGGCCAAGACCGAGCTGCGCCGTGCAGCCGATGCCGCCGCCCGCGCCGCCATCACTCGCGCCGGCTCGATCAGCGGCGTGCAGGACGCCGCTTACCTGTGGGCGTCGAAAAACACCTGCGACGGCAGCGCGGTCCTGATCAACAAGGGGCTCGACGTCGAGTTCTGGGCGTGGGACCCGGGCACGCGCAAGCTGGTCGGCCCGCTCAGCGGAACCGCCCGCGCCGGCGCCGACGCGATCAAGGTCACCTGCCGCCGCACCCTCCCGCTCACGCTGGGTCAGATCGTGGGCGCGCGCTCCTGCGACGTGAAGGGCAGCACCACCGCCGCCATCATCCCGCCCGGCTTCGGGCTGGTCGGGATCAACTACATCAAGCTGAGCGGCAACTCCACGGCCAGCTACTGGTCCGGCGACGGCTACATCGGCGCGAACCAGGGGCACATCGCCTCCAACGGCAACGTCACCAGCACCAGCACGGCAATCATCAATGGCAGCGTCTGGACGCTGCCGGGCGCGACGGTGACCGGCGTCAGCCCGCTCGCGCGGCGCACGCTCACGGCCCCCCTCAGCTACGCCAACGGCAGCTCCTCCCCCTACAGCAGGACCAACAACGACAACGCGCGGCTCCCGTCGGGGCTGATGAACAACTGGAACCTCTCCACCGGCAACAGCGTCTACACGATCCAGCCGGGGAATTACATCATCAACAGCTTCTCGGTCGGTGCCAACGGCGGACTCTTGCTCCAGGGGCCGACCACCTTCTACTGCTATGGCAACGTCAACCTGGGCGGCAACGCGACGACCGCGAAGAACCTCCCGCACAACCTGAAGATCGTGATGATCCCCAACCCGATCAGCGGGGTCGCGCCGGGAACCGTGAGCGTCTCCAGCGGCGCGTCGCTCCACGCGCACATCTACGCCCCGCAGAGCGACGTTACCCTGTCGGGCAACGGAGCGATCTACGGGCAGGTGATCGGCAAGAGTATCACCATGACCGGGTCCTCCGACGTCTACTACGACCTGAGCGGCGCCGGCGGCAGCGACTCGGTGCAGATCCTGAACTAGAAGCGAGCGAACCCGCCGCGGAGGTGCGGCGGGCGGAATTATCGGACGCACCCTTGCCCACGTGACAGGCGCGTCATCGGCCGGGTTGCCAGAGCGCCCGATATATCGGTTAGTGTTTCACATGCGACGCGACGAACCGACATCCCGCACCGTGCCCGCGGCAACGCTCATCGAGCCAAGCCGCCGCCGGCGCGCCCCCGCGCGCCGGGGCATCTCGATGCTTTACGTCTGCATCGTGATGGTGGTGGTGTTCGCCTTCGCCACGCTGGCGATGGATTACGGCCGCGTCCAGCTCGCCCGGACGCAGCTTCAGACCGCCACCGACTCCACCGCCAAGTGGGGCGTGCGCTGGGTGTCCGCCAGCAACGCCAGCACGCTGCGCGCCCGCTGCAACGAGGTGGCGGGCCAGAACCAGGTGAACAACGAGAAGCTGGTGCTGTCCAACTCGAACATCGTGGTCGGCTACTGGAACGGTCAGACCCGAGTCTTCAAGCCCAACCTCCGCCCGCGCAACGCGATCCAGATCAGCGCTTCGAGCACCGTGCCGCTGGTGTTCGGCGGGCAGGGGAACATCTCCTCGTGCACGGTCGACACCACCGCCATCGCCACCTGCACGCCGATGGGAATCGTCGCGCTCAGCGGGTTCTCGTTCCACGTCAACACGTTCATCGGGAGCTACGACTCCTCGGTCACCACGCATCCGACCCAAGGGACCTCGAGCAGCAACGCGGCGGTCGTCTCCAACGGTTACATCGGCGAACATAACAACAGCGTCATCCGCGGGGACGTTTACGTCGGCCCCGGCGGCAGCGTCGACCCGGGCTTCAGCGTCAGCGGGGGTGTCGGAAGCCTGCCCTCGGCCGCCACCGCGCCTGCGGAGGCCTCCTGGAGCCCGGCGCCGAACCCCGGAAATGTTCCCCAGAGCTACGTGCACGCCAGCAACACCACGCTGCTCCCGGGCACTTATTGGTTCACCAGCCTGAAGAACACCCGCGCGCTCAAGTTCAGCGGCCCGGCGACGATCTACGTCAACGGCAACATCGACGCCGGCGACGACATCAAGGCGTACAACAACCTTCCGGCCAACCTGAAGATCTACCAGATCGGCGCCAACCGGCACTTCAACATGAGCGGCGGCAACGAGATCATCGCCCAGATCGTCGCGCCGCGCAGCAACTTCGAGGTGAGCAACAACGTCAAGTTCTACGGCACCTGCGTGTTCAACCGCATCACCGCGCACAACAACTCCGAGTTCTACTACGACGAGTCGAGCGCGTCGGTCGCGAACATCGCGCTGGTCCGGTAGCGAGCGCCCCGCTGGTCCGGTAATGCCCGCACCGCGGCGGCGCAGCAAGATTGCCTCAACCCGGGGCGCGGAAAATCCGACAAAGGTGAAGTGCCCCGCACGATCGGTGCAACTTCAAGCCCGCGCCCGGCACCTGTCGGGCGCGACCCGCGCGCCCGCCGACGCCCGCGCGGCCGAACCGCGCGTAGTGGCTTGTCGCTGGTTTACCTCAGCATCGTGATGTCGGTGGTGTTCGCCTTCGCGTCGCTTGCGCTGGACTACGGGCGCGTGCAGCTCGCGCGCACGGAGCTGCGCACCGCCACCGATGTCGCCGCCCGCTGGGGCGTGCGCTGGGTCAACGGCGGGCTCGCCAAGGCGCTGGGCCGCGCCAACGAGGCGGCCGGCGGCAACTACGTCAACGGCGTCAAGGCCGCCTTCAACGCGTCGCAGATCGAGGTCGGCTACTGGAACAGCTCGGCCCGCACGTTCACCCCGGTCCTTCGCCCGCACAACGCGGTCCGCCTGGTCACGTCCGTGACCGTGCCGCTGGTGTTCGGCGGGATCATCGGCATGCCGACCTGCACCGTCCGCGCCAGCACCGTCGCCCGGTGCCTGCCGATCGGCATCGCGGGGCTGAACAGCATCGACTTCAAGAACAACACCTTCATCGGAAGCTACGACTCGTCGGTCACGGTGACGCCGACGCAGGTGACCGCAAAGAACAACGGGGTGCTGCTGTCCAATGGCACGATTGGCGGGAAGAACAACGGGCAGATGCACGGCGACATCTACGTCGGCCCGGGCGGCTCGGTCGAGACGGGGTGGGCGATCACCGGCGCGGTTGGCAACCTGTCATCAGCCGTTCCCACGCCGGCCGACCCCGCGTGGAGCCCGGTCGGCAACCCCGGCGGGGCGGGCGCCGCCTGCACCGGCGGGAGCCTCGTCGGCGGGACCTACTGGCTTACCTCCGTCAACCTCTCGAGCAACCTCACCTTCACCGGCCCGGCCACGCTTTACGTTAACGGCGACATCAACATCAACGGCCGGAGCATCACCGCCTACCAGGGGATCCCGTCGAACCTGAAGATCTACCAGATCGGCACCAACCGAACCTTCTCCTGCGGCAACGGCAGCTCGGTGAAGGCGTGCATCTCCGCCCCCGGCAGCGACTTCTCCTCGGCCAACGGCTTCGACTTCTTCGGCGTCTGCGTCTTCCGCACCATCACCTGCCAGAACAACGCGAGGTTCTTCTTCGACGAGGACGCGGGGACCGTCGAGGCGCTGGCAATCGTTCAATAGCCGGTGAGCTGAGCACGAAGCACGAAACAAACCTGAAACTCCAAATCAAGGAATGACCGAAGCGGGCAGTTGCCTGTTTCGGTCATTTCTCGTTTTGGTCATTCGCATTTGTCTCGTGCTGCGTGCTTAGGATTTCGTGCCTCTTGATGGGTGTTCCTGGGAATCGGGAGAAGCTCCCCATTATCTGACGCTCGCCTTCGGCACGCCCGCTACAGACCATCGTGCGCAGTCTCGGAACTGACCCTGATGACATACGATTCATTCGCCGGGCGAGTCAAGTCGGGGCATGCTGTGAGTCCCAACACGCTACTTCAAGGAAAGGGCACTCACCATGGCACGCGTCAATCAGATCAACGGGCTTCGCAACACCGCCACCCTCCGCGGCCGGAGCCGCAAGGCGGGCGTCGGGATCGTCTGGTCGATCGTTGTCCTCGTCGCTCTGTGCGCCGTCGCCTCGCTGGCGGTGGACCTCGGCCGCGTGCAGCTGGTGAAGAACCAGCTCCGCACCGCCGCCGACGCTGCCGCCCTGGCCGGTGGCGAGTACGTCTTATCGGACCTCTCGGTCGCCCGCTCGGTGGCGATCGCCGCCGCCAAGGGCAACCTCGCCGACGGCAAGCGCGTCGAGCTGAGCGCGTCGGACGTGACGTTCGTCTACTGGAACGAGAAGACCCGCCGCGTCGAAGCACTCCCCAGCGGCCGGAAGCACAATGCGATCAAGGTCGTCGCGCAGCGCACCACCGCCCGCGGCAACCCGGTGGAGCTGCCGTTCGCCAAGCTGCTCGGCGCCGATACCTGCAACGCCACCGTCGAGGTCATCGCGCTGGCCAAGCCGCAGAAGTTCGCCATCGTCGGGCTCGACTTCATCAAGATGAGCGGCAACGCCTCCAACGGCTACAAGAAGAAGGGCGAGTTCGACTACAACGGCTCGATCGCCAGCAACGGCGACATCACCCTCGGCGGCTCCTCGAACATCCAGGGCGATGCCTTCCCCGGCATCGGCCGCCGCGTGATCGGCGCCAACCACGTCTCCGGCAGCACCACGCCGCTGACCAAGGCGCTGGTCTACCCCCAGGCTGACGCGGGCAACGCCGCCACCGTGAACGACAACGCCAACATCCCGCAGACCTACATGGCCAGCGGCATCCTCAAGCTCGGCAGCCAGAAGAGCCTCCCGCTCGCCGGTGGCGTCTACTACCTCAAGGGCCTGGATCTGAGCGCCGGTTCCGAGCTGAAGTTCACCGGCCCGGCCACCGTCTACGTCGCCGGCAGCATCAAGCTCGCGGGGCATGCCGTCACCTACAACGATGTGCCGGAGAACCTCAAGCTCGTCCACCTCGGCACCAGTGGCACGATTGAGATCGGCAGCAGCTCGGCCCTCTACGCCGACATCTACGCCCCCGCCGCGCCGCTGACGATGAACGGCACCGGCGACGTCTACGGCGCGATTGTCGCCAAGAGCATCAGCATGACCGGCAACAGCGCGGTCCACTACGACCTGGCCCTCAAGGGAGGCGTCTCGCTGGTGAAGTAACCCGCGGAACGTAGCGTTTGGGAACCTTTCCTTGAGTGCCCCCGGGGCGGACGCCGCAAAGCGTCCGCCCCGGATTGTTTTGGTGACGGACGAGCCGATCGCCGCCCGGAGAGGCGCCGCACGATCCACAGGGGATCGCAGCTTCGCCGCCAGCGGACGATATACTCCGCCGGCACGTGCCTCACGAGCGGCCTCGCCTCAACCTCGACCCGATCCCGCTGATCGTCGCGCTGGCCGTGCTCGCGTGGGCGGTGCGATGGAGCGACGGCACGTACGCGCCGCCCGCGGTGGCGGGGGTGGCGGCGACGTGGGTCATCCTCGTGCTGGCGGCGCTGTTCCCCCACGCCGTCGCGCGAACCGGCGGGGCCGGCGCGGCGCGGTGGGCGTTGGCGGCGGCGCTGGTTGCACAGTTGGCCATCAACCTGCGGATGCCGCCGTCGGTTCCGGCCGCCGCCGCGCCGGCGACGCTGCCCGCGCTGTCGGCGGCCCTGGTGCTCGCCACCGCGTCCGCTGTCGCCGCCACCCTCATGCCACGCTCGCGAGTGCGCGGGATGCTGCTGCTGGCAACGATCGGCGCAGCCGGTTTCGCCTGGACTTTCACCGTCGCCGGCACGAAGAACATCTACATTGACGTCATCTCGTTCCACCAGGCGGCGTGCGCCGCGCTCGACGACGGGCGCAACCCCTACGCCACGCTGATGCCCGACGTCTACGGCGCCGCCGGCGCCGACTTCTACGCGCCCGGCGTGGTGGCCGGGGGTCAGGTCCGTTACGCCTACCCGTACCCGCCGCTATCGCTCCTGGCGACCTACGCCGGGTGGCTCGGTGGTGACGTGCGATGGGGGCTGGTGGCGGCGGGCGTGCTGACCGCGGCGTTGATCGCCGCGACCGCCGGCGGCGCCGCCCGCGCCGGCGTCGCGGCGCTGTTCCTGCTCGCGCCGCACGCGCTGTACGTCACGCCGCTCGGCTACACCGACGGCTACGTCGCCGCCGCGCTCGCCGGCGTGGTGCTGTGCGCGCGGCGGGCGCCGCGCGTGCTGCCGGTGGCGCTGGGGCTCTTGCTGGCGACCAAGCAGTACGCCGTGATTTTCCTCCCGGCCGTCCCGCTGCTGATCCCGGAGCCGTGGGGCGATCGGATCTTCTGGCGGCGGTTGTGGCGATTGTTCTGGCCGGCGGCGCTGGTGGCGGCGGCGCTGACGCTCCCGCCGCTGCTGCTCGACGCCCGCTCGTACCTGCACGCGCTGGTCCTGGTGCAGATGCGCCAGCCGTTTCGCGCCGATTCGCTCGGCTTCCTGCCGCTGCTGAGCGGCCCCGCCGGATCGGGCGCGCTGGCGACGCTGCTGGGCTTTGGGACGCTGTTGCCGATGGCGGCGGTGGCGCTCTGGCGTTTGCCGCGCTCGCCCGCCGGCTTCGCCGCAGCGACGGCGCTGCTCGCGCTGGTCTTCTTCTCCTTCGGCCGGCAGGCGTTCGCGAATTATTACCTCGTGGTCACCGCGGCCCTGTGCTGCGCCGTCGCAGCTGCGACCGCGGAACACGCGCCCACGCCGGACCCGCCGGCGGCGGCGGCAACTGCTTCTTCGCGCTGATGCCTGGCTGCGACGTACCCGCCTCCTCCCTCCGCCGCTAGAATCACGCCCGCGATGACGATCCCTGAAACGCAGCCGACGCCCGCCGCCGCCGCCGTCAACGCCGCCGTCAACGTGTCGGCGGACCAAGTCACGTGCGAGCTGTGCGGCGGCCGCGCGTGGGAGACGGCCATCGCCGGCGTGCGCGACTACATCTCCGACGAGACCTTCGCCATCCGCCGGTGCGCGTCGTGCGGGCTCGGGGTGACGCACCCGCAGGTGCCGGATGCCGCCATCGAGCGCTATTACCCGCAGCGCTACCGCACCGACCGCCAGAAGTATTCCGCCGGCACCCGCGTCAAGCTCCGCGCCGCCGCCGCCACCAAGAGCTTTGCGCCCGACTTCCGCGGGCGGCTGCTCGACCTGGGGTGCGGCACCGGCGCGTTCGCGCTGGAGATGCAGCGACGCGGCTGGAACACCGCGGTCACCGAATTAAACGACGCCGTGCTGGACGACATGCGCTCGCGCGGCATGGAGGCCAAGCGACCCGACGACGCCATGCGCGACGGCTTTGCCGCACCGTTCGACGTCATCACCTGCTGGCACGTGCTGGAGCACATCGAGCGCCCGGTGCTACTCGCGCGCTGGGCGCGCGCCAACCTCGCGGCAGGGGGCGTATTTCAGGTGACCGTGCCGAACTTGGCGAGCTGGCAGGCGAAGCTATTCGGCCGGCACTGGCTGCACCTCGACCCCCCGCGGCACCGTTACCACTTCACGCCGCGCACGCTCGCCCGGCTGCTGGGCGAGTGCGGCTTCGAGATCGTCCGCTCCACCAGCTTCGCGATCGAGTACGACCTGTTCGGCGTGATCCAGAGCGCGATCAACCCGCTCTGCTCGCGGCCGAACGTGCTGTTCGAGAAGCTCACCGCCGGCGGCCAGCCGACGCCGCACCTGCCGAAGCGCGACGTGGCGCTGTCGTTCGCGCTCTCACCGCTGGTCGGCCCGCCGGCGGTCGGGCTATCGCTGGCGAGCTGGGCGACCGGGCAGGGCGGCACCCTCACCGTGACGTGCAAGGCACGCGCAGGGTAATCGTTCCACGGGATGAACTTCGGCACGCCAGGCCCACGCTCGCCTTGGGGGTTCACGCACCCTCTTCTCCTCGCCGACCGCCCGAACGCGAACGTTCGCCCCTAACGCTTCGTGCGAGTTCGTGGCGGTGCGGGCGCCGGCGCGGCGGCGCCCGCGGCGTCCGATCCTGCGGCGCGCAGGTAAACGCTCCGGCGGCAGCGGAACATTCGCCGCCAGTTCCAAAAATCGCGCACGGCATGCTCACGTGACGCCTGGCGCGTCCAGCCGGGGCCGAGTTGCTTGATCACCGGGTCGGCCTCCACTTTCACATCGGGGCCGTCGGTCCAGACGATCAGCCGCTCGACCGCCGGCGGGACGTCGCGCGCGTCCGTCGACACGTCGAAGTGCCTGGCGAACGGATCGCTGCGCAACTCGCGCGGGCGAAGGTGCAGGCGCTGCTCGATCGCCAGGTAATATCGGCCGGGGAAATCGAAGATCCCGCCGTTGCCGCCCAGGCTCGTGGCGTCGGGGTCATCGCGCACGGCGACGACGGTCCGCGCGGATCCGTTGGATCGCTTCGCCGCCGCCACATCACGCGCAATCCGATCGACCGGCGCTCCGCTTTCCACCGCCAGTCTCAGCCCGTATTGAACGAGGTTCGCGCCGATGAGCAACGCGATCGCCGCCGCTCGCAGCCACGGCGCCGGCAGCCGCTGGAAAAGCCAGGCGACGCCGACCGCCAGCGCCGGCCAGACGATGCCAAGGTAGCGGGCGGTCCACACGTCCCGTCCCTTGATCACGTCGATCAGCAGGAATCCCGCGCACGGGAGCGCGAGCCAGGCGGCGATCCAAACCGGCCCGCGCCAGCCCCGCGCCTCGGGCGGCGCTTCGTCCGGGTCATCGTCCCGCCACTTCCGCGGCCACGGCATTGCGCCGGCGACGAGCAGCACGCCTAAGACGGATGACACGATGGCGACCGGCACGACCACGCGCGTCGGCGGCGTCACCGGCGGGCGCGGGGAGCGGTACGCCAGCAGCCACGTCGCGGCCGTGTCCCACATCAGCATTGGCTTGGAGAACTGCCGGTTGCGCTGCCCGACCCAATCGAGCCCGCTCGCCCGCCACCCGTCGGCCTGCACCTTCTGCCCAAACTCGTTGAACAGCGCGTAATGCCCCGCCAATCCCGCGGTGGAGATGACCAGGCCCGCCAGCGCGAGCAGCACCGTTCGTCCGCCCGCCCGCGGGTGCGTCAGCACGATCAGCACCGCGACGGCGACGACGCACAGCCCCAGCGCGTGCAGGCCGTTCATCGCGCAAGCGCACGCCACCCACGCCAGCCACGCGACCCGGCGCCGCCGCCGGCCCCGCTCGCGCAGCCACCAGAGCAGCGCAGCGACGAACAGCGTCGCGAAGAGCCACAAGTGCATGTACATCTTGGCGTCGCGCGAGTAAACGAGCAGGAACGCCGAGAAGGCGGCGATCGCCGCCGCCACCGTCGCCACCCGTCGGCTGGTCACCTGCCGCGCCAGGAAGTAGACCGCCGGGATCATCGCCACCCCCGCCAGCGCCGGGACGAGCCGCATCATGAACGGTGTGAGGCGGACGAAGCGCGCCATCAGCCAGTACAGCTCGTAGTGCAGCGGCGCGAACCCGTCGTGGCGGAGGATGTCCAGCAGCTCGCGGAACGAGCCGGTGACGCGCGTGTACGTCGCGGCCTCGTCGAACAGCAGCGGCGGCTGATCGAGGCGGATGAAACGCAGCACGGCGCCGACGATCGTGAGCGCCACCAGCGCCCCCAACCCAGGCTTTGTAGCGGCGGCCAGCCAGTCGCGCCAGACGGCGTCATCGCGCCCGCCGGCGCCGGGCGCCGTCGCGGCGGGCGTGGGCGGCGCGTCGACATCGCGGGCGTCGGCAGTAGGATTCTCGGCCACGTCGCCGAAGGTATCAGAAGTGCCCGCGCACGCGCAGGGCGCGCGGCGGGCGCGCAAGGGCCGCGGGAGAAAGGCAGCAGCAGTACCGTGCCGAAGCAGAGCCGTCGCAGTTTCCTTCGCTCCGCCGCCGCCGGCGCAGCCGCCGTCGCGACGGCCGCGCCCGCCACAGCCGATTCACCGCCACCGGTCGCGACAACCGCGGTAACGACAACGGCCACGACCACCGCGCCCGCCACCACGAAACCGAAGCCGCTGCCGGCGGACGACGTTGCCGCGCTCGTCCGCTCGCTCGGCCACGACTTCACCCCGCCCGAGCGGGCGATGATGGCCGACGGGCTCGCTGATCGGCGCGATTACCTGAAGAAGCTCCGCCAGCGGATCATCGACCCGCGGCTCGAGCCGGCCGTCCAGTTCAACCCGCGCGTGCCAAGCGTGCGCTACCCGACCGGCGACAGCCGCTACGCGCCTCCCGATGTCCAAGTGCCGGATTACAACGGCGACGTGCGCACCCTCGCCTTCGCCACCGTCGGCGAGCTGTCGCGGCTGATCCATGCGGGCAAGCTCACGTCGACGGAACTGACCAGGATGTACCTCGACCGGCTCGACCACGTCGGCCGGCGGCTCAACGCGGTGATCACGCTCACGCCGGACCTGGCTATCCGTCAGGCGCAGCGCGCAGACCAGGAGCTGAGATCCGGCAGGTACCGCGGCCCCTTGCACGGCATCCCGTACGGCGCGAAGGACCTGCTGGCGACCAAGGGCATCGCCACCACGTGGGGCGTCAAGCCGTTCGAGCACCAGGCGTTCGATTACGACGCGACGGTGATCGAAAAGCTCGAGCAGGCGGGCGCGGTGCTGTGCGCCAAGCTGTCGCTGGGGGAGCTGGCGATGGGGGACGTCTGGTTCGGCGGTCAGACCAAGTCGCCGTGGGACCCGACGCGCGGCTCGGGCGGTTCCAGCGCCGGCCCCGCCGCCGCCGTCGCCGCAGGGTGCGTCGGCTTCGCCATCGGTTCGGAAACCATGGGGTCGATCATCAGCCCGTGCATGACCAACGGCGTGACCGGCCTGCGCCCGACGTACGGCCGGGTCTCGCGCTACGGCGCGATGCCGCTGGCGCGCACGATGGACAAGATCGGCCCGATGTGCCGCGGCGTGGAGGACTGCGCCATGGTGCTGTTCGCCATCCACGGCGCCGACGAGCGCGACCCGACCGCCGCGCGCGACGTGCCGTTTCGCTTCAACGGACGCTCCGAATTGGGCGAGCTAAAGGTTGGCTTCGACGTCGCCGCGTTCGAGCAGATCGCCAAGTCGAAGAGCGCCCAGCGAAAGGGGGCGTACGAGCAGGCGCTGTCGGCGCTGCGCGGGCTGGCGGGCGGGGAGCTCAGGCCGATCCAGCTTCCGCCGACGGAGAATTACACCGGCCTGGCCAGCCTGACCATCGCCGCTGACTGCGCCGCCAGCTTCAGCGAGATGGTGACGTCGGGGCAGGTGCGCGAGCTGGTCCAACAGGGACCGGGGGCGTGGCCCGACACGTTCCGCAAGGGGATGTTCATCCCCGCCGCCGATTACCTGCGCGCCCAGCAACTGCGCAGCCGGCTGATGCGGGCAATGCACGAGGCGATGCAGGGCGTGGACCTCTACGTCACCATCCCGTACGCCGGCCCGACGATCGCCTACACCAACCTGACGGGCCACCCGACGCTGGTCACGCGCTGCGGAATGGTGGAGGGCCAGCCGCTCATGATCGAGCTGCTCGCCCAACCCTACCGCGAGGACGCGGCGCTGAGGCTCGGGCTCGCGTACGAGCAGTCAACCCAATGGTCCCGCACGTGGCCGGCGATCTAGCAACGTGGGGCGACGGGCTCCGCTTCCCGCGCGTGATCGGTCGCGCGAGCCAGCGACTCGATCAACTCGCACGTCGATCCGATCGCATCCACGCCACTAAGCCGGGACGCCACCTCCCGACCCGCCCGCGCCACGCGCGGCGAGGCGATCAGGTCGCGCAGCACGCGGGAGACGCGATCGGCCGCGTACTCCTCCGGCGGCAGCACCGCCGCCACGCCAAGCCGTTTCAGCCGCTCCGCGTTGTCGGGCTGGTCGTGCGTGAAGGGCGTCACGAGCTGCGGCACGCCGGCCGCCAGCGCCTGCGCGCTGGAGCCGATCCCGCCGTGGTGGACCAGCGCCGCGCACCGCGGCAGCAGTTGGCTGAACGGCGCGTACGGCATGTGGATCACGCCCGCCGGCAGCCTCGAAGGCAGGTGCTCGGCGTGCCGGGTGAGCAGGAGCCCGCGCCGCTTCAGGTGCGCGCACGCTTCGACGCTGGCAGAAAAGAATCGGTGACCCGTCCACATTGCCGATCCGGGTGTGAAGGCGACCGGCGGCTCGCCATCGCCCAGGAACGCGTCAAGCTCCGGCGAGATCGGACAGTGGTCCGGCTCGTCGAACAGCGGGAACCCGGTGAGCCTCGCCTGCGCCGGCCAGTCCGCCTGCGGCCTGGCAAACCAATCGGGGAACAGCCCGATCACCATCCTTGGCGAGTGCCACCAGTTCGCCAGGATGCCCCGCACCGGCGGCAGCCCAAGCTCAGCGCGGAACGCGTTGAGCGGTGGGCCGATCAGCGCGTCGATCCCGGCGTTCATCCCGCCCAGCACCAGCCGCCTGACCGCCACCGGCGACCACGCCGGCAACGCCCGCAGCACCGGCAGGTGCGGCGGCGCGTGCGCGGACTGGAACAACGCCGGCGAGAGGTGAACGCTGGCCAGCGGCAGGTCGAACTTCTCCTGCGCCACGCGCGCCCCCAGCGCCAGCGATGACGCCGCGATCACGCCGTCGGCGTGGCTCCGGCAGAACTCGACGGCCACGTCGTACATCGGCCGCAGGTACATCGCCGTCCCGCCGAAGACCTTCCGCGCCGACCGCGTGGGGTGCCACAGGTCGCGGCTCAGCGCGAGCCGGCGGTATTCCTCGCCGGTCCCAATCGGGATCAGGCTTAGCCCCGCGTGCTCGATGACCGGACGAAAATACGGGTTGGCGGCGACGAAGACGCGATGCCCCCGCTCGCGCAGGCGAATGCCGATCCCGACGAACGGGTGAACGTCGCCATGCGAGCCGAGGGCAAAGAGCAGGATGTTCACGGAGGGCGGTTATCGCGGCGGCGCGGCGGCGGGGCAAGGAGGGATTCAATGTTGGAGGCACGAAGGCACGAAGGCACGAAGGCACTGAGGCACGAAGTGGTGAGAAGGCAGGGACTGAGGGGAGCGCAGATCTTTTCATACTCTGCCTTTCTCCCTCACCACTCCCTTCGTGCCTCAGTGCCTTCGTCCCTTCGTGCCTCTCCCTAGATCTCCAGCATCAACCGCGCGGGATCCTCCAGGAACTCCTTGAGGCGGACGAGGAAGCTGACCGACTCGCGCCCGTCCACGAGGCGGTGGTCGTAGCTGAGCGCGATGTACATCATCGGGTGGACTTCCACCTTGTCGCCCACGGCCACCGGCCGCTTCTGGATCGCGTGCATGCCCAGGATGCCGCTCTGCGGCGGGTTGATGATCGGCGTGGAGAGCAGCGAGCCGAAGACGCCGCCGTTGGTGATGGTGAACGTGCCCCCGGACAGCTCCTGCAACCCCAGCTTCCCCTCGCGCGTCGCCAGGGCGAGGCGCTTGATCTCCGATTCGATTCGCGCGAACCCCATCTGCTCGACGTGGCGGAGGACCGGCACGGCCAACCCACGCTCGGTGCTGACGGCGATGCCGAGGTGGACATAGTTGTGGTAGAGGATGTTGTCGCCGTCGATCTGCGCGTTGACGCGCGGGAACTCGCGCAGCGCCAGCACCACCGCGCGGGCGAAGAAGCTCATGAACCCCAGCCCGACGCCGTAGGTCTTCTCGAAGCGCTCCTTGAACTTGGCGCGCATGTCCATGATGGCGGTCATGTCCACCTCGTTGAAGGTGGTGAGGATGGCGGCGGTCTGCTGCGCCTCGACGAGCCGCTCGGCGATCTTCTTGCGGATCTTGCTCATCGGCACGCGCTTGGTGCCGTCGGGGCCGAAGTCGCCGATCTCGCCCATCGCCTTGGAAATGCCCGAGGGCGGCGGCGGGGCGGTGGGGGCGGCGGCGGCGGGGGAGGCCTTGCCCGCGGGCGACGGCGCCTCGGCGGCGGTCGCCTCGCGCTGCGCCTGGTCGGCCGCGTTGACCCCCGCGGTTCCGGCGGCGCGCAGCGCGTCCTCCTTGGTCACCATCCCGCCGGGGCCGGTCCCCTGGAGGTGGTTCGGGTTGATCTGCTTCTCCTCCACGATCCGCCGCACGGAGGGGCGGAAATCTTCCGGCTTCACGCCGCCACTGCTGCCACTGCCGCCGCCGCCACCCGCGGCCGGCGCGGTCGACGCTTGCGGTTTCGTCGCGGCAGGCGCGGCGGGCGCAGCCGCCTTTGCCGTCGCTGCCCCTCCCGCGCCCGCGCCGTTGCTCGGCGCGCCCGCCTCACCCTTGGCGTAGATCTGCCCGATGGTCGCGCCGACGGCGACGGTTTCCCCTTCCTTCACGCCGCGCTTGAATACGCCCGCCGACGGCGCCGGCACGTCCACGTTCGCCTTGTCGGTCTCCAGCTCGGCAATCGGGTCGGCGGCGGCGACGGCGTCACCGTCGTTCTTGTGCCACTTGATCAGGACCGCTTCGCGGACCGATTCGCCGAGGGCGGGGACGTCTACGTTGGTGGGCATAAGCGACTTCCTTCTGCTGGGCTGCCGGCAAGGTACAGACCCTCATTTGTAAAGGGGAAGGCCGGACTTTTCCACACGCGCCCTCGGCGCGCGACCAAGGGGTTCAGGGAGCCGCGAGAGCAGCGGCGGCGGGGCCTTGCACGGCCAGCGGCGAGGGCACGAGGTAGCGCGTGAGCATCGCCTGCGCGTTGTGCGCCCACGCCGCCATCAGCACCGCCACTACGACGGCGGCCGCGCGCGGGCGGCGGTCGAGCAGCCGCCGCAGCCACGCCGCCGCCAGCAGCGCCAGGAACGGGAACGCCTGGAGGATGTAGCTCGCCTTGATCGTGTCGCCGCTGGTGTCAGTGTATTGCACGACGAACCAAAGGAAGCCGGCGAGGGTGCAAAACAGGGCGGCGCTGGCGAAGGCAAGGGCCGCCACCCGCGCTCGCGCCGCCGCGTCGCCGCCGTCGCCAGCGCCGCCGCCGCCGCCGCCGCCGTGAGCGCGGCCGGTTTCCGCCGGCCCGTCGCGGGCAAGATCGAGCGGCGTCTCCCCGGCGTCGCGCCGGAGCAGCCGCTTCAGCGACGCGGTTCCCATGATCGCACCCGCGAGGATAAGGAAGAACGTCGGCAGCAGCGACGCGACGTTCACCCGGCCGAGGTAGCGGGTCATGGGGATGACGTTGTTATCCGTCGCCAGCCGGACCGCGCCGCCGCGCGATAGCAGGTTGCCCTGCATCGCGTGCCCGCCCCGGTCCTTGCCGTACACCAGGAAGTGCATCCAGTAGTCGCCCCACAAGTCGCTGTACAGGATCGGCAGCAGCCGACGGGCGCGCTGGTTGTCGCGCACCGGGTTCTCCAGCAGCGCGCTCACCGGTAGCTTGAGATAAAACGCGACCGGCCGGCGCTCCACCGCGAACGGCGGGCGGTTGAACGCGCGCAGGGTGCCGTACGTGCGGTGAAGGTGCAGGTAGAACCACCCGCCGGCCAGCAGCAACACGATCACCGCTGCGCCCAGCACCGCAGCCACTCGCGGCGCCGCCGCGGGATCGCGCCATGCCCGCCTCGCCGCGATCAGCACCACCGGCGGGATCAGGAAGAATCCCCACTGCCGCGACAGCACCGCCGCCGCCATCAACAGCCCGACGCCGACCCCGCCCCACAGCGTCGGCCGCCCGGCAGGGGCGAACGTGCGCACGCAGCACCACGCCAGCACGACGCTCACCGTCGCCAGCATCGGCTCGCCGCGGATCATCGCGAACGTCTTGTAGTACGCCGGGATCATCCCCAGGCAGACCAGCACGAAGACGCGCACCAGCGGATCGCCCGGCGCCGGCTCGATCAGCCGACAGAGCCGGAGCAGGAACAGCGTCAGCACCACCGAGCAGGCGAAGTTCGACCAGGCGGCGGGGCGGAAGAAGACTTCCCAGGTGCCCTTGGCCGGGCGGGCGACGGATCGCGTCGTGGCGACCGTCGTTGAGGCGCTGCTCGTGGTGGCGGTCGTCGCCTCCTTGGTGGTGGTGGTGGTGGTGGCCGTGGCGGGCGGAAGTGATCGCCGCCGCTCGTGCTCCGGCGCCAGCGCCAGCGCGATGGCGCCGGCGGCGTACGGCAGCGGCGGGGAGAAGAACTCGTGGGTGTCGTCCGGCGTGGGCAGCCGGCCGGTCGAAAGCGTCCGCACGTACGCCAAATGCCCGCCAGCGTCGTAGCCGACGCGGGGGTCATGAGCGGCGGCGTTGTACAGCACGACGCCGTTGATGATCGCGAACAGCGCGGCGAGGATCGCCCGCTGAAGCCACGTCCCGCCGCCGAACGCCTCTCTAACCATTACCGCCTGACCCCCACGCTGCCGCTAGAGACGCCGCCGCAAATGCCGTCGTTGCGGTAGCGGGCGCACGGCTCTCGTAGGCGCGAACCGCCGACCGCGCGAGCGGAAGATAGCGATAAGCAGAAGGAGGGAAAGGCACGCGTCACGGCGGTGGCAGCAGCGCCGGCGGCAGTCACGTAACCCGCGGCAGCGCCGGCGGCAGTCACGTAACCCGCGGCAGCGCCGGCGGCGCAACCGCGGAGCGCGGGAGTGGTCGCGCCACGTGCGTCAGCACGTGCGTCAGCCCGTCCTACCCGCCAGGCTCGCCACGACCGTCGCCAGTTCGGCCGGCTCGACCGGCTTGACGATGTGGGACTGAAAACCCGCCATCAGCGCCCGTCGGCGGTCCTCTGAGCGCGCGAACGCGGTCAGCGCCGCCGCGGGCGTGGCGCCGCCGCTATCCGCGCCAAGCTCCCGCACCTTTCGGATCAAGCTGTACCCGTCCTCGGCGGGCATGCCGATGTCGCTGAGGATGACGTTGGGGCGATGCGCGCGGACGGCCTCCAGCGCCTCGGCGGCGCTGGTCGCCCGGATCACCTCGGCACCGCACTGTTGCAGCACGCGGGCGACCAGCGTTCGCGCGTCCTCCTCGTCGTCCACCACCAGGACCTTGACGCCCGTGAGGTCGATCGCCTCCAGCGCCGCGTGCGCCGGTTCCGCCCAGCCGGACGGGCGGGCGCCGCCTTCTGCGGGCGCGTCCGATCGCGGTGCGGAGACCGCCAGCAGCGGCAGGTGAACGGCGAACGTCGCGCCGTGCCCCTCACCCGGGCTGCTGGCGGTGATGGTGCCGCCGTGCATCTCCACCAAGCTGCGGGCGATCGACAGCCCCAGCCCGAGCCCCCCGTGCTGCCGCGTCGTCGCCGAATCCGCCTGGCGGAAGCGGTCGAACACGTGGGGCAGGAAGTCGGCGTGGATGCCGATGCCGCTGTCGCTCACGGTGATCTGGAGGCTGGAATCCACCCGCCGGAGGTCAACGTGCACCTGCCCCCCCTTGGGGGTGAACTTCACCGCGTTGGTGAGCAGGTTCCAGACGACCTGCTGGAGCCGCGCGGGGTCGCCGCTGACGGGGCCGGCGACCGGGTCGAGCGCGCGGGTCAGGCGGATCTCCTTGGCCTCGGCGGCGGGGGCAACGGTCTCGATCGCGGCGCTCACCACGCCGACCACGTCCGCCCGCTGCACGTCCAGCCGCAGCTTGCCGGACTGGATGCGGCTCATGTCAAGCAGGTCGTCGATGAGCTGCGCCTGCGCGCGGGCGTTGCGCTCGATCGTGCGCAGGCCGAGGTCGTCATCATTTTGCGCGGCGGCACCGCCGCTGGCGCCGCCGCCGGTGTCCGGGGAGCGGGTAGATCCGTCGCCGTCACCCGTCGCCGCGTCGCCGGCCGCTCCACCGGTTCCGTTGGCGGCGGCGCCTGCGGCGCGCGCGGGCGCGGGAACGAGCTCGCGCAGCAGCAGTTGCGACCACCCGAGGATGGCGTTGAGCGGCGTGCGGAGCTCGTGGCTGAGCGTGGCGAGGAAATCGTCCTTCATCCGGCTAGCGCGCTCCGCCTCCTCGCGCGCGGCGCGCTCACTGCGGAGCAGTTGCTCGCGGCCGGCCTCGGCGGCCTGGCGGGCCGTCACCTCCGACCGCAGCACGCTGTTGGCCGTCTCCAGCTCCGCCGTCCGCTCGCGCACGCGTTGCTCGAGCTGCGCCTGCATCTGCCGCAAGCTTTCTTCCGCCTGCCGGCGCTCGATGATCTCGTCGCCGAGCTTCGCGTTCGCCTCGCGCAACTGCCCGGGGCTGGGCAGCGCGATCGCCGCGGGGAGCAACCGCCACAGCAAGATGGCCGTGCTGATCGAGGCGACGGCGGTCACGAGCTTGACCAGCCCGTCGAGCCGGTAGACCGCCTGCCACAGCGCCAGCACGTTCATCACGTGCGTGAGCCCGCACGCCAGGATGAAGACGGCAAAGCAGACGAACATCCAGTTGAACGCCAGGTCCTTCCGCCGGCGGACAAACGTCATCAGGGCGACGGGGATAGTGAAGTAGGCGATCGCGATGAAGGCGTCGCTCGCGAAGTGCAGCCACACCACCGCCCGCTCACGATGCATGCAGATCTGGCGTGGGGTGTAGGTCTTGAGCAGGTTCGTGAAGAACCCATCGCCTGACGACGCCGCGTCGTTAACGGCCATGGCGTGATCGTGCGCCGGATCCGCCGCGAAGGCGGACGGCACGGCGGCGGCGCAGAGGGCGACCATCGCCATGACGACAATGACTCGACCCAATCGCGGACGGCAGGAACCGGCGGTGGTCTGGCGCAAATCGGTATGCCTCACAAAAAATGGATCGAGGCGCGGGCGAGCTGGAACGACGGGGTCCAGTTTACCCCGCTGCCGCGCCAGCGGCAAAGCCGCCAGCGGCGGCGGCGGGGGCCCACGCGGGCGCGGTCACAGCCCGCCGGGAAATTCCGTCAGCCGCCGAAAGTGGTTGCCGTCGCGGCGGAGGAGGAAGGCGAGCTTCTGGCGGTGGAAGCCCCGCACGACCTGCCGCTCGGCCAACTCCGCGGGGAAGCCCTCGGGAAGCGGCCAGTCGGGGGCGACGTGCCTCGCGTCGCTCCGCAGGACCGGACGGTGCTGGCGGAGGTGACCGACGTCCTGGTCAATCAGATCAAAGCCCGGCAGCCAAGGAAGGAGGTTACCGCCGGCCACGCTCACGGGCATCGCGGGGGCGGGCCCCGGGTCGGCGTACGGCCCGATCGCGCAGCGATGCAGGGCCGAGAGGTGAGCGCCGCAGCCGAGCTGCCGGCCGAGGTCGCGGGCGAGGGACCGGACGTAAAACCCCCCTCGCACGCTGAGGCGAAGCCGGCTGCTGCGCGGGAGGTCGTGCGCGAGCCAGGCCGCCTCGTGCAGGTAAACGCGCGATGGCGGGAGCTCGAATGCCTCACCGCGGTGCGCCTTCTCGTAGGCGCGCTCGGTCCCGGCGCCGTCGGCGCGCGGGACGCGCTTGGCGCTGGTCACGGGCGGGACCTGGTCGTGCCATCCGATGAGCGGAGCAAGCGCCGCGTCAAGTTGCGCCGGCGTCAGGGCGAACGCGTTGCCCGTGAACGTGGCGCGACCGAGGGGATCGCCGTTGTCAGTCTCGATGCCCCAGGCAACCGTCGCCTCGTACACCTTTGGCACCGCGTGCAGGTGCTCAAACAATTTCGTGGCACCTCCGACGAGGATTGGCAATAGCCCGCTGGCGAAGGGGTCGAGCGTGCCGCCATGGCACACCTTCGGCGGCTTCCGCCCGCCCCCCGCGTGCCCCGAGATCGCGGCCATGCAGGCTTGCACGACGGAGAAGCTGGTCGGGCCGACCGGCTTGTGAAAGAGGTGGATGCCCGGGTTCATAAAGAGAAGAGGCGCGCCCGGCCGGGGGGCGCGCCTCTGCGTAGTTCACCGCTCGACTGACCGGCGCCGGCGCGCTACTGCGACGCCGCCGTCTCGGCGCTGGCGGTCGCGGGCGTTCCCTTGGCGACCGGGACCGCCTGCGGGCGGATGTTCAGGGCGGCGGCGACGAGCTCTTTCTCCTCCACCTGGTGCGTCTTGACGCTGCCGACGGCGGGGCTGGCGCTCTCGTCGCGCCCGTAGTAGGCCAGCAGCGTGTCGGGGAACATCGCGCGCAGGCGCGGTTCCATGAAGGTCCAGGCGCCACGGTTGCGCGGCTCCTCCTGCACCCAGGCGATCTCTTCGACGCGGCGATACTTGTCGACCATCGCGCGCACCTCGGCCTCGGGGAACGGGTAGAGCTGCTCGACGCGGATGATCGCCACGTCCGCCCCGGCGGCGGCGGCGCCGTTGCCCTCGGCGGCGGTCTTCTCCCGCGCCGCCTGGAGCGTGTAGTACACCTTGCCCGTGCAGAGCAGCACGCGGCGGATGCGCTCGCGGTCGTGCACGTGCGGGTCGTCGATCACCGCGTTGAAGTGGCCGGCGGTCAGCTCCTCGGTGGTGGAGAACGACGGCTCGTAGCGCAGCAGCCCCTTGGGGGTGAAGACCACCAGCGGCTTGCGGAACTTGCGGTGGATCTGCCGCCGCAGCAGGTGGAAGTACTGCGCGGGCGTCGTCGGCGTGGCGACCTGGATGTTGTTCTCGGCGCAAAGGCTCAGCCAGCGCTCGACGTAGGCGTTGGAGTGCTCCGGGCCCTGCCCCTCGTAGCCGTGCGGCAGCAGCATCACCAGGCCGCTCATGAGCTGCCACTTGCTCTCGCCGGCGACGATGAACTGGTCAATGATCGGCTGCGCGCCGTTGACGAAATCGCCAAACTGCGCCTCCCACACCACCAGCGGGCGCGGGTCGGCCAGCGTGTAGCCGTACTCGAACCCCAGCACCGCCAGCTCGCTGAGCATCGAGTTGGTGATGGTGATGTGCCCCTGCTCCTTCGACAGGTGCGCCAGCGGGACGTAGCGCTTGCCGCTCTCGAAGTCGTAGAGGATGGCGTGGCGGTGACTGAAGGTGCCGCGCTCGGCGTCCTGCCCCATCAGGCGGACCCAGTGCCCCTCGAGCAGGAGGGAGCCCATCGCCAGCATCTCGGCGCCGCCCCAGTCCAGGCCGCGGCCGGTCTCGACCATCTGCTTCCGCCCGCTCAGCACGCGCTTGATCTTGGGGTGCGGCGTGAAGTCGGCGGGGACGTTGGTGGCGCGGTCGACGACGTGGCGGAGGACGTCCGCCTTCACCGCCGTCTGACCCTGCCACTCGCCCGCGCGGGCGGGCGCCTTGGTCATGCCGCGCCACGCGGGGCCAAGGCTGACGTTGCGGTTGCGCGGCTTAAGCTCCTTGGCCAGCGCCTGCGCGGCGGTCAGGCGGTTGATCACCTCCTGGCGCATCTCCTCGTAGTCGCCCGGCTCGATCTTCCCCTCGGCCTCCAGCCGCTCGGCGTAGAGGCGGGTGGTCGTCTTGTGCGACTCGATCTGGCGGTACATCACCGGTTGGGTGAAGCCCGGCTCGTCGGTCTCGTTGTGACCGTGGCGGCGGTAGCACCACAGGTCGAGGATCACGTCCATCTTGAACTGCTCGCGGAACGCGATCGCCAGCCGCGCCGCGTGCACGACCGCCTCGGGGTCGTCGCCGTTCACGTGGAACATCGGCGCCTGGATGCTCTTGGCGATGTCCGTCGGGTAGGGGGTGAAGCGGGTCTGCTTCGGCGTGGCCGTGAAGCCGATCTGGTTGTTCACGATCACGTGCACCGTGCCGCCGGTGCGGTAGCCGGGCATCTCGGACAGGCCGAGCGTTTCCTGCACGATGCCCTGCCCGGTGAAGGCGGCGTCGCCGTGCAGCGTGATGGGGATGATCTTGTTGCGGTCCTTGTCGCCGGTGTAGGTCTGCTTGGACCGGACGATCCCCTGCATGACCGGGTTGACCAGCTCCAGGTGCGACGGGTTGGGCGACAGCAGCAGGTGGACCTTGCGCCCGCCGGCGGTGGTGCGCTCGTTGGAGTAGCCGAGGTGGTACTTGACGTCGCCGTCCCCCTCGTCGTTCTCCTGCTTATAGGTCCCCTCGAACTCGCTCAGGATCGTCTCGTAGGGCTTGTTCATCACGTGCGCCAGCACGTTCAGCCGCCCGCGGTGGGCCATGCCCAGGATTGCTTCCTCGACGCCCAGATTGGAGCCATCCTCGATCAGCGTGTTCAGCAGCGTGATGAGCGACTCCCCACCCTCGATGCTGAAGCGCTTCTGCCCGACGTAGCGGGTGTGGAGGAACTTCTCGAACTCCTCGGCGGCGACGAGCTGGAACAGGATCGCGCGCGACTCCTCGGCAGTCAGGTTTGGCTTGTTGAGGATCGGTTCCATCCGCTGGGCAAGCCACTCGCGCTGGGCCTTGTCCGGGATGTCCATGAATTCCACGCCGATGGTGCGGCAGTAGGTGGCGCGGAGCTTCTCGATCAGATCGCGCAGCGTGCCGTCGGTCTCGCCGCAGAAGCCGCCCTTGATCGACGGCTTGTCCAGGTCGGCCGTCGTCAGGCCGAACTCCGACAGTTGCAGCAGCGGGTGGCTCGGGCGGTCGTGGCCGAGCGGGTCGAGGCGCGCGACGAAGTGCCCCAGCTCGCGGTAGGTGTGGACCAGGTCGTAGACGCCGGTGGTCAGCGCGCCGTCGGGGTGCGGCGGCTCACCGGGGTGCGTCCCACCGGGCGTCTGGTTGCGCGCGGCGCCGGCGTCGAACCCGGCGAAGAAGGCCTGCCAGTTGGCGTCCACCGAGCGCGGGTCGCGCTGGTACTGGGCGTAAAGCTGGTCGATGTACTCGGCGTTGGCTCGGTTGACGATGTCGAACGGCGTCATGGTTGTCCTGCTCAGCGGCTCAATCTGATTAGACGAGACGACCCCCGACCGGCCCGCGACATCCATATCGGCCGGGACGACGGGTTGCGCCAGAAGCGTTCTGTAACATTCTAGGTCGGGCTGCCGTAGCGGCGAAAGTGATCAGATGGTAATCCGCCAAGGCGAAATCGCCAGTGGCCGGAGCGGCTCGTCCGCACCCTCGCCGCACCACCGGCTCGTCCAAATCCTCTATCCTTGCGACGGGCGTCGCACGGGGCGACCAGCCGCGCGAGTTGTGTGATGTCCCATGCATTGGCCTGGCGCGGCCGGTGGAGGATTGGCGCGCGTCGAAGCAAGGGATGCCGCCGGAAACACGTTCCTGGCGCCGGCTGGTATCGACGTTGCAGGCCCGGATGAGAATGCCGCCCGGGCTCGACACATCGCCGCCCGACGTCGCCGTTGGTGTCGGTTCTGTTTGAGGCGAAGGTCCCGGGTTACGGCAAACACGAACATCCGACCGTCGCGGTCGTGACGGATCGGCTCGTGCGTGCTTCCCGCTCCCCCCGGCGCTGCCCGCGGCGTTCTGACGCGTCGCCGGGCCGGTCGCCAAGACGGGGCGGCGGCGGCGCGGGCGGGTCGCAGAAGGGAGTCGGTATGGACCAGCAGGAATCCACCACCCGAACACGCAACCGGGGGTTCGCATCGATGGACGCCCACCGCCAGCGGGAAATCGCCCGCAAGGGTGGGCGGGCCGCTCACGAGAAGGGCAAGGCGCACGAGTTCACCCCCGACGAGGCCCGCGCTGCGGGTCGCAAGGGCGGCGAGAAGGTGAGCCTGAACCGCAAGCACATGGCCGAGATCGGCCGCCGCGGTGGACGCAGCTCCGCCCAGCGCCGTCGCCCGGGCCAGAACGGTGACGGCGACGGGGCATCGGAGGCAACGTCGTCGCAGCAGGAGGCTGGCGCGTCGCAGCAGCCCGGCCAAGCCGGCGCGATGCACTCCGATCCCGCACCCGCGCCGCACACCGACGCGGGCTGATCGCCAAGGCGTCCCGCCGTGACGGCGGCTCGTGCACGGGAGACAGACACGATCCAAGAGAAGAGGCCTCCGGAGATGATCCG